>JAEWBU010000379.1 GCA_023390985.1 Pseudomonadota bacterium
GTCTTGCCCGACCCGGAAGTGGTCGTGGCCGCGCCGACGCCGCCGCCCAGCGCACCGCCGATCACGGCGCCGTTCTTGCCGCCGACCTGGTTGCCGATCAGCGCACCCGCGGCGCCTCCGACTCCGCCGCCGAGCGCAGTTCCCACATCCCCGGCCGCGACACCGCCCGATGCCAGGAGAAGGCAGGCGAAGGTGGAGGCGAGCGAGGCGACTTTGACAGCGTGCTTCATGGTGTTGAGCTTCCTGGTGAACTCAACAGATTCTAGTGAGCCACTGTCGAGCTTCGCGCCGGATGTGCTTCAAGAGGTATCTCCGATGCGACCTGTGAGGCTCAGTGCCAGGTCTCCAACACCATCGAGCGGATCGCATCGACCGGGGCTGAGCGCCTCGCTTCCGGCGGGCCGACCCAGCACAACCAGGTGTGCGAGCGCCATCCTTTCCACACCACGACCTCCCCCTGGCGCTCCGCTTGCGCGGCTTGGTCGTGCCGGAGAATGCCCACCCCCAGGCCGCTCGCGATCATGCTGCGCAAGTTGCTTTCACTATCGGCCGTCTGGCCCATCTGATAGTCGCGACCCGAGGCCGTGAAGAGGCGATCCGTGTGCGTGCGCAGCACGCATGAGGGCGGGGTGCCGACCCAGGGCAGTCGGGTCAGGTTCTCCAGGGTGAGGTCGGTGTGCGCCTGCGCAAGCCCCGGGGGCAAGGCCACGACGAGCTCAACGGCGCCGAGCCGGATCAGCTCCAGCCCCTCGATGGCTTCGCTTTCGCCGTCTGGCTCACGCTGATCCGCTACACCATCTCGGGCGTGGCGTTCGCCGCTCTGCTGCTGCCGCGCGGCGGAGCGCCCTGGCGCAGGCTTCGCGCGCACGCCGCACCCCTGGCTTTGCTGGGGCTCTCGGGCTTCGGCGTCTTCAGCGTGATGCTGCTGGTCGGGCTTTCGCATTCCGTGCCCTCGCACGGCGCGGTGATCATGGCCACCGTGCCGATGACGACACAGTTGCTGCGCTGGCTCCTCGATGGCGTGCGCCCGGCGCGTTCGGGCCTGACGGTGACGGCGTTGGCGCTGGTCGGGGTCACGGTCGTGTCGGGCGTCTTCACGTCCCGCGCCGGGGCCGCGGGATCGACCCTTGCCGGAGATGCGGTGGCGCTGGCGGGCACGATCGGATGGATCCTGTACACGCGAGGTGCGGCGAAATTCCGGGAGATGGATGTCGTCGAGTACACCGCGCTGACGGTGCTGGCGGGATGGCCCTTGTTGCTGATGGGCGCCGTGGCGGCGACCCTGATGGGTTGGGCTGGAGCGCCGAGCGGTGAAGGCCTTCGGGGCGCCTGGTACGCCTTGCTCTACGTCGGGCTGGTGGCATCCGCGGCGTCGGTCGTGGCGTTCAACTACGGGGTCAGGGTGCTGGGCGCGGTCCCGGCCACGGCGTTCCTGAACTTCATCCCGGTTTCAGCGCTCGCGATGAGTATCGCGCTCGGGAAGGCACCCTCCGCGAACGAGCTCATCGGGATGGCGATGGTGATCGCTGCGCTGCTGTGGCATCAGCGCTCCGCGATGTAGTGCTGCGTCGTCACGGACTGGCCGTCGGCAAGGAACTCGCGCACCCGGCCTTCCAGCTCCCGGTCGGCGAGAGTCGCCCGTGCGCGCTGATGCAGGTAGTCGGCCCACGACGCGACGATGAAACGCTCGACATACCGCGACGGATCGGCCAGGTCGCGGTAGACGCGCCAGAGCGTCGCGCCATCCCGCCGGCGCGAGGAGCGCAGCCGGCTCACGGCCTGCAGGAACTCCTCGGCCTCGCCCGGGCGGATGCGGTACGCCACTTCGACCGACACCGGACCGTCATCGGGCAGCGGCT
Organism: Pseudomonadota bacterium; assembly: GCA_023390985.1. GTDB lineage: Bacteria > Pseudomonadota > Gammaproteobacteria > Burkholderiales > Burkholderiaceae_C > Ramlibacter. Next base: position 1,860 of record JAEWBU010000379.1, read on the forward strand.
GCTCCTTGATGAAGACGTCGTCCCACAAGGCGACCGGCGTGACCTCCTGGGCATCGCCCATGCGCAAGGGGAACCGGCGCGCCAGGAAGATCCCGGCCACCATGGCCAGGCTGGCCGCGACCAGCGCCGCCGTCAGGCCCGCGAGGCCGGACACGGCCCCCCAGAACGCCGAGCCGATGGCGAAGGAGCCGAGCGCGCTCAGCGTGTGAAGAGCGACGGCGCGGGAGCGCACCCAGGGCGGGGCGCTCGATTGCGTCGCCGTGTTGAACGTGGCCATCACCGCCATCCAGCCCGCGCCCCCGAGGGCCAGCGAGACGAAGACGACGACCGGGATCCGGACGAAAGCCGCGACGAGCATGGTGGCCGCGAACACCACGCTCCCCACCGCCACCAGCCTTTCCAACCCCAGGCGGGCCCGGAGCGCGCCGAGGACGAGGCCCGCCGCGACGGCGCCGGTGCCGAGGCAACCCATCAGGAAGCCGAAGCCGGTGGCGCCGAGCTGCAGCTGCTGCGCCGCAATCGCCGGAAGCAGCGCCCACAGCGCCGACCCGGCGGCGCTGTACGCCACGGTGCGCAGCAGCTGGGCCAGGATCAGGGGCGAGTGGCGCGCGTAGCGCAGTCCCGCGAGCGTGCCGCTCCAGAGGCGCTCGGCGGGCAGCGGCGACTTCGCATGCGGCGCCGGCGGCCACCGGCGAACCACCTGCATCATCACCAGGGCGCTGACGCCGGCCAGGACGAACACCCATCCGGCCCCGGCCGCGGCGAAGACGAATCCCGCGATGGACGGACCGAGGGCCCGGGCGCTGTTCCAGGCGATCGACATGGCGGTGATGGCCTGCGGCATGTCCGCGCGCGGGACGGTGTCGGCCACGCTGGTGTTCCATGCCGGAGACAGCAAGGCCGTGCAGCATCCGGCGGCGAAGGTGAAGCACAGCAGGCTGGCCGGGCCGGCGCCGCCGGACAACGCAAGCGTCGCCAGGAGCGCGATGACGCCGACCTGGACGGTGAGGGCCCGGATGATCAGCGCACGGCGATCGGTCGTGTCCGCGAGGACGCCCGCGGGCAGCGCGAGCAGGAACATCGGGAAGAAGACCGCCGTCTGCACCAGCGCCGCCAGGAACGACGACCCCGTCAGTTCGACCATCAGCCACGACGCCGCCATGGACTGCATGGCGTTGCCGGTGAAATAGATGGCGCTGCCGGTCCACAGCCCGCGGAACGCGGGCAGGCGAAGGGGCGACCAGAGCGAGTGAGTGGAGGACATCGGGAAGGCAGGCCGACTAGGGGCGTCTGAACCTCTTGCGCGCCTCTTCCACCTGCGCCCGGGTTACGCACCCCTCGGCATGGTCGTTCACCAGCCCCATCGCCTGGATCAAGGCATGCATGGTGGTCGGGCCGACGAATTTCCAGCCCCGCCTCTTCAGGTCCCCGGACAGCTCGCGCGAAGCCCGCGAGACGGACACGGAGCGATGCGCATCGAGTTCATGCGCGGCGGGCTCGAAGCTCCAGAAGTACGCGGCCAACGTGCCCGTCTCCCGGACCAGCTCGCATGCACGCTGCGCGTTGTTGATCACGGCTTCGATCTTGCCGCGGTGGCGCACGATGCCTGCATCGGAAAGCAGGCGTGCGATGTCCTCCTCGTCGAAGCGCGCGACCTCGCGGAAGTCGAATCGCCTGAACGCGGCGCGGAAGTTTTCCCGCTTGTCGAGGATCGTCCGCCAGCTCAACCCCGACTGGAATCCCTCGAGGCTGACCTTCTCGAACAGGCGAGGGTCGTCAGCCACGGGGAATCCCCACTCGTGGTCGTGATAGGCGACGTAGTCGCGCGACGCGCCGGCGCACCAGCTGCAGCGAGGAAGTCCGTCAGGACCTGGGACCGTCGTGGTCATGCCGGGGGAAGGCGGCTACTTGATGGAAACGAGTTCCACCTCGAAGGTCAGGGTCGCGTTGGGCGGGACCACGCCGCCCGCGCCGCGCTCGCCGTACGCCACGGCCGGCGGACAGGTCAGGACGGCCTTGCCGCCGACGGCCAGGCGCTGCATGCCTTGGGTCCAGCACGGGATCACGCGGTTCAGCGGGAACGTGGCGGTCTGGCCGCGCTTGTAGGAGCTGTCGAACTCCTTGCCGTCCGCCAGCGTGCCGCGATAGTGCACCTCGACGGTGTCCGTCGCGGACGGGCTCCTGCCTTTGCCGGCCACCAGGTGCTTGACCACGATGCCGCCAGGCAGGTTTTCGGTGCCGGACGGGCCGGCCGCGAATGCGGGGCCGGCGGCCAGGGTCAGGGCTGCGACGAGTGCTTGCAAGCGAGGAATCTTGTTCACGTTGATGCTTTCAGGATGGACGAGGAGGTGTCGCGCGAGGCGACGGGGTGATCCGAAGCCTCGATGATGCCGTGCTCATGGGCGGCCATCGGCCGGCCGACCGCCGGCCGGCAACACGCGGAGCTCACCGCTTCCGATACGCCCGATCCTGCTTGAAGATGTTCAGCAGGAGCGCGACCGCCCCGAGGCCCGCGCCGAGGAAACACATGATGGCGAATCCCGGATAGCCCATCAGACGGAAATCCGTCTCCACGCGCATCAGCAACGCCGCGCCGATGATCAGCGCCGCCAGGATCAACCCGGTCGTCACCCGGTTGGCGATCTTCTGCATGCCCTCGAGTACGTCCGCGGCGTCGACCGCGCGCACCTTGAGCTCGAGTTCCCGGTTGCCGACCGCGTCCAGGATGCGGTTCAGCCGGTGCGGCAGCCTGGCCGCGAAATTCTTGAACTCCAGCGCCCCGGTGAGCAGGCCGCCTTCGCCGGCCTCGCGCTTCATGCGCGTGGACATCAGGGTCGCGGCATGTTCGCGCACCGCCGCGTTCGGATCGAACGCCGGATCCAGCACGCGCCCGATCTCGTCGAGCTGCAGCAGTGTCTTGGCCAGCAGCGCCAGCTCGCTGGGCACGAAGTAGCCGCACTCCGCCGCCAGGCTGCTGATCTCCAGCAGCGTCTGTCCGGTGCTCACGTGCTGCAGGTCGCGGCCCTGCTGGCGGGCCAGAAGCAGTCCAAGGCGTCGACGGAAGCCGGCCGGATCGGCTTCGTCGCCGCGGTCGCTCATCTCGATCAGGGTCTCGGCCACCTGCTCGCTGCGCCCATTGCTGACGGCGATCAGCAGCTTCAGCAGGTGCTCCTGCATGTCCGGTGTCGTGCGACCCACCATCCCCAGGTCGAGCAGCGCGAGCCGCCCATCCGTGGACACGAACACGTTCCCGGGATGCGGGTCCGCGTGGAACAGTCCGTCCACCAGCACCTGCTTCAGGTAGCCGTGGAACAGCTGGTCGAGCAGCCGGGAACCATCCACTTCGAGGCGCGAGTAGCCGGTCACCTTGGTGATCTTGGTGCCCTGGACGCGTTCCATCGTCAGGACGCGCCGCGTGCAATAGTCCGGGATGGGCTGCGGCACCGTCAAACCATCGAACTGCGCGAGGTTGCGGCCCACGGCCACCAGGTTCTCCGCCTCGCGCTCATAGTCCAGCTCCTCCTGGATCGTGACGCGGAATTCGTCCAGCATCAGGCGCAGGCGGTGGCGCCGGCCCACGTCGGTGTGCGCGTCCAGGAATGCGGCCAGCCGGGTGAGCACGTCGAATTCCTCGGCCACCTGCCTGGCCACCTCCGGCCGCTGGACTTTCACGATGACCGGCGTGCCGTCGCGCAGGGTGGCGGAGTGCACCTGGCCCAGCGACGCTGCCGCGATGGGCTCCGGGTCGAAGCTCGCGAATGCCTTCGACAGCCGCACGCCGAGCTCGCTCTCGACGATCGCCCGCGCGGTCTCGAAGGGGAACGGCTTCACGTCGTCCTGCAGGCGCGACAGCGCCTTCGCGTAGCCGGCGGGCAGCAGGTCGGGTCGGCTGGCCAGCACCTGGCCCAGCTTGACGTACGCCGGCCCCATCGCTTCCAGGTCATCGGCCAGCTGTTCGGCCGGGCTGCGGTCGCCTGTGCTTTGGGCCGCCCGCGGGGCCAAGGCTCCGCGGTGCTTCCAAAGCAGGCCGGCGATCTGTCGCCAGCGCTGCAGGTGATCCATCCTGGACGTCATCGGGCTCTCCTACACACGTGGGTGCTGAGTTTCGCCACGCCCGAGTTGTCTTCGTGCAGTCGTGCGGCGCGTCGGCATGTCGGACGGCTGGAGCCTCGACGCGAGCCGCTGTCCAGCCGACCGGCAGCTTCCGGGACGGGGAACGGGTTGGAGGTACTCCGCCGACCCCGTATCAGGCGAGCCGCAGGTCGCAGCGGTCCCCGATCCCGTCGCGCCACACGGACACCCGGCTGACCGGGAAGCCCGCGGCACGGCCGCGTTCGGCGATGAAGCGGCACAGGTTCTCCAGCGTGGGCTTGCCCAGGCGCGGGACGTCGTCGAGCAACTGGTGATCGAGCGCGGCCCGCAGCTCCGCGAGCGCGCGCCGCAGGTGCCCCAGATCCACCACCATTCCCTGCGCATCCGGCTCCCCCGCGACCGCGACCTCGGCCTGGTAGGTGTGCCCGTGCACGCGTGCGCTGCTTTCGCGCTCGATGTCGCGCTCGAGCGTGTGCGCGGCATCGAAGAAGAAGCGCTGCGAAACCTCGTACTTCATCGGATGCCCACCATCTTGTGCGTCTGCACGCTCAGGCGCCAGCGAGGGTCCCGCAGGCAGCGCGCGATGGCCCACTGCGTGTTCTCGCGCACCAGCGGGCCGTCCATCGGCTGCAGCAGGTGGCGGCCGAACGGCAGCTTCACCAGCGCGTCCAGGTCCAGCTCGTCCTGCGGCACCACGACCTTCAGCTCGTGGCCGGCGCGCACGCGCAGTTCCGTGCCCGCCTTGGGGCTGACGCAGATCCAGTCCAGGCCCGCGGGCGGCTCGATCGTGCCGTTGGTTTCCACCGCGATCTCGAAGCCGCGCGCATGCAGCGCGCCAACGAGGGCGGCATCGACCTGCAGCAGGGGCTCACCCCCCGTCAGGACGACCAGCGGCTTGCCCGGCACGCCCACGGGCCAGTGCGCCGCAACCGCCTCGGCCAGCGCGTGCGCATCCGCGAACTTGCCGCCGCCCGTGCCGTCGGTGCCCACGAAATCCGTGTCGCAGAAGCGGCACTGGGCGCCGGCGCGGTCGCTCTCCCGCCCGGACCAGAGGTTGCAACCCGCGAACCGGCAGAACACCGCCGCGCGGCCGGCGTTGCCGCCTTCGCCTTGCAGCGTGTAGAAGATCTCCTTGACCGCGTACGTCATGCTGTCCCGCCTTGCCGCCAGGCGGCGTAGCCGCGCGCCCGCAGTTCGCAGGCGGGGCAGGTTCCGCAGCCGTGCCCCCAGGGATGCATCTGGCCGCGCTCGCCGCGATAGCAGGTGTGCGTGTCCTCGCGGATGATCTCGGTCAGCGCGTCGCCGCCCAGCCGCTGCGCCAGCTCCCAGGTGGCCGCCTTGTCCAGCCACATCAGCGGCGTCTCGATCGTGAACGGACGGTCGATGCCCAGCGTCAACGCCTGCTGCATCGCCTTCATCGTGCTGTCGCGGCAGTCCGGATAGCCCGAGTAGTCCGTCTCGCACATGCCGCCGACCAGCACGGCCATGCCGCGCCGGTAGCCCAGGGCCGCCGCGAGCGTCAGGAACAGCAGGTTGCGCCCGGGAACGAAGGTGTTGGGCAGGCCGTCGGCCTGCAGCGCGATCTCGGCGTCGCTCGTCAGTGCGGTGTCGCTGATGCGCCCGAGCACGTCCACCTGCAGCAGGTGGTCCGGGCCGAGTCGCGGCGCCCAGTGCGGGAACCGCGCGGCGATGCGCTCGCGCACGCGGGCGCGGCAATCCAGTTCGATGCGATGCCGCTGGCCATAGTCGAAGCCGACCGTTTCCACGTGCGGGAAGCGGTCCAGGGCCCAGGCGAGGCAGGCGGTCGAATCCTGCCCGCCGGAAAAGAGGACGAGTGCGTGTTGCGAATCCATGGATGCAGGGCGGAGCGCGGATGGGGTAGCTCGGCCCGGAGTGCGTACGGCCGGGCAAGCGCCGGCCGACCACCGGATTATCCCGGGACGGGCGCGCCCGTGCCGGACTGCGGGTTTCTGGTCGCGCGCGCAGGTCGGCCAGGCTCCCGCCGCCGCGGCCCAGCCACCATACTGCGGCCGTGCGAGAGCTCGAACTGATCCTGGTGCTCTTCGGAGCGGCCGTGCTGCTGGCCGCCGCTGCCCGGCGGGCGGGGGCGCCTTATCCGGTGTTCCTGGCCATCGGAGGCGCGCTGCTGGCGCTCATTCCGGGGGCGCCGAGGCTCAGCCTGCCGCCCGAGCTGGTGCTGGCCCTGTTCGTCGCGCCCATCCTGGTCGACGCCGGCTACGACGCCTCGCTGCGCGACCTGCGCGACAACTGGGCGCCGCTCGTCAGCCTGGTGATCTTTTCGGTGGGCCTGACCACGGCGGCGGTCGCCGTCGTCTCGCACGCGCTCGTTCCGGACCTGCCCTGGGCGGCGGCGATCGCGCTGGGCGCCATCGTGGCGCCGCCCGATGCCGTGGCGGCCACGGCGGTGCTGCGGCCGCTGCATCCGCCACAGCGCCTCCTCGGCATCCTCGAAGGCGAGAGCCTGCTGAACGACGCCAGCGCGCTCCTGATCTATCGGCTGGCGGTGGGCGCGGTGGCGGCGGGCGGTTTTTCCGTGCAGGCGGTCGCGCCGACCTTCCTGCTGGCGGTGCTGGGCAGCCTGGTGGCCGGTCCCGCGCTCGGCTGGCTGATGCAGCGCCTGCTGGAGCGGGTGCAGCACATCCCCACCGCCATCATCCTGCAGTTCGTGGGCACCTTCACCGTCTGGCTCGTCGCGGAACACGTCGGCCTGTCGGGCGTGCTCACCACCGTGTGCTTCGCGATGACGCTGGGACGGACCGCGCCGGCGCGGACGCCGGCCCGCATCCGCATCCCCACCAACGCGGTCTGGGCCACGGTGGTGTTCGCGCTGAACATCTTCGCGTTCATCTTCATCGGCCTGCAGATCCGACCGATCCTGGTCGACCTGGCGCCGGCGGCACGGGAGCAGTACCTGCTGGTCGCGGCGGCCGTGCTGGCGACGGTCATCCTGGTGCGGATCGCCTGGCACATGTCGTTCAACGCCACCCTCCGGTGGCGCCACCGCCGGCACGGCTTCCATCCGCCGAGGCCGATGCTGCGGCCGACGGTCGGCAGCGGGCTCGTGATCTCCTGGGCGGGCATGCGTGGCATCGTCACCCTCGCGGCCGCGCTGGCATTGCCCGCGAGCTTCCCGGCCCGCGACCTGATCGTGCTGACCGCGTTCCTGGTGGTGCTGGGCACGCTGCTGATCCAGGGCCTCACGCTGAAGGCGCTGCTGCGGTTCCTGGACCTGCGCGACGACGATCCGGTGGCGCGCGAGGAGCACACGGCGCGACAGCGCATGCTGGAAGCCGCCTGCGCGCAACTGCCGTCGACACGCTCGCCCGCCGTGGACCTCGTGCGCAAGGACCTGAAGGTCTGGCTGGGCCAGCTGCAGCGCAGCGGTGGCGGGCAGGCCTCGTTCGGCGCCGAGTACGACGCCGCCTACCGCTCGGCGCTGCGCGCCGCGCGCCAGGTGCTTCTCGCGATGCGCGACAGCGGTGAGATCGGCGACGACGCGTTCCACGCCCTGGAGAACGACCTCGACTGGATGGAGGTGTCCGATCCGCTGCGGGCCGCCAATGCGGATGCGACGGAGTAGTGGGCCGACCCGGGGCGCGGGCCCGCCTTTCACTGGACGCCGGTCACCCTTCCCACCATCGAGTACAGCACCTGCATCTGCAGCCCGCTCTTGAGCGCGTAGTTCGGGTCCACCTGGTTCGAGTAACCCCACCAGTCGAAGCATGCATTCGGGTTCGTCGGCTCCGGCGCCGAGGTGGCGATGGTGTCGGGGTACAGCACGATCAGGCTGTTCGTGTCGGCCCACTCGTTGATGCCGGCCTGGGTCACCCACTTGTCGCCGATCAGCGCCGACTGCTGCTTGCAGCCGTGCAGCGCGAGCACGAAACCGCAGGTCTTCCCGTGCGCGCAGGACTTCGGCACGAACACCGAACCCGTCGAACTCAGCGACACATCGGACGAGGCGCCGAACTCGGTCTGGTCGAACGTGATCAGGCTTCCCTGGAGCTTCCCGTTGTTGCGCGGCGCCAGCGGACCCAGGAACATCGTGAGCCAGGTCCTGACCGAGTCGTAGACGGCGCCGTTCTGCGAGCACCGGACCATGAACGGACTGCCCGCGGTGCCGCAGTCGAGCTCGCCATTGGGCGACTCCCAGCCGTGGGCCGCGGGGAAGGTGTTGTCGAAGCGCACGTTGGCCCCGTACCGCAGGTATTCGGCGTTCAGGTCCGCCATCCCGAGCGGATTCACGGTCGCGTCCTTCGTGCCGGCCCACAGATACACGGGTTGCCCGCGCAGGTTCGACATCGGGTCGATGGTGCCGAGCGCCGACTGGGTCTCGAGGTAGGTCTGCGACGGGGCGAGCATGCTGTTGTAGGAAGCCTGGCCGGTCGGCAGGGTCTGCCCGCCGCAATTGGCCAGGGCCGTGGCCGCGCCCCCTGCGCCGGCGCACCAGTAGACGCCTGCCGCGTAGATCGCCGCGCCTTTGAACGTGGACGAGTGCGCCACGTGCATCTGCACCGCGGCGAAGCCGCCGGATGAGATGCCCGCGACGAAGACCTTCGCCGGATCGACCTGGTAGCGCTGCAGTTTCTCCACCGGCGGCGAGGGGGCGTCGGGCGGGGCCGACAGCGCAGCCGTGTGCCGGGTGAGAAGGCCGGCCGCCAGAACACCGGCAAGAAGTAGGGTGCGCCTGCTTTTCGGGGACATGCGTGGGTCCTGGGAGACGACCCATCCTATGCACGCGGCGGCCGCGCTACGTAGGACACGTCCCCGAACTTGGCGCCCGCATCGGCGACTCCTCAGCGCTGTCGAGGCGCGGCACCGGGCGTGAGTTCGGTGGCGCTCTGCTTCTCGACCCAGCGCACCAGCTCGCTCACGCTGGCGCCGGGGCCGGCGGCGTGGTCGGCCATGCGCCACAGCTGCTGGGCGAGGCCCCAGATCGGCGCCGGGGTGGCCGTTTCGCGAGCGAGCTCCACCGCGATGCCCATGTCCTTGAGCATCAGTTCCAGCTTGAACGGATCGTCGAAGGCGCGGTTGAAGACGCGCTGGTTGAAGTGGGTCTGGGTGATCCAGGAACCGCCGGTGGATTCATTCAGCACGTCCACCATCACCTTGGGATCCAGCCCGTAGCGCTTGCCGGCCACCAGGCCTTCGGCGGTGTTGGCCAACGTGACCGCCGTAATGCAGTTGTTGATGCACTTCATGGCGTGGCCGCTGCCCAGGCCGCCGAGATGGAACACCGCGCGACCCATCACGTCCAGCAGCGGACGGATGCGCGCGACGTCCTCGTCCGCGCCGCCGACCATGAACACGAGCTTCGCCTCCTGCGCGCCCCAGGCGGCGCCGGACACGGGCGCGTCCACCATGGCCGCGCCGCGCCCGCCGAGCGCCTTGCCGGTCTGCTCGGTCAGCCAGGGCTCGCAGCTGGAGGTGTCCAGCAGGATGGCGCCGCGGCGCAGGCCCTGCACGAGTCCGTCCTCGCCAAGGGCGATCTGCTGCACCACCTGGCCATTGGGCAGCATGGTGACGATCACCTCGCTGCGCTCAGCGACTTCGCGCGGCGTCGTGGCGGCCACGGCGCCCGGGCCCAGCCTGGCGGCCAGGTCCCGGGTCAGGGATTCATCCGCGTCCAGCAGCGCCAGCCGATGGCCCGCGTGCGCCAGATGGGTTGCCATGGGGGCGCCCATCACGCCCAAGCCGATGAAGCCGATGTCCATTCGAGACCTCTTTCAAAAGGCAGTCCGCAGGGTGCAGGATGCTCCAGAACGCGGGTGGAAGGCGCTCGGATCCGCCTCGGTCAACCGGCAGTCTTGCAGTTGCCACTGCGCCTGCGGGAATTCAGGACGCTCGTGCCGCCAGGAGTTGAATACGCGACTCGTCAGGCCACCAGCCCGAGATACTCCTGTCGCGTCTGAGGCAGCACGGCCCCGACCAGTTGCTCGTAGGACGTGCGATGGCCGGCCAGCATGCGGGCCGATGCGACGGACTTCGACCGGCAATACCAGTGGCAGGTGTGCTGCATCAGGAGCATCTCGGCCAGGATGGCGAAGGCGCGGTCCTTCGGGGAGGCGCCCTGTTCCTCGACGGCACGGCAGATGCCGCGGGCGTGCATGCGCAGTGCCTCGCGCATGTCGAACGACCTGTCGAACGCGGGCGAGCGGGGCAGCCAGATCGGGAACTTGCTCACGCGCGTGGCCGCAGGCTCGACGCCCGCGAAGTCCTCCGCGAGCTTGCGGACCTGCCGGCACAGGACTTCCTCGGTCCCGCGCAGCACGCCCCAGACCTGCTCGCCGCGGGCGGGGTCCGGTTCGCCCAGCGCGCGCGAGTAGCCCTGCGAGAGCGTCTCGATGTTCTTTTCGATGTCGTGGCCGGACAGGTAGCGGGCCAGGATGGCGATGCGCCGTTGCTGCTGCCGGGCCCTGGCCATCCACAAGGCGATCAGCGCCAGGGGCAGGAGGAGAAGGAAATCCACCGGGCGATGGTACACAGGCCATCACGGGACGGCCTGCCCGGCCGGCCCGTTGGCCGGAAGCAGCCTCCTCACCCCCCGTGCAGCAACTCGAGGAACCTGGCGGCCAACGCGCTGAGCGGCCTGTCCTTCGGCACGATGCTGCCGTAGGCCTCCAGGGTGTGCCGGAAGCGGTAGGCCAGCGGCTTGACCATGCCGTGCTCCGCGTGGCCGCGGGCGACGGCCTGAGGGATGACGCCGAGCATCTGCGAGCTGCGCACCAGGTTCAGCGTGGTGAGGATCGACCCGGTTTCGATCAAGCCGCGCGGCAAGGCCGCGTGGTGGTGGCGGAACTCGCTTTCGATCAGGTCGCGCATCGGGCTGCCCGGCGGCTGCAGGATCCACGGGTAGTCCAGCAGGGACTCGAAGGGCAGCTGGCGTCGCCGCGCCAGGGGGTGGTCGAGGGCCGCGACCACCGCGAGCGCCTCGTCGTCGATGCGCCGCATCACGCAATCGACGCCGGGCAGCGGCGCCAGCCGGCCGACCACGACCTCGAGCACGCCTTCCCCCAGCTGCGCCAGCAGCCGGTCGCTGGTGTCCACCGCGATCTCGATCGAGACCAGCGGGAATTCGCCCTTCAGCTGCAGCAGCGCGCGGGTCAATCGACCCGGCGAGGCCGCCATGATGCTGCCGATCGCCAGCTTGCCCGCGCCGCCCTGGCGCACCGTCTCCAGCTCCTGGTTGAGCGCCTCGACGCTGCCGCGGATGCTGCGGAAGAAGCCGGTGACGCGCTCGCCGGCCGCATTGCGCTGCAGCCCCCGCCCGGCGCGCTCGAACAGCCGCTGACCCAGGGCCAGCTCCAGCTCGTTGAGCATCTTCGTCGCGGCCGGCTGCGTGAGGCCGAGGTGCCGGGCCGCCGCGCTCAGGGTGCCGAGTTCGTCCATGGCGAGCAGCAGTTCCACCTGCCGCATCCGCAGCCGGTTCATCAGCTGCGGCGTGGTGTGTTGTCGGTCGACGGAGCCCACGTGGCCATCACCTGTGGTTATGGGTTGATGAAGTTCTTTCAGTTTACGGGAATGGGTCGGCCACCTAGCATCCGGTGCACTCGATCCAAGCAGCAACCCGGAGACAAGCAATGAAGAGACGCATCCTGCTCGGTTGCGCCGCAGCCGTCCTGGCGGCCGGCACGGCCACCGCGCAGACCACCGACTGGCCCACGCGGCCGATCCGCCTGCTGGTGGGATCGGCGCCCGGCGGCGGCACGGACGCGATGGCGCGCGCGGTGGCCGACCGCCTCGGTCCGGCGCTGAAGCAGCCCGTCCTCGTGGACAACCGACCCGGCGCATCCAACACCCTGGCGGCGGACCTGGCCGCCAAGTCCAGCGACGGCCACACGATGGTGATGGGCGTGTCCACGGCGCACGCCATCGCGCCCCACCTGCTGAAGCTGAACTACGACAACGGCAAGGACCTCGTTCCGGTCGTGTTCGTGGGCTCGGTGCCCAACGTGCTGGTCGTCAACAACCACCTGGGCGTGAACAGCGTCGCCGAGCTGGTGGCGCTGGCGAAGAAGTCGCCGGGCCAGCTGAACTACGCCTCGAGCGGCTCCGGCAGCACGCAGCACATCGCCGCCGAGCTGTTCAAGGAGGCGACGGGAACCTTCCTCACGCACATCCCCTACAAGGGCAGCAACCCGGCCCTCATGGACCTGATCTCGGGACAGGTGCAGGTCAGCTTCGACACGCTGGCGTCGGTGCTGCCGCACATCCAGTCGGGCAAGGTGAAGGCGCTGGCGGTGACCAGCGCGCGCCGCAACGCCGCCCTGCCGAACGTGCCCACGATGGCCGAAGCGGGCGTGAAGGGCGTGGAGATGGGCGCCTGGTACGGCATCTACATGCCGGCGTCGACACCGAAGGCGGTGCAGGACCGCGTGTTCGACGAAGTCGGCAAGGTGCTCGCGCTGCCCGAGACCCGCAAGCGTCTCGAGGGCATCGGCGGCGAGGCCGTGCCGATGACGCAGGCGCAGTTCGGCGCCTTCCACGACACCGAGAACCAGCGTTATGCCGAGCTGATCAAGCGGCGCGGCATCAAGGTGGAATGAGCATGGCCCCTACCCAACCCGTCGTCGCGGTCACGCTCGGCGATCCCGCCGGCATCGGCCCCGAACTGGTCGCCCGGCTGCTGGCGCGTCGCGAGACGCTGGCCGCCGCCAACGTGGTGCTGGTCGGCGACCCCTGGCTGTGGGCCGACGGCCAGAAGGTCGCGGGCCTGGAAGTCGCCACCGACCGCGTCGACAGCCTGGCGGCCGTGCGCGGCCGCGCTAACACCGCGCGGCCCGCCTTCCTGCCCCTCGACACCGTGCAGCCGCAACAGGTGGTGCGCGCGCGGTCCGACGCCGCGGGCGGCGCCTCCGTGCTGCGCGTGCTGGACCACTGCATGGACGCCGCGCGGGCGGGGGAGATCGACGGCATCTGCTTCGCGCCGCTGAACAAGCTGGCGATGAAGAAGGGCGGCCTGCGGCACGAGGACGAGCTCCACCATTTCGCCGAATACCTGGGCGTGAGCGGCTACTTCTGCGAGTTCAACACGCTCGACGGCCTGTGGACCTCGCGCATCTCCTCGCACGTGCCGCTGGCGGACGTGCCCAAGTACATCACCCGCGAGCGCATCAACGAAGCCGCGAAGCTGATGTTCCGGTCGCTGAAGGCCAACGGCGTGGCGGCGCCGCGCGTCGCCGTGGCCGGATTCAATCCGCACAACGGCGAGGGCGGCACCTGCGGCCGCCAGGAGATCGACGTCATCGAGCCGGCCGTGCGCGAGCTCAACGACCAGGGCTTCCCGGTGGTGGGGCCGTTCTCCGCCGACACCATCTTCCTGAAGGCGCGCGACGGCGCGCTGGACGCCATCGTCACCATGTACCACGACCAGGGCCAGATCGCGATCAAGCTGATGGGCTTCTCGCGCGGCGTGACGGTGCAGGGCGGCCTGCCGATCCCGATCACCACGCCGGCCCATGGCACCGCCTACGACATCGCGGGCCTGGGCCAGGCCGACGTCACCGCCACCGCCAACGCCTTCGCCATCGCCGCGCGCATGGGGCTGGCCCGCCGCGGCTCCTCCCTGTCCTGAACACCGAAAGCTGTCACATGAAGATCAAATCCGTCCGCGCGCGCGTTTTCGAATGGAAGGGCAAGACCGTCCCGCCGCAGGGCAACTTCTGCTCCAACGCCATGGACCTGGTCTACAAGAACCCGGCCAGCCAGCACGCCGCCGGCAAGGACACCATGAACACCTTCCGGTTCCATCAATGGACCGTGGTGGAAGTGGAAACCGACGACGGCATCGTGGGCCTGGGCAACGTCGCGCTGGCGCCCAGGATCGCCAAGGCGATCATCGACGAGTACCTCGCGCCGCTGGTCATCGGCCAGGACCCCTGGGACTACGAGTACCTGAACCAGCGCATGTACCGCGCCACCCATGCCTGGGGCCGCAAGGGCATCGGCATGGCGGCGATCTCCGCGGTGGACATCGCGATCTGGGACATCCTGGGCAAGTCGGTGAACAAGCCCGTGTTCAAGCTGCTGGGCGGCCGCACCAAGGAAAAGATCCCCTGCTACTACAGCAAGCTCTACCGCACCGACCTCAAGGAGATGCAGAAGGAAGCCGAGACCTACCTGAAGCAGGGTTTCCGCGCCTTCAAGATGCGCTTCGGCTACGGCCCCCAGCACGGCCAGCAGGGCGTGGTGGAGAACCTCAGGTCGGTCGAAGCCGTCCGCGAGGTGATCGGCTACGACAACGACCTGATGCTCGAGTGCTACATGGGCTGGAACGTCGAATACGCCAAGCGCATCCTGCCGAAGCTGGAGAAGTTCCAGCCGCGCTGGCTGGAGGAGCCGGTCATCGCCGACGACATCGACGGCTACGCCGAACTGAACCGGCTCACCTCGATCCCGATCTCGGGCGGCGAGCACGAGTTCTCGTTGTACGGCTTCAAGCAGCTGCTGGACCGCAAGGCGGTGTCGGTCGTGCAGTACGACACCAACCGCGTGGGCGGCATCACCATGGCGCACAAGGTCAACGCGCTGTGCGAGGCCTACTCGGTGCCGGTGATCCCGCACGCGGGCCAGATGCACAACTACCACCTCACGATGAGCAGCCTGAACTGCCCCATCAGCGAGTACTTCCCGATGTTCGACGTGGAAGTCGGCAACGAACTCTTCTACTACATCTTCGAAGGCGAACCGGCGGCGCAGGACGGCTTCCTGCAGCTCGACGACGACAAGCCGGGCCTGGGCCTGACCCTGCGCACCGACTACCTGTCGCAGTTCAACATCATCGAGTGACCGACATGGCCGGCCCGCGCGTCATCCGTCTCCATCCCGACGACGACGTCGTCGTGGCGCTGGACCAGCTGGTCTCCGGCACCCGCATCGCAAGCGAAGGCGTGACGGTGGCGGGACTGGTGCCGCCGGGCCACAAGATGGCGACGCGGCCGATCGAGCCCGGCGCCCTCGTGCGGCGCTACGGCCAGGTGATCGGCGCGGCGACGCGCGCGATCGAGCCCGGCCAGCACGTGCACACGCACAACCTCGCCATCGCCGACTTCACGCGCGACCACGCCCACGCGGTGGACGCGCGGCCGACGGCCTTCGCCGCGCAGCCCGCGACCTTCGAGGGCATCGTGCGCGAGAACGGCCAGGTCGGCACGCGCAACTGCATCGGCATCCTCACGACGGTGAACTGCTCGGCGACCGTCGCCCGTGCGATCGCCGACCATTTCCGCCGCGACATCCATCCGGAGCGGCTGGCGCCGTATCCGAACGTCGACGGCGTGGTGGCGCTCACGCACGGCTCGGGCTGCGCCATCGATCCGCAGGGCGAGGGCCTGGCGGTCCTGCGCCGCACGCTGGGCGGCTATGCCTGCCATCCGAATTTCGCGGCGGTGCTGGTCATCGGCCTGGGCTGCGAGACCAACCAGGTCGACCAGCTGCTGGCGACGCAAGGGCTCTCGGAGTCGCCGCGCCTGCGCGGCTACACCCTGCAGGACAACGCGGGAACGACCACCGCCATCCGCCTCGGCATCGAGCACGTCACGGGCATGCTCGCCGCGGCGAACGACGTGCGGCGCGTGCCCGTGCCAGCGAGGCACCTGGTCGTGGGGCTGCAGTGCGGCGGCTCCGACGGCCACTCCGGCATCACGGCCAACCCGGTGCTGGGTGCGGCGGTCGACCGGCTGGTCGCCCATGGCGGCACGGCCATCCTCTCGGAGACGCCCGAGATCTACGGCGCGGAACACCTGCTGACGCGCCGGGCCCGCACGCCGGAGGTGGGCCACAAGCTGCTCGCGCGCATCCGCTGGTGGGAAGACCTGTGCGCCCGCAACGGCGCGTCCATGGACAACAACCCGTCGGCGGGCAACAAGGCCGGAGGACTGACCACCGTGCTGGAGAAGTCGCTCGGCGGCATCGCCAAGGCGGGCTCGACGCAGCTGGTGGACGTCTACGAGTACGCGCAACCGGTGCGCGCCCAGGGCCTGGTCTTCATGGACACCCCCGGCTACGACCCGATCTCGGCGACGGGACAGGTGGCCGGCGGCGCCAACCTGATCTGCTTCACCACCGGCCGGGGCTCCGCCTACGGCTGCGCACCGGCGCCGTCCCTCAAGCTGGCCACGACCACGGCGCTGTGGCAGCGGCAGTCCGACGACATGGACTTCAACTGCGGCGAGGTGCTCGACGCCGGCGCGACGATCGACGAACTCGGCGAGCGCTTCTTCCGCCTGATGCTGGACACTGCATCGGGCCGGCGCTCGCGCAGCGAGCTGCACGGCTACGGCCAGCAGGAGTTCGTTCCGTGGCAGCCTTCGGTGATCACCTGATCCGCCCCCTTCCGAGGTACAGAACATGACCACGCCCCGCACGCCGCGCTACCGCGGCCTCTTTCCCGTCGTTCCCACGACCTTCACCGAATCCGGGGAGCTGGACCTCGCCAGCCAGAAGCGCTGCGTCGATTTCATGATCGACGCGGGTTCCGACGGCCTGGCCATCCTGGCCAATTTCTCGGAGCAGTTCCTGCTGGCGGACGACGAGCGCGAGATCCTCACGCGCACGATCCTGGAACACGTCGCCGGCCGCGTGCCGGTCATCGTGACCACCACGCACTTCTCGACCCAGGTGTGCGCCGCGCGATCGCGCCGCGCGCAGGACATGGGTGCTGCGATGCTGATGCTGATGCCGCCCTACCACGGCGCCACCTTCCGGGTGCCGGAGCAGCGGATCCACGATTTCTATGCCGGTGTTTCCGATGCGGTGGACATCCCCATCATGGTGCAGGACGCGCCGGCGGCCGGAACGCCGCTGTCGGCGGAATTCCTCGCGCGGATGGCGCGCGAGATCGAGCACGTCGCCTACTTCAAGATCGAGACCGCCGGCGCCGCGGCCAAGCTGCGCGAGCTGATCCGGCTCGGCGGCGACGCGATCGAAGGTCCCTGGGATGGCGAGGAGGCGATCACGCTGCTGCCCGACCTCGAAGCCGGCGCGACGGGCGCCATGACCGGCGGCGGCTTTCCGGATGGCATCCGCACGATCCTGGACGCCTGGTCCGCGGGGCGCCGCGACGAAGCCATCGCCGCCTACGAGCGCTGGCTGCCCCTGATCAACCTGGAGAACCGCCAGTGTGGCTTCCTCGCGGCCAAGGCGCTGATGAAGGAGGGCGGCATCATCGCCTGCGAGGCGCCGCGCCATCCGTGGCCGACCCTGCATCCCG
Organism: Pseudomonadota bacterium; assembly: GCA_023390985.1. Taxonomy (GTDB): domain Bacteria; phylum Pseudomonadota; class Gammaproteobacteria; order Burkholderiales; family Burkholderiaceae_C; genus Ramlibacter. The sequence continues at coordinate 19,183 of JAEWBU010000379.1, forward strand.
CGAGCCGGTCGCTGCTGATCGAAGCGGCGCGCAGGCGCGACGTCCTCGCACTGCGCTGGGCCCGCTAGGCTCAGCGCGTCAGCTGCCCGCGGATCTCGCCGCCAGGATTGGCGGCCGTGTGGATGTTCACGTAGTAGCGGCCGCCCTTCAGGTCGGCGTACTGTTCGGCGGTGAGCGTTCCGCTCCCCGTGATGGGCGACTGCGCAACGCTCGGGAACGGGATCTTGACGCCCGCGTTCTGCCCCGCGGGGGCGGGGCCGTGGATGTGCCCCATGCTCGCGGGCCCGCTCAGGCCGGAGTAGGTGACGCGGTACGTCATGGCCATCGTCGAGGGATTCACCGTCACTTCGGCGCTGCCGGATCCTGAGCTCGAATTCGGCGGCACTTCCTGCGACCCGGAGAGCGTTGCGCGATACGTCTCCATGCCCGTCTCCGTGCCACGCGCGCCGCCGCCCATGCCCATCTGGCTGCAGGCGCCGAGTGCCATCGCGAACGTGGTGACGGCGAGGCCGCGAACGATCAAGTGACGTGACATCATGGTTGACGCTCCAGGAAGTGGATGGTCATTGTGATCGAGACATGCTCGGCCGCGCAGCGCCTTCCGTCGTCAACGCGTCTTTGCAGGCGTTCCTGTCGAGCGAGGCGAAGCACTGGTGGCTGCCGCAGCCGGCGCGGGGCCCGGTCTCGAGCAGCGGTCAGGGGCCGGTCCAGTCGAATGGGATCTGCTTGCTCGAGTTCGTGGTCCATTCGAACTGGTAGCCGAAGGCATCCACGGAGCAGATCGTGGACCTCCCCCAGGTCACGAGTTGCGGCCCGGGGCCGGTCTCGCAGCCGGGCGCGTTCATCAGTTGCGGATACCTGCCCGGCAAGCTCGTCGGGCCGGTCAATGCCCGGGCCCACGCCTTCACCTTGCCGGCGATCTCCGTGCCCCACTGCGCCCGGTCCGGCGCGATGTCGAAATGGATGAGCGCCCGCTCCACGCCTCGACTCTGACGGCCTCCGGTGAACAGCGCGCCCAGCTGCGCGGGGAAGCCGCCCGCGTGGCCTCCCAGGATGCGTTGCAGCGCCTCGCCCTGGCGCTCGTCCGCGCGCGCATCCACGAACACGCCACCTGCTCCGCGGGCCTTCCCGGCCCAGAGATCGCCTTCCCAACGCGAGACGCGGACGAAACTGAGCCCATCCAGTGGGATGTCACCGTAGCGTCCCTCGCGGATGTGCCAGAAGAGCACGGACTCGCAGAAACCGTTGTCGGGCGGCTGGCCGAACGTGCAGGGGCACGCGACCGCGCAGCTGCAGTTGTCGAACCACTCGCCTGCGACGTGCCATCGAGGAATTTCCATGGTCGGGCCCCTGGGAGGTGGACGTGGAAGATCATGGCCGGGGATCGCGGGATTGCAAGCGCTATCCGAGCGGGTGGTCTGCGCTCGAACAGCGCAGATGCATCAGCGGCGACGCTGCAGGTCGAACCGGTCCAGCTCCATCACCTTGGCCCAGGCGTCGGCGAAGTCCTGCACGAAGTGCCCGGCGCCGTCGGCTGCCGCATAGACCTCGGACAGCGCGCGCAACTGCGCGTTGCTGCCGAAGATCAGGTCGGCCAGCGTCGCGGTCCAGCGGCGCTGGCCGGTCTTGCGGTCGGTGCCCTCGAACAGGTGCTGCGAGCCTTCGACCTTCTTCCAGGCCGTGCGCATGTCGAGCAGGTGGGTGAAGAAGTCCGGCGTCAGCGTGCCCGGCCGCGTGGTGAACACGCCGTGCCGCACGTTGCCGCTGGTGGCCCCCAGCGCCCGCATGCCACCCACCAGCACCGTCATCTCGGGCGCCGTGAGCATCAGCAGGTTGGCCTTGTCGATCATCGCGTTGGCGACGTTGCCCTCCGCGCCCTTCCTGATGTAGTTGCGAAAGCCGTCCACCGCGGGCTCCAGCACCTCGAACGAGTTGACGTCGGTCTGCTCGAGCGAGGCGTCCATGCGGCCGGGCGTGAAGCGCACCTTGACGTCATGGCCGGCCTTCCTCGCGGCGGCTTCGACCGCGGCCGTGCCGCCGAGCACGACGAGATCGGCGATGGACACCCTCTTGCCGCCCTGGGCGCTGCCGTTGAACGCCTTCTGGATCACCTCGAGCCTGGCCAGGACCTGCGCGAGTTCCGCCGGGTCGTTGGCCTCGAAGTCCTTCTGCGGCGCCAGGCGGATGCGGCCGCCATTGGCCCCGCCGCGCAGGTCGCTGCCGCGGAACGAGGACGCGGCGGCCCAGGCGGCCTTCACCAGCTGCTGCGTCGTGAGGCCGGAGCCCAGCACCTGCTGCTTCAGCGCCGCGATGTCGGCGTCATCGACCAGCGGATGGTCGACCGCCGGGACCGGGTCCTGCCACAGCAGGTCCTCCTGGGGCACCAGCGGGCCGAGGTAGCGCGTCTTCGGGCCCATGTCGCGGTGGGTCAGCTTGATCCAGGCGCGCGCGAAGGCGTCCTCGAACTTCTTCGGGTGGGCCAGGAAGTCGCGGCAGATCTTCTCGTACACCGGGTCCACGCGCAGGGCCATGTCCGCCGTGGTCATCATCGGCTGGTGCAGCTTGCCGGGGATGTGCGCGTCGGGCACGTTGCGTCCCGCGTCCCCCTTGGGCTTCCACTGGTGCGCGCCCGCCGGGCTCTTCGTCAGCTCCCACTCGAAGCCGAACAGCGTCTCGAGGTAGCCCATGTCCCACTTCGTGGGCGTCGACTTCCACGCGCCTTCGATGCCGCTGGTGATGGTGTGCGCGCCGATGCCGCTCTCGTACGCGTTCTTCCAGCCGAGGCCGAGTTCCTCGATGTTGGCGCCTTCCGGCTCGTGGCTCACGTGGTGCGCCGGGCCGGCGCCGTGCGCCTTGCCGAAGGTGTGGCCGCCGGCGACCAGCGCCACGGTCTCCTCGTCGTCCATCGCCATGCGGCCGAAGGTGTCGCGGATGTCGCGCGCGGACTTCGCCGGGTCGGGGTTGCCGTTCGGGCCCTCCGGGTTCACGTAGATCAGGCCCATCTGCACCGCGGCCAGCGGCTTGGCGAGTTCGCGCTCGCCGCTGTAGCGCTCGTCGCCGAGCCAGGTCGATTCCGGGCCCCAGTCGATCGGAAGCGGTTCCCAGATGTCCTCGCGCCCACCGCCGAATCCAAAGGTCTTGAAGCCCATGGACTCGAGGGCGACGTTCCCGGCCAGGATCATCAGGTCGGCCCAAGAAAGCTTTCTGCCGTACTTCTGCTTGATCGGCCAGAGCAGGCGCCGCGCCTTGTCGAGGTTGCCGTTGTCGGGCCAGCTGTTCAGCGGCGCGAAGCGCTGCTCGCCGGAGCGGGCGCCGCCGCGGCCGTCGAAGATCCGGTAGGTGCCGGCCGAGTGCCAGGCCATCCGGATGAAGAAGGGGCCGTAGTGGCCGTAGTCGGCGGGCCACCAGTCCTGCGAATCCGTCATCAGCGCCCGCAGGTCCGCGACCACCGCCTGCAGGTCCAGCGACTGGAATTCCTTGCGGTAGTCGAAGTCCTCCAGCATCGGGTCGCCCAGGTTGCCGTGCTGGTGCAGCACGCCCAGGTTCAGCTGGTCCGGCCACCAATGCGCATTGGTTCGGGTCTGCCGCGACGGCTTCCTGTCGTGGGCGACGGGGCATTTGAGTTCGGCTTCTGCGCTCATCCGTGGATCTCCTGGTCGTTGCGAGCGGCAAGCGTAAGCCGGGCCGGCGGCCCACGTGATTGAGCTTGTGGATGCCGGCGATAGGGATTGCTTGCGGCGCCGGGCTCGGCCGGCGCCGCGTCGTCAGCGGTCGCGCCGCCGGCGCATCCAGACGTAGGCCAGGCCCAGCACGGCCGTGGTGACGGCCGCCTTCCTCACGAAGCCCGCGCGGTTGTAGCGCAGTTCCGCCGGCCCGCCCATCTCGCGGTAGATGTTCGGAAGGTGGCCGTGCGCGAGGTCGTCCAGCAGGCCTTCACCGACGTTCACGCGATCGGCCAGCAGCAGGATCAGCCAGTGGCGCAGGTCGTTCTCGGCGTACTTGAAGGCCAGGTCGCGCATCTTCCCCGACAGGCCCGCCGGCGGAGTGCTGGTGCCGTACACCGGGGTGATCCCCGGCCGCTCGACGGAGTGGTAGACCTTCACGTGGGAGTGCTGCTGCTCCGGCTCCTGCCAGTGCACGTTCGGCAGGCGCGGCGGGGTGCGCTCCATCGGCACGGCGGGTCGCTTGTCCCGTTCGAGGTCGGCACCCCAGCCCTGGATGTGCGCGCGGTTCGCCGCCTGGGAGCGGCGGGCGTGCGGATCGGTCTTCTCGACGTAGGTCCCGGAGGTCTCGTTGCTGGGGGTGACGCGGCTGTCTGCGAGAGTTTCCATGCTGTGCGCTCCTTTGGCTCAATGCAGCGCCGCGCGCGGCGGGATCAGGACCGGCTTGATGCACTCGTCCAGCTTGCTCGAGAAGATGTGGTACGCATCCGAGATCTCCTCGAGCGGGAACCGGTGCGTGATGACCTCGCTGGGCTTCAGGCGCCCGGCCTGGATGTGCTCGATCAGGCGCGGCAGGTGGCGCTTGACGCTCGCCTGGTTCATTCGCAGCGTGAGGCCCTTGTTGAGCGCGTTGCCGATCGGGACCGCGTTGAAGGTCGGCCCGTACACGCCCACGATCGACACGGTGCCGCCCTTGCGCACCGAATTGATGGCCCAGTGCAGCGCGGTGGCCGCGCCGGCCTGCAGCGGCAGGATCACGCCGGTCAGGCGCTGCATGGCGCTGCCCGCCGCTTCGCAGCCGACGGCATCGATGGTGACGTCGGGGCCGAGCCAGTCGGTCATCTTCTTCAGGTGGATGGCCATGTCCTTCACTTCGCGGAAGTTCACGACCTCGCACTGCGCCCACCGCCTGGCGAAGTCCAGGCGGTACTCGATGTGGTCGACCACGATCACGCGTCCCGCGCCCATCAGCCAGGCTGATTTGGCGGCGAACAACCCCACCGGACCTGCACCGAAGACGACCACCGTGTCGCCTTCCTCGATGCTGCCCATCTCGGCCGCCTGGTAGCCCGTCGGGCAGGCGTCGGTCAGCAGCACGGCGTCTTCGACGTGGATGTCGCCGGGGATCACCGTCGGGCCGACGTCGGCCATCGGCACGCGCACGTACTCGGCCTGGCCGCCGTCGTAGCCGCCGGTGGTGTGCGAGTAGCCGTAGATGCCGCCGACCGCGGTGGCTTCCGGGTTGACGTTGTGGCAGTTGCTGTAAAGCTCCTTCTGGCAGAAGAAGCAGGAGCCGCAGAAGATGTTGAAGGGGACCAGCACGTGGTCCCCTTTCTTCAGGTTCTGCACCGAGGAGCCGACCTCTTCGACGACGCCGGTGAACTCGTGCCCGAACGTCATGCCGACGCGCGTGTCCGGAACGAGCCCGTGGTAGAGGTGCAGGTCCGAACCGCAGATGCAGGATCGGGTGACGCGCACGACGGCGTCTCCCGGATGCTCGATCTCGGGCTCAGCCTTCTGCACCGGGCGGACTCGGTAGGGACCACGGTAGTTCATTGCCAGCATATTCGGACTCCAGATGAAGGGACGCGAGTCTGTGCGCCGGCGGACGGGGCCGGCCGTGGGACGTCGTCGCTCGCGGTGGTGCGAAGACGTCCTTCGTCCGGCTGCGGCGGAGCGCATGGCCGCGGGCTCAGCCGGCGAGCCGACGCAGGCCTTTGTGGTTGTTGCGGGCGAGGTAGAACGCCGCGGCCGCGCCGGCCAGGGCGAGCGTGCGGAACGAGGGTCGAGGCAGCCACTTCAGCGCTTCCAGCACCAGCCGCGGCGGGGCATCGCGCTGCGGTGACGACGCGAGGCGGCCCGCGGCTGTCGTGCCCTGTGCCGCCGTTGGCTGGCCGCCGAAGAAGGCCACCAGTTCGCGCACGAAGGGTGCCATGTCCTGCGGCCCGCGGCTGGTGAGCCAGTTGCCGTCCCTGACCACCGCCTGGTCCAGCCACGTCGCGCCCGCGTTCACCAGGTCGTCCCGCACGCCGGGCCACGACGTCATGCGCCGTCCGCCGGTCAGCCCGGCCGAGGCGAGCAGCCAGGGACCGTGGCACAGGGTGGCGATCGGCTTGCCCGAGGCATCGAACCTGCGCACGAACTCGCGCGCCTGCGCCGACTGGCGCAGCAGGTCCGGATTGATGAAGCCGCCGGGGATGAGAAGCGCGTCGTAGTCGCCCACGGAAGCGTTGGTGACGGTGCGGTCCACCGACACGCGGCTGGCCGGCTCGTGCAGGTTGACGCCGCGGATGCGGCCCGGGCGCAGGGAGATGATGTCCACGTGCGCGCCCTTGGCACGCAGCGCCGCGACGGGGGCGACGAGTTCGACCTCCTCGAACCCGTCGGCCGCCAGCACCGCGACGCGCCTGCCCTTGAGGTTTTGCAGGTTCGCCATGGCTTCAACCGTTCGGCTTGAGGGTCACCTTGGTCCAACCGTCCTTGCGGGCGTCGAAGTTCTTGTACGCCTCCGGCGCCTGCTCCAGCGGAAGTTCGTGCGAGACGATCCACGACGGCTTGACCTTGTCCTGTTCGATCAGGCGGCTGAGATACCGGTTGTAGGCCTTCACGGGGCACTGGCCGGTGCCCAGCTTCTGGCCCTTGAACCAGAACATGCCGAAGTCGAACGCCATCTGTCCGCGGCGCTGCAGCTTCTCCTTGCCGTTCGGGTCCATCGGCACGAACACGCCCACGCAGCCGATGTGCCCGGTGAACTTCACCGCATGCACGAGGTTGTTCATGGTCAGGTTGGGCACTTCCTCCTGGTGCATGTTGCAGCACTGGTAGCCCACGCATTCGCAGCCGCAGTCCGCGCCGCGTCCGCCGGTGAGCTCCATCACGCGCTCGATGCCGCCGCCCTCGGTGTCGTCGATCGGCACCGCGCCGATCTTCTCGGCCAGCGCCAGCCTGTCCTTGTGGGTGTCGACCACCATCACCAGGCTCGCGCCCTTCACCTGCGCGGAAAGGGCGGCCATCAGCCCGACGGGACCGGCGCCGTAGATCACCACCGACCTGCCGGGCTGCACCTGCGCCATCTCGGTGGCGTGGTAGCCGGTCGGGAAGATGTCGGACAGCATCACGTACTCGTTCTGCTTGTCCCTTGCGTCGCGCGGCAGGATGAGCGCGTTGTAGTCGGCGTAGGGCACGCGCAGCAGCTGAGCCTGGCCGCCGTGGTAGGGCCCCATGTCGGCGAAGCCGTAGGCCGCGCCGGCGAGCCCCGGGTTGCAGGTGAGGCAGTAGTTGCTCAGCCCGCGCTCGCAGTTCTCGCAGAAGCCGCAGCCGATGTTGAAGGGCAGCGACACCATGTCGCCGACCTTCACGCGGTCGACCGCCTTGCCCACCTCGATGACTTCGCCGACGTTCTCGTGGCCGAGGATGCGGCCCGGCCTCATGTCGGTGCGGCCTTCGTACATGTGCAGGTCCGAGCCGCAGATGTTGGTGCGGGTGATGCGAACCAGCGCATCCGTCGGGCGTTCGATGCCGGCGTCGGGCATGTCCTTGACCTGGACATCGCGCGGGCCGTTGTAGACCAGTGCTTTCATGAGGCCACCTTCTTCTTTCCGGCCGGCGCGGGCGCCGGCACACCGGTCTGCAGCTCCTTCTTGCGCGCGTAGAGCTCGGGCACCATGCCGCGCAGGTCGGCGGTGGAGTAACGCGCCTTCAGGAACATCTGCTCGCGCTCGTCCATCACGTGGTCCATCACGGCCGCGAAGAGCTGCTTGACCGTGTCGTCGTAGGCGGCGTCCTTGGGCGCCATGTCCTGCAGCCGGGCGATCGCCTTCTTGGCCTCGGCGTGCTCGCGCAGCGCCTCTTCCACCAGTGAGTCGTCCTTGATCGCGGCGCGCACGCGCGGATAGAAGATCTCCTCCTCGATCTGCGTGTGCACGTTGAGGTCCTGGCAGATCTTCAGGACCAGCTGGCGCTTCGCCTCGGACGGCGCACCGTCCTCGGCCATGGCCTGGTAGTCGAGGAACAGCTTCTGGACCAGCTTGTGGTCCGCATCCAGAAGATCAACAGCATCTGGGTACGAGAGGGTGGCGCTCATTCGGACTCCTTTTTTTCGAAGCGGCGAGTTTCTGCGTCCGGGGCTGCGGTCCGCGTGGGAGGAGGCGCCGACGATGCGGTATGGCCTCCTTCGTCCAGCTGCCGCAAGGAAGGGCCTGCGGCCAAGGTGATCAACGGGCGATCCGCTGCAGGGGTAGCGCGGAACATGGCCGCTGAGGGAGTTCGACGCCGCCAAGGTCGCGCACCCCCCGCGTATGCTGCGTCCTCCTTTCGGGAGACACGACATGCAGGACTGGCTCGAGCCGCTCGCGGGAAGCATCGTGCTTGCCATGACCTTGGCGGACGTGTTTCTCACCGTCCTGTATGCGCGCGCGGGCACCGGGCTCGTCGCGCCGCTGCTTGCACGGTTCGTGTGGCGCGTCTTCAACGGGCTGGGCGGCGCGAGGCGCCCGGGCGTCCTCAGTTACTGCGGACCCGCGCAGCTCGTCGCGCTGGTGCTCGTGTGGGGCGTGCTGCTGTCGCTCGGATCCGCGCTCATGATCCATCCCGCGCTCGGTGCGGGTGTCGAATCCGGCTCGGGCCCGACCGACACCGATTTCGTCACCGCGCTCTTCGTCGGAGGCAGCAGCATGTCCATCGTGGGCGCCAGCGACTATGGCCCGACCAGCCCGGGCTACAAGCTGCTTTTCCTGTTCAACTCGCTGGTGGGCATGTCGGTCACCTCGCTCACGCTCACCTACCTGATGCAGGTCTACTCGGCCCTTCGCAGCCGCAACACCCTGGGGCTGATGATGCAGGCGCAGAGCAACGACACCGGCGACGCCGCGGAGCTGATCGCCCGCTGGGGTCCGAAGGGACGCTTCGACGGCGGCTACAACAACCTGTCCACCCTGGCCGGCGAGATGGCGGCGATCAAGGAGACGCACCATTTCTATCCCGTGCTGTTCTACTTCCGCTTTGAAGAGCCGTACTACGCGCCGTCGCACATCCTGCTGATCGCACTCGACGCGGCGGCGCTGGTGCGCACCGCCCTGGATCCGCGCGAACTGGGCTGGCTGCAGGAATCGGCGGCGCTGGCGGAACTCGAGAGGGCCAGCGCCTTGCTCCTGCGCACCTTCAACCGGAGTTTTCCGATGTCCCGCGATCCGTCGGCGGGCGACCCGCACCCGGAAGAACGCTGGCGGCTGCGCTACCGGAATGCCTTGCTGCGGCTGCGGGACGCGGGCATACCCATCCGCCCGGACCCGGAAGCCGGCGCGCGCGAATACGCCCGGTTGCGGGCGGACTGGGAGCCGGGACTGGAGGCGCTCGCGCCTGCGGGAACTGATACGGTGGTTTTCGGCGGCAACTGAGACTGATGGAGGCGGGCGCCTGCGGCCACACTCGCCCCATGTCCTCCAGGTTCCTTCCGTGGGGTCGCCCGTGGTTGCATCCGCATCGCACTTCCAGCCTTTGACGGCCGGTGGCAATGGACGACTACGAGCGGCAACTCGAGGCATGGCTGGAGCTGGAGCGGGCCGCGATCAGGGCCGAACTGCAACTCCAGGGGCAGGATCCGATCGAGAGCGCAGTGGAACGCAGTGAGAAGATCGACGCCGCCGCGAAGCTCAGACAAGAGGCCGATGCGCTCCTGAATGAACTATCGGGCGGCTCGGGCCGCTTTCCATCTTCATGAGCGAAGGAAGAACCTCCGTACCGCCGCCGAGGCGTGCTCGTGGACCTCTGGGTCGGCCATCCTCAGCTCGTGCCGTGCTCCGTGCAGCAGCTTGCCGACCAGCCGCCTGGACAGCTGGTCCAGCGCCGCATCCGCTCCGTCCCTGGCCACCAGCTTCCTGGCTCGTTCGAACTCGCTGAGCCGCCAAGCTTCGGCCTGGATGTTGAGCTGCTGGATCAACGGCACCGAGCTGCGCTGGCGCAGCCAGCGGGAGAAATCACGCACCCCTGTCTCGACGATCGCTTCCGCCTGGGCCACGGCGGCGTGCCGGCCGGCGCGCCCCGACTCCACGATCCGGCTCAGGTCGTCGACGGTGTAGAGGTACACGTCCCGCTCGCCCCTGGCCTCCGATTCGACATCGCTCGGGACCGCCAGGTCGATGAAGAGCATCGGGCGTTGCCTGCGGGCCTTCATCGCGCGGCGGATGGCGCCCAGTCCGATGACCGGGACCTGGCTGGCCGTGCAACTGATCACCACGTCGAACTCGTGGAGCCTCTCGCCGAGATCGCGCAGCTTCATGGCGCTGCCGCCGAGCTTGGCGGCGAGCGCCTCGGCACGCGCCGCGGTGCGGTTCGCCACCGCCACCGATTCCGGCTTCCTGGCCGCGAAGTGGTTGGAAACGAGATCGATCATCTCGCCCGCGCCCACGAAGAGCACGCGGCAGTCGCGAAGATCGGCGAAGAGCTCCCCGGCGATCCGCACCGCCGCCGCGGCCATGCTGATCGAGTGCTCACCCAGGGCCGTCGAAGTCCTGACCTCCTTGGCCACGGCGAAGGACCTCTGGAACAGCTGGTTCAAGGTGGGGCCGAGGCTGCCGAGTTCTTCCGCTACTCCCACGGCCACCTTGAGCTGCCCCAGGATCTGCGGCTCGCCCAGGACCATGGACTCCAGGCCGCTCGCCACCCGGAACGCGTGCCGGGCCACCAGGCGGTCGTGGAGAGCGAGGCTGCACGATCGAAGGCGGCGGATCGAAGCCCCGGCCGTCGCGGCGAGCCAGTCGTAGGCCGGCTCGATGCCGTCCTGGGAACCGGCGCAGTAGATCTCCGTCCGGTTGCAGGTGGACAGCAGAGCCACTTCCGGATGGGGCAGGGACCGACGCAGGCTGTCCAGCGCCGAGCCGAGCTTCTCCGTCGGTACGGCGAACCTCCCGCGCACATGGACGGGCGCGGTGGTGTGGTTGATGCTGACGGCCCACATGGACAAACGCTCCGGATCGATGCGAATCAACGTTCCCCTCGGGCTGTACTCTGGGGTCTGTCCGGCGATCGCACACTCACCTTTTCACGGGAGAGTGCCGTGTTTTTTGTGTATCCGAACCTCACGGGTGCCGGGACCGGCCGATCAACAGGGGCGCCACCTTCGCGCTATAACGGGTCCACGCATGCTTCACACGGGGAGCCCCATGAACAGGATGTCGATCGCCGCCGCCGCCCTGGCCGTTGCAAGCTGGAGCTTTCCGGGATTCGCCGCCGAGAAGGCGGTGCAGCTGCCGCCCCCCGCCCAGGACGTGCCTGCCACCGCCGCCACCGAGACCGCCGTATTCGCGGGCGGCTGCTTCTGGGGCGTCCAGGCCGTGTTCCAGCACACCCGCGGAGTCCTCAACGCCGTATCGGGCTACGCCGGAGGCGAGCAGCGCACCGCCCGCTATGACGCGGTGGGCACGGGCCGCACCGGGCACGCCGAGTCGGTCCAGGTCACGTACGACCCGAAGCAGGTGTCGTTCGGGACGCTGCTGCAGGTCTACTTCTCGGTGGCGCACGACCCGACCATGCTGAACCGGCAGGGCCCCGACGTCGGACCGCAGTACCGGTCCGCGGTGTTCTATCGCAGCGCGGAGCAGAAGCGGGTGACGGAGAGCTATATCGCGCAGCTGGACGCGGCCCGGGTGTACCCCGCCAGGATCGTGACCGAAGTGCGCCCGCTCACCGGCTTCTTCGCGGCGGAGGCCTACCACCAGGACTACGCGACGCTTCACCCCGACTCACCGTACATCGCCACCTACGACCTGCCGAAGATCGCCAACCTCAAGTCGGTCCTGCCGCAGCTGTACCGCGAGCAGCCCGTGCTGGTCTCGGCGCAGCCGAAGGCGTAGCGGTCTCTTTCAGAGCATCTCGAGCGGCATGGGCCTCGATGGCGGCGGGAACATCGCGTCCAGCTCGAGCAGATCCGCCGGGGTCAGTGAAAGGGCGAGTGCGCGCGCGTTCTCTTCGAGCCGCTGTCGACTGGCGGTCTTGGGGATCGCGATCACGTCGTCCTGCGCCAACAGCCAGGCGATCGCCACCTGCGCGGGCGTGGTTCCCAGTCGCCTGGCGAGGGCGACGAGGGCGGGCTTGCGCAGCAGGCGGCCCTGCTCGATGGGCGAGTACGCCATCACCGGGATGCCGTGCGCGCGCAGCCACGGCAGCAGGTCCCACTCGATGCCACGCCGGCCGAGGTTGTAGAGCAACTGATTGACCTGCGCACCAGCGCCGCCGGCCACGGATCGCAGCGACTCCATCTGGTCCAGGTCCAGGTTGCTGACGCCCCAGTGCCGGATCTTCCCGGCGCGCTGCAACTCCTCGAACGACGCCACCGTTTCCGCGATCGGCACGCTGCCCGGCCAATGCAGCAGGTACAGGTCGATGGCGTCGACCCCCAGCCGCTTCAGGCTTTCGTTGCAGGCGACCTGCATCTTGCGGCGCGAGGCGTGGTGCGGATAGACCTTGGACACCAGGAAGACCCGGTCGCGGCGGCCCTGGATGGCTTCGCCGACCAGTGCCTCGGCCGCCCCGTCGCCATACATCTCGGCCGTATCGATCAGCGTCAGGCCGAGGTCGATGCCGTGCCGCAGCGCGTCGATCTCTTGGGCGCGCAGGCTCGGCTCTTCGCCCATGTGCCAGGTTCCTTGGCCGAGGGCCGGCACCGTTTCGCCGCAGGGGAGGGCGACGCGCTTCATGCGATGAGCATCAAACGCAGCAGCCGCACCCCGCCGCGTGCCGCATCCGCCCATAGCGCCCATCCCCGGTCTCGCGCTCGTGCAGCGAGGCCATGCCGCCGACGTGCGGACTGGCCGCGATGACGCGCGTGGCGGCTGCACCGCACTTCGGGCAATCCGCCGCGCTGTCGCGGTCGGCGATGCGCCGCAGCTCGGCAAACGCGCCGCAGCGGGCGCAGGCGTAGTCGTACGTGGGCATCAGGCCTGCCACTGTTCCACGTCCGGCGATCGCGCCTTGTAGGAAGGGCTCCACTCCTGGGAGGTGGCCGGCCCGGCCGTGCGCCGCCGTGGGATGTCTCTACGCCTGGGCTGCCTTTCCGGCCAGCGTGGTCGCAAGCTCGCCGAGCGTCCTGAGCGCGGCCGGCATGGCGTCCGGTTCGGGATGCCCGTAGTTGACGCGGAAGAACTGCCTGAACTGTTCGTCGGGCGAGAAGATCCGGCCGGGTGCGATGCAGACCTGGCGATCCAGCGCCATCCGGTGCAGGTCCAGCGCGTCGACGCCGGCCGGCAACTCGACCCACGTGAAGTACCCGCCCTGGGGCCGCGTGAAGCGGCTGCCCTCCGGCATGAACGCGTCCAGGCAGCGCAACGTGAGCTCGCAGCGTGCCGCCAGCGCCTTGCGCAGCGTCCGCAGGTGGTTTTCGTAGCCGCCGCGCTGCAGGTAATCGAGCACCGCCACCTGCGACGGAACGGAGACGCCCAGGGTGCTGGACATCTTCAGGAACTCGACTTCCCGGGCGAAGCGACCCGCCGCGGTCCAGCCCACGCGGTAGCTCGGTGCGAGCGATTTGGAGAACGAGCCGCAATGCAGGACCAGGCCCTTTTCGTCGAAGGCCTTCGCCGGTGACGGCCGGTTCGGGCCGAAGAACAACTCCGCGTAGACGTCGTCCTCGATCAACGGAACCTCATGCTCGGCGAGCAGCCGGACCAGCGCCTTCTTGCTCTCGGTGGGCATGGAGGCCCCGGTGGGGTTCTGGAAATTCGTCATCAGCCAGCACGCCTTGACCGGCTGCCGCGAGAGCAGGTCGCGCAGCGCCTCCACCTGGATGCCGTCGGACGGGGAGGTGGGGATCCGCACCGCCTTGCGCTGGAGCAACTCCAGCATCTGCAGGCAGCCATGGAAGGTCGGTGCCTCCACGGCGACGAGGTCTCCGGGCCGGGTCGCCGCCTCGAGGCACAGCTTGAGCGCTTCCATGGCCCCGTTGGTGACCACGATCTCCTCGTGCGACACGCGCGTGCCCGTGGCGAGATAGCGCCTGCCGATCTCCCGCCGGAGTTCCGGATGGCCTGGCGCGAGACTCTCCAGGTGCCCGCGTGCGGACAGCTTGCGCAGGGCCGGCCCGCAGCCGCGTGCGAGCGGCCCGAGCGGGAAGAGCGCCGGGTTCGGAAAGGCGGACGCGATCGGGACCACCTCGTGCATCCGGATGGACTGGAGCACGTCCAGCACCATGCGGTTCACGTCGACCACCGCCGTTTCCTTCGGCGGCTGCGAGAGCGGGGGCTGTTCGCGCGGGCGTGTCACGCCGTTGACGAAATAGCCGGAACGGCTGCGTGCCTCGACGATGCCCCGCGCCTCCAGCAGGTAGTAGGCCTGGAACACCGTCGCGCGGCTGATGCCGCGGCTGTCGGCCATCTCGCGCACGGAAGGCAGGCGGTCCCCCGGCGCCAGCGTGCCGCTTGCCACGTGCGCCTCGATGTCCTGCGCCAGCGCCTCGTACTTGGTCATGTCTTCCGCGCGTGGGTTCATGCGCGGAATATTGCACGGAACGGACGCTGGACCGGTCCTCGACGCCGCATCTGGTCCGGCCGTGGAAGAGCCCCTTCGACGAGACTCGCCCGCCCCCCAAGACGCAGACCTCATTCCGTGCAAGACCCTCGCTCCAAGCCATCCGTGGCCGCCGCGGCAGCGCCGGCGGCGAGCGCGCTTCGTCCGGCCGGCCTGGGCTGCTGGAGCTGGAACGTGTCGACCGGGGAGGTCGCTCTTTCCCCCGGAGCCGGCAGGATCTTCGGCATTCCCGAACCGCAACTCAGCTTTGCGGCCTGGCTCGGGTACGTCGATGCCGAGGATGCCAAGGCGCTGCAGGCGCTGGAAGAACAGGTTCGCCGCGGGCAGCGCAGCTTCAGTTTCGAGTACCGCTTCCGCCGGCAGGATGGGTCACGAAGATGGTTGAAGAGCGATGGCGAGGTCGTGGCCGTCGACGAACGCGGCTTACCGCTCAGCATTTCCGGGACGGTTCTGGACCTCGGTGATGCGGACTCGCCGGACGCGCCCGGTGCGGACCGGGGGGATGCCTTCCTCGGCACGCTCCTCTCCAACAAGGCCTGGATCTGGGAACAGGACGCGGACTACCGCTTCATCCGGGTGGAAGGCGGCACGCAAACGCCCATCGCCGAGATGGATGACGCCATCGGGCGCCGGCGCTGGGAGCTTCCCCATGCCGTTCCCCTGATCGGCTCCTGGCGGGACCACCTGCATGTGCTCGAATCCCGCCAGGCCTTCGACGGATTCGAGTACCGCATCGGTCAGGGCCCGGATGCCTCGTACGCCTCGGCGTCCGGCGGCCCCGTGTACGACGCCGACGGTGCGTTTCGTGGCTACCGGGGCACGGCCCACAACATCACGCGCCGGGTGCAGGCGGAACAGGCGGCGGCGCGCGCCCGCCTGCTCCTGGAGCAGGCCTCCCGCCTGGGGCAGCTGGGCGCCTGGACGCTGTCCTTGCCCGGCATGGAGGTGGAGTGGACGAACGAGAGCCGCCACTTGCTCGGGTACGTCGGGGACGGCCCGCTGACCTGGGAAGCGGCGCTCGCCTGCCTGGAGCCGGCGTCGCGGACGGAGCTCGAAAAGGCCGTCGTCGAGTGCGCCGCGCGCCACCAGCCCTTCGACCTCGAAGCACGGATGCCCGGGCAGGGCGGGTCTCCCCGGTGGCTGCGGATCATCGGAGAGCCCGCGCCCTCCGTCGTCGGGCCGTGGCAGCGGGTGAACGGCGCCATCCAGGATGTGTCGGCGCGCAAGGAGGATGCCCGGCGCTTGCAGGAGATCAACGAGCGGCTGGTCACGACCCTCGAAAGCATCACGGAAGGCTTCTTCACCGTCGACCGCGAGTGGCGGATCACCTATGCGAACCACGTACTGGTCCGGGTGGCCCAGCGTTCGCGGGACGAGCTCCTGGGCCGCTCGCTCGTGGAGGTGTTCCCCTGGTTCGAGGGGAGCCTCTTCCACCAGGAGTACGAGGCGGCGCTCGCGAGCGGCCGCACCGCGCACTTCGAGGGCCTGGCCCAGTCGCTCGGCGTCTGGGTGGAGGTGTACGCCTATCCCTCCGCGCAAGGGCTTGCCGTCTACTTCCAGGACATCACCGAACGCAGGAATGCGCAGGACGCCTTGCGGGCGAGCGAGGAGCGGCATCGGCTCTTCTTCGAAGTCAGCCTCGAGGCGGTCCTCCAGCTGGAGCAGGAGTCGGGCAGGATCCTCTCCGTCAATCCGGCGGCTTGCCGGATGTTCGGCCTGACGGAAGCCGAGATCAGGGCCCGGGGCCGCGACGGGTTGGTCGCGGCCGGCGAACACCGGCTGCAGTCCCTGCGCGATGCCGCGAAGAGCGCGCGATCGGCACGCGGTCAGCTCAGGCTGGTTCGCGGCGACGGCACCGAATTCGAGGCGGAGATCGGCGGGGCGCTGTTCACGGCGAGCGACGGCACCACCTATGCGAGCGTCTCGGTCAGGGACCTGAGCGAGCCGCTCAGGCACGAGGCGGAGATCCTCGCCCTGAACGAAAGCCTTGCGCAGAAGGTGCGCGAGAGGACGAGCGAACTGGAATGCGCCAACCGCGAACTGAAGGGTTTCGCGCACGCGCTGGCCCATGATCTGCGCGCCCCCATCGCGACGATCGGCACCCTGGCGCAGGTGCTGGAGCAGCGGCTGCAACCGGGCGCCGAGAAGGACCGCCACTACGCCGCCAGGCTCAATCGGGCCGCGCAACAGCTCGACGAGTACGTGGAGGCGCTCCTGTCGCACGCACGCATCTCGCAGCTGCCCCTGCGTGCATCGCGCGTCGACCTGAGCGCGATGGCGGAGCGCATACTGGACGACCTGCGCCTGCGTGAGCCGGCCCGCACGGTGGCGACGCATGTCCAACCCGGCCTGGTCGCGGTCGGAGACCCCACGCTGCTGTGGATGGCGCTGGAGAACCTGCTCGGGAACGCATGGAAGTTCACGAAGAACCGTGCGGACGCCGAAATCCGGTTCAGTGCGCAAGTGGAGGCGGACGGGCGCCCGACCTACTGCGTCAGCGACAACGGTGCGGGATTCGACATGGAGTACGCGCACAAGCTGTTCGGGACGTTCCAGCGCCTTCACACCCAGGACGAATTCCCCGGCACGGGGGTGGGCCTGGCGAACGTGCAGCGGATCGTGCTGCGTCACGGCGGCCGGATCCGGGCCGAGGGCCGGCCGGGCACCGGCGCCGCCTTCCACTTCACCCTGGCATCGGAGTGATCGCTTGCAGCGGCGCGGCCGGAAGCAGCGCAGAGCGCCGGCGGGATGGATCCGCGAACGGACGCGGCTACATTGGCGCTTTCTTTCGAGCCGAACAGGATTGCCATGACCTCTCGCCGTAGCCCGGCTGCCGCGACTGCGGCATGCCTGGCCATGTCGTTCGCGAGCGCCGCCGCCGGTGCGGAGCAGATCGGCTCCGTCGACACCGTCTTCAAGTTCATCGGGCCCAACCACAAGATCGTGGTGGAGGCTTACGACGACCCTTCCGTCCGGGGCGTGACATGCCATGTTTCGCGAGCGAAGACGGGCGGGATCAGCGGAGCCGTCGGCTTCGCCGAGGATCCGAGCGACGCCTCGATCGCCTGCCGCCAGGTCGGCCCGATCTCCTTTGCGCAGCCGATCGAGCAGCAACAGGAGGTCTTCAGCGAGCGCACCTCGATCCTGTTCAAGCGGATGCGCATCGTGCGGATCGTGGACGCCAGGCGCAACGCTCTCGTGTACCTCACCTATTCCGACAAGCTGATCGAGGGAAGTCCCAAGAACAGCATCACCACCGTCGCGGTGGATCCATCCACTCCCATACCCATGAAGCGATGAGGACGTCGTTCATGGCAACACCCGGCCCGCTGATTCGCGCGATCGCCGCGTGCGTCTGCGCTGCCGGCTTCCTCGTCCCGGTCGCGCGAGCGACCGAGCCGGCACCGTCGAGGCCGACCATGCTCCGGGCGGCGGTCCCCGACTATCCGGCCGAGGCCCGGCGACATGGGTTGGAAGGAACTGTTCACGTCGGCGTCCGCGTACTCGCCGACGGTGAGCCTGCGGAAGTTCGGATCCAGAGGAGCTCCGGCGCAAGGGCACTGGACCAGGCGGCGATGGCCGCCGCGGCCGCTTCGAAGTTCCGCCCCGCGCTGAACGCGGAGGGCGTCCCGGTGGAGGCCCGGGTGATCGTGCCCTACAGGTTTGTGCTGGAGGACGAGCCCAGGCGCGAAGCTGCCCGCCCGCCCGTCTTGCATTCAGCGCCGGAAGCGCCCTGAACCCGAGGCAGCCAGAGGCCGCCAGCGGCCCAAGGTACCCGGATTTCGTTCGGGCGTGCTTATCATGTTCGAACGTCGAGAGTCGCGAGCACTCGAAGTGCACCTTTGATCCGAGCTGGAGCATCACATCATGAGCGACATGCAGCGCATCAATGAATCACTCCGCCAGGCGGCCGCGTACCTGGCCGAGCATCCGCAAGCCGCCATCTCCCAGGACACGCCGGCCGTGGCCGTTCTGGAATCCGGCTTGCGGTGCCGCGCCAGCTCTCCCGGAGGCGTCTCGCTCGTGAGCGACATGCCCGCGGCCGTCGGCGGGGAAGGGAGTGCACCGACGCCGGGCTGGTTGTTGCGAGCGGCACTCGCCAACTGCGACGCGACCGTGATCGCGATGCGCGCCGCGCAGCTGGGCATCGTGCTCGATCGGCTCGAAGTGAGCGTCAGCAGCGAGTCGGACGATCGAGGCCTGCTGGGGCTGGCCGATTCGGCGCCGGCGGGTCCGCTGGAAGTCCGGGTGACAGTCCGCCTGTCTGCGACAGGAACGCCGGACGAACAGGTCCGGGCGCTCGTGCAGTGGTCGGAGAAGCATTCGCCCGTCAGCGATGCGGTGCGACGGGCCGTGCCGGTCGTGACCGAGGTGGTGGTCGGATAGCGCCGGGGCGTGCTGGACCGGTGCTGGAAACCATGCGTGGAGGACACGTTGGAAATCTCTGCAAGCATCACCAATTCGCCGGGCCACCACCGGGTGGTCGTCCGTACCGGCGACGCTGAACACGAAGTGAGCGTCGCGCCGAAGAGCACGGGAGGCTCCGCCACCAACGGTGGGGAGTTCCTGATGCTCGCCCTGGCGACTTGCTACTGCAACGACCTCTACCGCGAAGCCGCACGGCTCGGGCTGACCCTCGAGGAGGTCCGGGTCGAAGCGGTCGCGGAGTTCCCGGGCATCGGACTGGCGGCTTCCGATGTCCGCTATCGCGCCTCGATCCGGTCCAGCGCTTCCCCGGAGGAAATCGCTCGCCTGCTGCGCGAAACGGATGCCGTCGCGGAGGTGCATAACACGCTGCGCAGGGGAGCGCAGGTCCAGCTGATGAACACCTGCCACTGATTCACTAGCGCTTTCGACCATCGCGCTTTCAGGTGCGGTACGACTTGCAGGGTCGGCACAGTCGCCCCAGGCGCGCCCCGACGGGTCAGCCCCGCACCCGCGCCCCCGCGGCGATGGTCGGTGGCGCCGCGTTCAGCGTTTCGATGGCGAAGCCGGCCGCGGCCTTGTAGCGGGCCATGTAGGCCTCGCGCTCGGCGGCGGGGATGACGTCGTCGATGTGGTCGAAGACGCCGCCGCAGCGCTCGTCCACCAGCCCCAGCAGGCCGAACGGTCCCGCGCCGCGGTTGCGCAGCACCAGGGCCGAGATGTCGGCGCACAGCTTCTCGTCGTAGCGGCGCAGGGCCGCCGGCTGGATCCCGAGTTCCACCAAGGCCGCGCCCAGGACGCGCGCGTCGACGATGGCCTGGCTGGCACCGTTGGAGCCGACCGGGTACATGACGTGGGCGGCGTCGCCCAGCAGCGCGACGCGGCCGTCGACCCAGGTGGGCACCGGGTCGCGGTCGATCATCGGGTACTCGAAGACCTCCGTCGCGCCGCGCAGCAGGGCCGGGACGTCGAGCCAGCCGAAGTCCCATCCTTCGAAATGGTGGATGAAGTCGGCGACGTCGACCCGCCGATTCCAGTCACCCTGGGTCCAGCCCTGGCTGTTGTCCACGGTGATCTCGGCGATCCAGTTGATCGTCGCCAGTCCGCTCGCCGGATCCGGCGGCGAGATCGGATAGAACACCACGCGGTGCTTCAGGCTGCCGAGACCCACGAACGACGCGCCGGATCGGATCGGCACGCCCGGCGTGGTGCCGCGCCACATGATCGCGCCACCCCAATGGATAGCCGGCTGATCCGGGTGCATCTGCGCGCGCACGGCGGAGTGCAGCCCGTCGGCGGCCACCAGCAGGGCGCCGCGCGCCTCGAGCCGGCGGCCGTCGCGCGTTTCGATCGAGGCCACCACGCCGTCAGGCTCGTTGCGGTAGCCGACCACGCGGTGCCCGAGTCGCAACGAGTCGGCACCCAGCCGCTCGAGCACGGTGCGGTACAGCAGCATCTGCAGCCGGCCGCGGTGCACCGAATACTGCGGCCAGCGATAGCCGGCCGGCAGGCCGCGGGGCTCGGCGTAGATGTCCTTGCCGTTGCGGCCGACCAGCGCCCATTCGCGGGCCTGGATGCCGATGGTGTCGAGCGCGCGCTCGTCGAGGCCGAGGTCGAACAGCTCGCGCACGGCGTTCGGCTGCAGGTTGATGCCGACGCCCAGCGGCTGCAGCTGCGGCACCGCCTCGAACACGATGCAGGGGACACCGATCTGGTGGAGCGTGAGGGCGAGGCTGAGCCCGCCGATGCCGCCGCCGGCGATCAGGACGGGGGCTTGCACGGTCACGCGCACTCCATCGCGGCGGGCGCGGCGATCGCCACGGGACGCATCCTCGGCAGGGCCATGGACGCGGCGCGATGCACCGACATCTGGATGCCCTGCACCATGTCCGCCTGCGCGTCGCGGTAGATGAGCTGCCCGTTCAGGGACGATCCGCGGCCCTGGATCTTCAGGAGTGCGGTCGCCAGCGACGCCGGCCCGCGGGTGTCGGCGGGCCCCAGCGTGAGGTGCCCTTCCGTCAGGGTGCCGGCGAGCGGCACCTTCAGTTCCGCGATGTTCCCTTCGGAGCAATGCCGGATCCAGAGCTGGCCGCGGACCTCGCGCGTGTGCTGCTGGAGCTGCAGGCGGATCTCGGTCCATTCGCCCGCGACCGGGACCGAGGCGTTACCCAGACCCGCCCATTCGCCGGAAAGGTTTACGCCTCGATACCTCCAGCGCCGCCACAGCGGCAGCAGGTCGTGCAGCCACAGGGACTTCAGCGCCAGCAGGAAAAACGTCGCGACGAAGGCGCCGCCGGCACCCAGAACCAGGTAGATGTCTATCTCTTCCATATGCCGACTTTGTCACGGCATCGGACCTCTCCTGTATGCGCTTGCAACAGATCTCCCGCCTGGCACGCGTGCGGTTCACTCGTCACTGAGGTCGACCCAGACCGGCGCATGGTCGCTGGCCTTCTCGCGGCCTCGATGTTCGACGTCCACGCCGGCCGCCCTGAGTCTGCCGGCGAGCGACGGGCTGAGGAGAAGAAAGTCCATGCGAAATCCCCGGCCGCGCCGGAACGCCTCGTCGTTGACCCAGAAGGTGTAGATCCGCTGGTCCGGATGGAGCCGCCTCGTGGCATCCACCCAGCCCTGGGCCAGCAGGCGGCTGTAGGCCGCCCGTGTCTCCGGCTGGAGCACGGCGTCGAATTGCCAGGGCCACCAGTTGTAGATGTCGGCGTTGGTCGGCACCACATTGAAGTCGCCGGCCAGGACGGCCGGCGTGCCGGCGTCGAGCAGCCGGTTCGCATGGACGAGCAGGCGTTCGAACCAGGCCAGCTTGTAGTCGAACTTCGGGCCCGGCTGGGGGTTGCCGTTCGGCAGGTAGACGGAAGCGACCGTGAGGCCGTGCACCTCGGCTTCCAGGTAGCGGGCCTGCACGTCCGAGTCGTCGCCAGGCAGACGGCGACAGCGCTCCGCAGGAACGTCGCCGCGAGCCAGTATGGCCACGCCGTGATGCGAAGGTTGGCCGTGCCACAGCACCGAGTAGCCCGCCGTTTCGATGGCGGCTGCCGGAAAGCGGCTGCCGCTGGTCTTGATCTCTTGCAGGCAGGCCACGTCCGGCCTGGTTTCCTCGAGCCATTCGAGCAGCCGCGGCAGGCGGCCGTTGATGCCGTTGACGTTGTAGGTGGCGATCTTCAAACGCTGGGCAGCCGCCGTCAGACCGGGCTTCTCCGCCGATCCGGTTCGGAGAGCATGCCGTCCAGCGTGGACTCCCCCGCATCGAGGCCGCCCGTTCCGCCGGGGAAACCGCCGGGTGGGTTGCCGCCGGCCGAGCGGCCCATCGCGCCGCCGAGGACGCTGCCGAGGATCTGTCCGAGGAAAGGATTGGGCATGTCGCTGCTCCGGTGCTGACGTTGGAGCCACGGTAGCGCGCCCGTACGCCCGCCGGCGTAGGCAGCCTTCCAGTCCGGCGCCCGGCGAGGGAAGGCCAGCAATTCGCCGCAACCCGGCCGTGCCGTGGCCTCACGAGCCATCCCGGGCCCGCGGGACCGGCAGCACCAGGACGTCGGCCGTGCTGCCCGAGAGGACCTGGCGGGTCACGTTGCCCAGGAAGAAATCCGCGAGCAGGCCGCGCTGGCGCTTGCCGATCACGACCAGGTCGGCGCCCAGGGCACGTTGCCGGCCCAGCACGGCGTCCGCGGGATCGCCGAACCCCACCGAAGCCGCGCCGGCATCGGCGCCGGCAGCGGCGAGCAGTTGGCCGAGCGCCGAACGGGCCTCGCCCAGCGCGTTCGGACCCGCGGGCTGTGCGCCCTCGGGCGGACGCACGGGGCGAGCGTCGGAGCTCACCGCGTGGAACGCTTCCAGTTGCGCGCCCGGGGCGATGTCCCTGGCCGTGGCGATCGTGGCTTGCGCGAGCGGTTCGAGGTCCACGCACGCGAGCACCTTCGCGTACCGGCCATCGCTGCGAGCTTCCGCGGGCCCTTGCGCGAATGCGGCGTCGACGATTCGCTTGACGATGAGCGTGGGCGTGCGGCAAAGGCGGATCAGCCGGTCCATCGCCACCCCCGCGATCTTCCCCGTGAGCGGATCGTCGCGCGACGATCCCATCACCACCAGGTTCGATTCGCGGGTGTGCTGCACCAGGTGCTTGAGCAGGTCGCCGGCGGCCACTTCGGCGGTCGCGCGGATGCCGAGCCGGCCGCGCAACTGGCCGCACAGCTGTTCCACCTCCGCCTGCGCGGCGGGCAGCAGCCTGGCATCGCGTTCGACGTGCAGGACGCGCAAGGCCCATCCATGCTGCCGCGCGAGCAATGCCGCCCGGCGGGCGGCGTTGTTGCCGGCGGTCGTGAGGGTGCCTGCCACCAGGATCTCGGCGTGCGTCATGTCAGTTCGCGATAGAAGTTGGGGAGGGCGAAAAGGCCGGCGTGCACCGACGGGTTGTAGTAGCGCAGGTCGTCGATCGCCCTGCGCCGCAAGCGGTCGGCGAGTTCGAGCGGCGCCAGCGACGGAGGTTCCAGGTGGTCGGACGCGACCGCCATGCCCCAGTACGCGCCGTACAGCGGGATGTGCAGT
The DNA here is from genome assembly GCA_023390985.1 of Pseudomonadota bacterium. GTDB lineage: Bacteria > Pseudomonadota > Gammaproteobacteria > Burkholderiales > Burkholderiaceae_C > Ramlibacter. The sequence goes on from JAEWBU010000379.1 coordinate 42,624, forward strand.
CCGTAGGGCGACACGATCCGGAAGGTCTCGCGGAGCGACCGCATCAGCGATTGCACCTGCCCGGCTTCGAAGAACGGCGCGCCCAGGTGGAGCACCACCGCGCCGCCCGGCGCCAGGATGCGCTTCAGGCGCGACAGGAACCCCTGCGTGTACAGAGGGCCCGCCGGCGTTTCCGGGTCGGTGAGGTCCAGCAGCACGAGATCGAAGCTGTCGTCGGTGGTGTCGACGAACAGTTCGCCGTCCTCGCAGAGGACGCGCACCCGCGGATCGTCGAGCGCGCCGCGGTGGATGCCGGCGAGCTCGCGCCGGGCCACCTCGATCACCTCGGCATCCAGGTCGACCAGGGTGATGCTTTCCACCGGGCCGTGCTTGAGCAGTTCCTCCGCCGCGCCACCGTCGCCGCCACCGAGGATCAGGGCCCGCTCGGGGAACGGGTGGGCCAATGCCGCCGGATGCACCAGGGCCTCGTGATAGAAGAATTCGTCCTTCTCGGACGTCATGAAGCGGCCGTCCAGGCGCAGCGTGCGACCGAGCTGGGCCGACTCCAGCAGCTCCATGTGCTGGTGCGGGGTCCGCGTGGACAGCAGCCGGCGCTGGAACCGGAAGCCGTACACGCTGTGGTCGTTCAGGTCTTCGAGCACGAGCTCGTCCCCGTCGGTGTCCGCGCGGGGCCTGCCGCGGTGGAGGTGCTGGCGGCGCGAGCGCCCGGGCTGGAATGCGTCCTCCAGCCCGGACACCAGCCGCCGCGCCTTGTCCGAGTTGTCCTCGCTGAAGTTGCAGACGTACACGTCCAGCGTGATGCCTCCGAGTTCCGGCCAGGTGTGCACGGCCAGGTGCGACTCGGCCAGCAGCAGCATGCCCGTCACGCCGCCGGGCGAACCCGCGTGGTCGGGGAACCGGTGCCAACGGTCGGCGACGACCGTCAGGCCCGCCGCGATGGTGAGCGTCGTGCACAGCTCGGAAAGGCGCGCGGGGTCGGTGAGCAGGGCGGGATCGCAGCGGCAGCCGTCGAGATCGGCGGTCAGGTGAAGTCCTTCCATCGCCCCCTCACTCCGCCGGCGGCTGGTACCGCGCCAGCCACATGGAGACGTGCACGTCGCCGTCCGTCGCGGCGGCGGCCGCACCGCTGAAGCCGAGGAGGCGGCCGAGCTCGGCCTGGGCGCGCAGCACGCTGCGCCGGGCCTGCAACTCCACCTCCTGCAGCCGTGCGCCGCGAGAACGCAGGTCCTGCGCGAGCGGCTGCCAATGCGCGAGCGGAGCATCGACACGGACGAACATCAGCGGCTCCATCGGCAGGCCGCTGTGCGCGTCCACGAAGCGGTGCGCCTCGGCCTCGCCGAAGACCAGCGCCGTGCCGGGCGGCATGGCCCCGGCGAGCGCCGCCCGGCCCTGGGCCAGGG
>JAEWBU010000179.1 GCA_023390985.1 Pseudomonadota bacterium
GGCATGTTCCACATCGTCCTCGTCGAACCCGAGATCCCGCCCAACACCGGCAACGTGATCCGGCTGGCCGCCAACACCGGCTGCACGCTGCACCTGATCGAGCCGCTCGGCTTCTCGATGGACGACAAGCACATGCGGCGCGCGGGGCTGGACTACCACGAGTACGCCGAGGTGCGGCGCCATGCGAACTGGCCGGCCTTCCTCGAATCCGAACGGCCCGATCCGCAGCGGCTGTTCGCGCTCACCACGCGCGGGACGCGCTTCGTGCACGACGTGCGCTTCACGCCCGGCGACTGGCTGGTGTTCGGCGCCGAGACCCGCGGCCTCGCGCCCGAACTGCGCGAGACCTTCCCGCCCGAGCAGCGCCTGCGCCTGCCGATGCGCGCGGGCCAGCGCAGCCTCAACCTTTCCAACGCGGTGGCGGTGACGGTGTTCGAGGCCTGGCGGCAGAACGGCTTCGGCTGAGGAGCGACGGCTTACCGGAGCCACTGGCGCCGTGGGCGGCGCGTGCGGACAGTGCGGGCCTCTTCCGCTTCAGAGGCTCCGTCATGATCTGGCTCTATTTCCTGCCCGCCATCGTCTTCGCGGCATTCGCGATCCTGGAGACGATCCGCCCGGCGCGCGCTTATGCATTGACCCAGCCCTCCGCCGCGACCTGGCGCTTGCGGGGCCTGATCAGCCTCGCCGCGTACATGGGTCTCGGTTACCAGCTGCCCCTGTTCTGGGACGCGGTCCTCGCGCAGTACCAGCTGTTCGACGGCACGGGGCTCGGGACGATCGGAGGCGCCATCGCCGCCTTCCTCGTCCTCGAGCTCGGGATCTTCCTGTGGCACCGGACGCTGCATGCGGTGCCTTTCCTCTGGCACCACTTGCACCAGATGCACCACAGCGCGGAGCGCCTCGACACCTACGGCGCCTTCTACTTCAACCCGCTCGACATGGCCGGCTTCATCGCGGTGAGCAGCGTGACGTTCGCGCTGGTCATCGGCGTCTCCACCGAAGCGGCGGTCATCGCCAGCATCGCCGCCACGGTCCTCAGCGTGTTCCAGCACGCCAACATCCGGACGCCCGCGTGGCTCGGCTACTTCGTGCAGCGCCCGGAGAGCCACTTCCTCCATCACGAGCGCGGCGTGCACGCCAGGAACTACGGGGACCTGCCGGTCTTCGACCTCCTGTTCGGCACCTTCGCTAACGGACGATCGTTCGACGGCGAGGTCGGCTTCTACGACGGCGCTTCTTCCCGGATCGGGGAAGTGCTGCTGGGCAAGGACATCACCCAGCCCCGCCTTGCCTCTGCGCCAGACGCACACAGCTGAAATGCGCGGTTGCGTTGCGCCGAGCTTGAAGATGGCTTCGATTGCGGCCAACTAGGAGATTCGGCTCAACCCGTGCCCCACGGCCGGCCTGTCGAACACTCCCTTTCAAGGCCCGCGCCGAGTGCGCGGGCTCTTTTTTTGCGTGACGCCTCTCAGGCGTAGCGCCGCGTGATCGATTCCGCCACGCAGGCCGGCCGCGTCGAGCCTTCCAGCTCCACCGTCACCTGCCAGGTCATCTGCATGCCGTTGCCCTCGATCGGGTCACAGGCCAGCAGCACCATGCGCCCGCGCAGGCGGCTGCCCACCGGCACCGGCGCGGTGAACCGCACCTTGTTGAGCCCGTAGTTCACGCCCATGCGCGTGCCTTCCACGCGCAGCGCCGACTCGACGATCTTCGGCAGCAGCGACAGCGTGAGGAAGCCGTGCGCGATCGGACCGCCGAACGGCCCGGCCTTGGCCTTCTCCACGTCGACGTGGATCCACTGGTGATCGCCGGTCGCCTGAGCGAACAGGTTGACCTGCTCCTGCGTGATCGTGATCCAGTCGCTGACCGCGACTTCCTGGCCCACCAGGGGCGGCAATTCGGCGAGCGAGGCGAAGGTTCTCATGGGCCTCACTGTAGCGGCCTAGCTGTCCAGCCACCGGCAGATGGCGGCCCACTGCTCCAGGTCGCGCTCCACCCGGCCCGGCGCCACGTCAAACAGCGTGAGGCCGCGGGCGGCCAGGTGCACGTAGTTCTGCGTGGGCCGCAGCTCGCCCAGCACCGGCAGCCCGAGCTGCTTGACGAACGCGTGCAACTGGTCGGCCGCCAGCGTGCGCTGGTCGACGCGCGTGCCGACGATGCCCACGCGCAGCCCCGACGTCTTGTGGTGCTGGGCCAACTCATCGAGAAAGGTGCGTGTCGCGAAGATGTCGAACACGCTGGGCGCGAGCGGCACGACCACGTGGGTGGCCGGCTTGAGCAGCTCGCGCAGTTCCTTGCCGTGCAGGCCGGCGGGCGTGTCGAGGACGACATGCGTCGTGCCCCTGGGCGGCTTGGCCACCTGCCCTTCGCCGATGTCCCAGCCCTGGATGGTCCGCGCCGCCGGGGGTCTCAGGTTCAGCCACAGCCGGCTGGACTGCTGCCGGTCCGCATCGCCTAGCATCACCGCATGGCCCCGGCTGGCGAAATAGCCCGCTACGTGGGTGGCGACGGTGGACTTCCCGACGCCACCCTTCGGATTGGCAACGACCACGACCGGCATGGAGCACCTCCTGGACGGGAGACGGCCGCCGGGCGGCAGCCGCTTTACGCTATGTTACCGACATGGATGAGCAGTCCCCCACCCGCGAAGCCGGCATCTACGTGCTGGCCGCGCATCCGGCCTGGAGCCGCTCGCGCGTGAACCGGCGCCTGCGCGATGCCGCGAAGCAACTCCCCGGCGTGCACGTACAGGATCTGTACGCGCGCTACCCCGATTTCGATATCGACGTCGCCGCCGAGCAGGCGAACGTCGAGGCTGCGCGCCTTCTGGTGCTGCTGCACCCGATCCAGTGGTACTCGATGCCGCCGCTGCTCAAGCTGTGGCTGGACGAGGTGTTGACCCACGGTTGGGCCTACGGCCGCACTGGTACCGCGCTGCAAGGCAAGGATCTCTGGCTGGTCGCCACCACCGGCGGAGCGGAGACCTCGTACCACCCGCAGGGCTACAACCGCTACTTCTTCGACGCCTTCCTGCCGCCCTACGAGCAGACCGCGGCGCTGTGCGGCATGCGCTTCCTGCCGCCGCTGCTGCTGCACGGCGCGCATCGCGCGGCCGGCGAGCAGATCGACACCCACGTGGAGGTGTTCCGCGAGCGCCTGGCCTCGCATCCCGACTGGCCCGAGATGGAAGACCTGCCCACCTGCCCGGCCTGCGACGTGCCCACCACCGATCGCCCCGTCAAGACGGAGAGCGAGGCCTGATGGAACACGCGCCCGCCTGGCTGACCAACAGCCTCATCTACCTGGCCGCCGCGGTGATCGCGGTGCCCGTCTCGCGCGCGCTCGGCCTGGGCGCCATCCTCGGCTACCTGGCCGCGGGCATCGCCATCGGCCCCTGGGGCCTGCGCCTCGTGGGCAACGTGCAGGACATCCTGCATTTCGCCGAATTCGGCGTGGTGCTGATGCTGTTCCTGGTCGGCCTGGAACTGGAGCCGCGACGCCTCTGGAACCTGCGGCGGCCGATCTTCGGCTGGGGCAGCGTGCAGCTGTTCGGCTCGGCCGCGGCGATCGCCGGCGTGGCCATCGCCTTCGGCGTCGACTGGCGCATCGCGCTCGCCGGCGGGCTGGCGCTGGCCGACTCCTCCACCGCCACCGGGCTGCGCGCCATGGCCGATCGCAACCTGATGCCCACCACCTCGGGCCGAAGCATGCTCAGCGTGCTGCTGCTGCAGGACGTGGCGGCGATCCCCATCCTGGCGCTGCTGCCCCTGCTCGCCATCAGTGGCGCGCATGCCGAAGGCAGCAGCTGGGTGGGCGGCGCCAAGGCGGTGGGCGTGATCGCGGCCATCGTGCTGGGCGGGCGCCTGCTGCTGCGCCCCACGCTGCGCTGGATCGCGCGCAGCGATTCGCCGGAGATCTTCACCGCCGCCGCCCTGCTGCTGGTGGTGGCCACCGCCGCGCTGATGAACGCGGTCGGCCTGTCGATGGCGCTGGGCGCCTTCCTCGCCGGCGTGCTGCTGGCGGAGAGCGAGTACCGCCGCGAGCTGGAAACCGACATCGAGCCCTTCAAGGGCCTGCTGCTCGGCCTGTTCTTCATCGCCATCGGAATGACGATCGACTTCGCGGTCGTCGTCCGCCAGCCCTTGCTGGTCGCGGGCATCGTGATCGGCTTCCTCGTGGTCAAGGCACTGGTGCTGTGGGTCATGACGCGGCTGATGCCGATCCCGAAGGCCGAGCGTCCGCTGTTCATCGTGCTGCTGGCGCAAGGCGGCGAAGTCGGCTTCGTGGTGCTGCAGACGGCCACCGGCGCGCAGCTGCTGGACGGCCCCACCTCGTCGCTGCTGGTCGCGGCGATCACGCTGTCGATGCTGCTGACGCCGCTCCTGCTGCTGGTCGCCGACCGCTGGTCCGCGCGGCTGGCCGACGGCCGCGAGCGGCAGATGGAGGAGATCAGCGAGCCGCAGCACGCGCGGGTGATCATCGCGGGCTTCGGTCGCTACGGGCAGATCATCGGCCGCCTGCTCAACGCGCAGGGCATCGGCTCCACCGTGCTGGACCACGACGCCGACATGGTGGAAGCCGCCCGCGCCTATGGCTACAAGGTGTTCTACGGCGACGCGACGCGCCTCGACCTGCTTCGCACCGCCGGTGCGGCCGAGGCCAAGGTGCTGGTGGTGGCGGTGGACGACGTCGAGCAATCGGTACGCATCATCAAGCTGGTGCAGGAGCACTTCCCGCACCTGGAGCTGGTGGCGCGGGCCCGCGACGTCACGCACTGGAACACGCTGCGCGACCTGGGCGTGATGCGCGTGGAGCGCGAGGTGTTCGAGTCGAGCCTGCGCAGCGGCCGCACCGTGCTGGAGCTACTCGGCGCCGATCCGCACGAGGCGCGCAAGCTGGCCATGCGCTTCCGGCGCCACAACATCCAGCTGTTCGAGCAGATGTACCCGCACCACAGCGACCGCGCCAAGCTGATCGCGGTGGTGCGCGCCGGGCGCGAGCAGTTCGAAGCGCAGATGGCGCAGGAGCGCGCCGAGGCGCAGAAGCGGCGCCGTGACGGCCTGGACCGGCCGCAGGGCTGGGACCGCTGAAACCTTCGCCCGCGGTCAGCGCGCGAAGAAGCCGTCCCACACCAGCTTCACGCCGGTGAGCAGCATCCCCAGGTACACCATCCGGTAGAACAGCACCGGCGAGATCCGGTGCGCCAGCCTCACGCCGACGATCACGCCGACCGGCGCGAACGGCAGCAGCACCATCGAAGTGGCCATGTTGCGCATGTCCAGCAGTCCCAGCCAGGCGTACGGAATCCACTTGCTCAGGTTGATGGTGAAGAAGAACACCGCCAGCGTTGCGGTGAACACCTGCGGGGTCAGCCGCATCGGCAGCACGTAGGCGTTGACCGGCGGCCCGCCGGCATGGGCGATGAAGCTGGTGAAGCCGGAGGTCGTCGTCAGGATCGCGCCCAGCCACCTGGGCGGCTCGGGGCTGTTCGGGCCGGGCGGGAACAGCAGCCGCTGCGCGAGGAACACCAGCGTGAACACGCCCACGATGCCCGCCACCAGGTGCGAATCCAGCAGCTTGAACAGCAGCGTGCCGATCACGGTCCCGAGCAGCCCGAACGGCAGCAGGAAACGGATCAGCTTCCAGTCGAAGTGGCGCCGCCAGGCGTGCAGCCCGAGGACGTCCATCACGAACAACAGCGGCATCAGGATGGCTGCGGCCTGCGGCACGGTGACCGAAAGCGCCATCAGCGGCACCGCCAGCGAGCCGAAGCCGGCGCCGAAACCGCTCTTGCTGATGCCGAGCATGAGCACGGCGGGGATGGCCACGGCGTAGAAGCCGGGATCGGTGATGAGGGGGAAGTCCAAGCGCCGATTGTCGGGGCGTCGGACCGCGCCGCGCGAAAGCTTCAAAGGCTAGGAGTCCGGCCGCTCCGCGTCAATCGGGAAACGTGCATCTTGGCGCCGAAGCCACGCGCGCTGTACAAGAACGGCACCTCATCCCCAGCCCAGGAGGCCCGCCATGAACCAGACCGAACGCGATCGCCGCCATCGTGCCAATCTCGAACGGGTCAACCAGGTGCAGCTGGTCGTGGGCACCGGCGACCGCGCGCGGATCGACCACGAAGGCACGCTGCTGGAACGCGCCCGCCTGATGGTGGAGGAACTGCGGTCGCACGAGGCCACCGAGCGCGGGCTGGCCGCCTTCGACCGCCTGATGCGGCGTGCCGAGGAAGGCCGTACCTCGCTCGCCGCGCGCCAGGCCGGCGACTTCATCGCCAGCGTGTGGGAAGACCAGCCGCTGCGTCCCTCGACCCTGCGCGCCGCCGGCGAGCTGGGCGAGGACATGGTGGCCGTGCTGGACGGCCTGCGCTACGGCCGGCTCACGCTGGCCGAGCATGTACGCGGCGGCCCGCGGCGCGTGATGCGCCTCCTGGAGCGGCGCAAGGCCGCCCTCGCCTGAATCGTCAGACGCGCTCGAGGATCACCGCGATCCCCTGCCCCACGCCGATGCACATGGTGCACAGGGCGTAGCGGCCGCCGCCGCGGTGCAGCTGGTTCACCGCGGTGGTGGCCAGCCGCGCGCCCGAGGCGCCGAGCGGATGGCCCAGGGCGATCGCGCCGCCGTTCGGGTTGACGCGCGGATCGTCGTCCTGCACGCCCAGCTGGCGCAGCACCGCCAGGCCCTGGGCGGCGAAGGCCTCGTTCAGTTCGATCACGTCGATCTGCTCGAGCTTCAGGCCGGTGAGCGCCAGCACCTTCTGCGTGGCCGGCGCCGGGCCGATGCCCATGATGCGCGGCGCCACGCCGGCGGTGGCCATGCCGACGACACGCGCGCGCGGCGTCAGTCCGTGGCGCGCCGCCGTGCCCTCGTCGGCCAGCAGCAGCGCGCAGGCGCCGTCGTTCACGCCGCTGGCGTTGCCGGCCGTCACCGAGCCTTCCGGCTTGACCACGCCCTTGAGCTTGGCCAGCGCCTCCAGCGAGGTCTCGCGCGGATGCTCGTCGCGGTTCACCACGATGGCATCGCCCTTCTTCTGCGGAATCGTCACCGGCGTGATCTCGGCGTCGAAGAAACCGGACTTCTGCGCCGCCACCGCCTTCAGCTGCGAGGCCAGCGCCATGCGGTCCTGCGCCTCACGCTCGATGCGGTAGTCGGTGGCCACGTTTTCCGCGGTCTCGGGCATGGAATCGACGCCGTAGCGCTCCTTCATCAGCTTGTTGACGAAGCGCCAGCCGATCGTGGTGTCGTACACCGCGTTGCTGCGCGAGAAGGCCGACTCGGCCTTGGGCATCACGAACGGGGCCCGGCTCATGCTCTCCACGCCGCCGGCGATCATCAGCGCGGCCTCGCCCGCCTTGATGGCGCGGGCGGCGCTTCCGACGGCATCCAGGCCGGAGCCGCACAGGCGGTTGATGGTCGCGCCCGGCACCTCGATCGGGAGGCCGGCCAGCAGCGCGGCCATGCGCGCCACGTTGCGGTTGTCCTCGCCGGCCTGGTTGGCGCAGCCGTACAGCACGTCCTGCACGGCCTGCCAGTCGACCTTGGGGTTGCGTTGCATCAGCGCCTTGATCGGGATGGCGCCGAGGTCGTCCGTGCGGACCGAAGACAGCGCGCCGCCGTAGCGGCCGAAGGGCGTGCGGATGGCGTCGCAGATGAAGGCTTGCTTGCTCATGTTTTCTCCAGTGGCGTCCCGTGATTGTCCCGCCACCGGCAATCCCTGCCGGAAAGGGAGTGTTAGCCTTGGACGATGTTCAATCCCTCCCAGGAAGACGTGCGCCGCTTCTTTTGCGGCGTCCACGTGAAGGCGCGCGGCGGCGCGCCGCTGGACGCGCTGGAGACGCTGGCCAGCCAGTGGCTGCAGGAGCACCCCGAATACGACCCCGACATGGCCGATGCCGAGGCCGCCGTGGCCCGGGTCTACGACGGCGCGGACGGGCAGACCAATCCGTTCCTGCACCTGGCCATGCACCTGTCGATCAGCGAGCAGTGCTCGATCGACCAGCCGCGCGGCATCCGGCAGGCGGTGGAGTTGCTCGCGGCCCGGCGCGCTTCGCTGCACGACGCGCACCACGAGGCCATGGAGTGCCTGGGGCAGATGCTGTGGGAAAGCCAGCGCGCCGGCCGGCCGCCGGACGGCGATGCCTACGTGGCCTGCGTGCAGCGCCGCGCGACCCGCGACTGACGTCGTCCGGCACCCAACGAAAAAGGCCCGCATCAGCGGGCCTTGCTTCTTCTTGCCGCACGAAGCGGCGTGGCTTCTACTTGTGGCTGCCGCCGTGGAAGCGGCTCTCGGGCACGGTCTTCAGGTCGCCTTCGAGGCTGCCGATGTAGTCGGCCATGGCCTTGAGGTCGGCGGTGCTGAACTGCTTGGCGATGCCGCCCATGATGCCGTTGTTGCGGCCCACGGCCTGGTTGTTCTCCTGCTTGTACGCCTTGAGCGCGACGAACAGGTAGTCCCGGTGCTGGCCGGCGATCTTCGGATAGTTGGGGGCGATCGGCTTGGAGAAGTTGGCGCCGTGGCAGGACACGCAGGCCGCCTTCTGCAGCAGCGCGGCCACTTGCGGGCTGGGTTCACGGCTGAGTTTCTCCGGAGCGGTGGACTGGCCGGCCAGCTTGGAGTAGTAGGCGGCGATGTCCTTGATGTCCTGCTCGGAAAGCTGGTCGGCGATGCCGCGCATGGTCGGGTGCTTGCGCTCGCCGGTCTTGTACGCGGCCAGCGCGGACTCGATGTAGGTGGCGGTCTGGCCCGCGATCATGGGTACGCGGTGCACCTCGGGGAAGCTGGCCTGGTAACCGGGGATGTTGTGGCAACCCAGGCACATGGCGATCTTGGCCTGCAGCGATGCCGGGCTGGCCGGCTCGGCGGCGGGCTTGGACGCTGCGGCGGCGGGCGCCGAAGCGGCGGGCGCCTGGGCCTGGGCGAATCCGGTCGCTGACGCGACAAGCAGGGCGAAAAGCGTGGTCAACAACTTATTCATTTTGCGCGCACAATCGACAAGCGTCCGTTATTCAGATCAACCGGCGATTATAGGGGCCGCACCTCAGCGGCCCGGCCGCCCGCAAACCCTCGCATGAAATTCCAAGGCTCCCAGAACTACGTCGCCACGCAGGACCTGATGCTGGCGGTGAACGCGTCCATCACGCTCAAGCGGCCGCTCCTGGTCAAGGGCGAGCCCGGGACCGGCAAGACGATGCTGGCCGAGGAAGTGGCCCAGGCGCTCGACATGCCCCTGTTGCAGTGGCACATCAAGTCGACCACCAAGGCGCAGCAAGGCCTGTACGAATATGACGCCGTCTCGCGCCTTCGCGACTCGCAACTGGGCGACGAGAAGGTCAAGGACATCCACAACTACATCGTCAAGGGCGTGCTCTGGCAGGCGTTCACCGCCGACCGTCCCGTGGCGCTGCTGATCGACGAGATCGACAAGGCCGACATCGAATTCCCCAACGACCTGCTGCGCGAGCTGGACCGGATGGAGTTCTATGTCTACGAGACCCGCGAGCTGGTGAAGGCCAGGCACCGCCCGCTGGTGTTCATCACCTCCAACAACGAGAAGGAGTTGCCCGACGCGTTCCTGCGCCGCTGCTTCTTCCACTACATCAAGTTCCCCGACGCCGACACGATGAAGAAGATCGTGGACGTGCACTTCCCCGGCCTGAAGAAGGAGCTGCTCACCGCGGCGATGAAGACCTTCTACGACGTGCGCAACCTGCCGGGCCTGAAGAAGAAGCCCAGCACGTCCGAGCTGCTGGACTGGCTCAAGCTGCTGGTCGCCGAGGACATCCCGCTCGAAGCGCTGCAGAGCAAGGACGACAAGGTGGCCGTGCCGCCGCTGGTCGGCGCGCTACTGAAGAACGAACAGGACGTCACGCTGTTCGAGAAGCTGGTGTTCATGCAGCGGCACAACCGCTGACGCGCGGCCGATGGACCCGCGCCTGCTCGAAGGCCTCACCGACGCGATCGGTTTCCTCGCCGGTGTTCTCCTGGCCTATGTGATCGGCCGCCTCATCGGATTCGACCCGCTCGCGCCCGGCCACGGCGGTGACGCCATCGGCGGCATCGTGCTGGCGGGCCTGGGCGGCGGCGCCGGCGTGCAGCTG
>JAEWBU010000046.1 GCA_023390985.1 Pseudomonadota bacterium
GTGGGCATCACCATCTTCGCGCTGCTGCGCAGGTTCCGGCCGCCCGAGGAGATGATCGAGCTGCCGCCCCAGCAGCGCGCCGTTCCGGCCGGGCACGGCACCGACCTGCTGCGGCCGCAGGAACTGCGCGCCGAGGGCGAGACCGAAGACAGCGCGCAGGGCTACATGCTCGTGCCGGCGGTGCTGGTGCGGCTGCTGCTGCCCGTCGCGCTGGTGGTCGCCATCCACCTCTTCATGCGCGGTCACAACCTGCCGGGCGGCGGCTTCGTCGCCGGCTTGGTGGCCGCCATCGCCTTCCTCGCGCAGTACATGGTCGGCGGCACGCAATGGGTGGAGGACCACATGAACCTGAAGCCGCCGCGCTGGATCGCCGTCGGCCTGCTGCTGGCGCTGGGCACCGGGCTGGGCTCCTGGGCCGTCGGCCATCCGTTCCTGACCACGCACACCGCCCACGTGACGCTGCCGGTGCTGGGCGAGCTGCACCTGCCGACGGCGGCGCTGTTCGACCTGGGCGTGTTCTGCGTGGTGCTGGGCTCCACGCTGCTGCTGCTGACGGCGCTGGCCCACCAGTCGCTGCGCGCGCGTCGCCGTCCTGCCCGCGGGGAGCGCCGCTGATGGAAATCATCCTGTCCCTGGCCATCGGCGTGCTCGTCGCCGCGGGCGTGTGGCTGGTGCTGCGCCCCCGCACGTTCCAGGTGCTGATCGGCCTGTCGCTGCTGTCGTACGCCACCAACCTGTTCATCTTCAGCGTGGGCAGCCTGTCGGTGGACCGCGAACCCATCGTGCAGCCCGGCCTGCCGGCCGACCTGGTGAACTACACCGATCCGCTGCCGCAGTCGCTGGTGCTCACCGCCATCGTGATCGGCTTCGCCACCACGGCGCTGTTCCTGGTCGTGCTGCTCGCGCTGCGCGGCCTGGCCGACAGCGACCACGTGGACGGGCAGGAGGAGCGGCCATGAACGGGGTCCCTCCCTACGCCTCCCACCTGATGGTCGCCCCCATCCTGCTGCCGCTGCTCACCGCGGCGGTGATCATCGCGATAGGCGACCGGCAGCGCTGGATCAAGTCGCTGCTGAGCCTGGTCTCCACCGTCGGCTCGCTGGCGCTGGCGCTGCTGCTGCTGGCGCGCGTGGCGATGGCGTCCACGCCCGAGGCCTTCGCCGTCTACCTGCCCGGCAACTGGCCCGTGCCGTTCGGCATCTCGCTCGTGCTGGACCGGCTGTCCGCGTTGATGCTGGTGCTGGCCGCGGCCGCGGCGCTTGCGGCCTTGCTGTTCTCGCTGGCCCGCTGGCACCGCGCCAGCGTGCATTTCCATCCGCTGCTGCAGCTGCAGCTGATGGGTCTGAACGGCGCCTTCCTCACCGCCGACCTGTTCAACCTGTTCGTGTTCTTCGAGGTGATGCTCGCGGCTTCGTACGGCCTGCTGCTGCACGGCGGCGGCACCAGCCGCGTGCGCGCGGGGCTGCACTACATCGCGATCAACCTGCTGGCGTCGCTGCTGTTCCTGATCGGCGTGGCGGTGCTGTACGGCGTGACCGGCACGCTGAACATGGCGGACATCGCGCGCAAGCTGGCGCAGGTGCCGCTGGGCGACCGCGGGCTGCTGCATGCCGGCGCGGCGCTGCTGGGCGTGGCCTTCCTCGCCAAGGCGGCGCTGTGGCCGCTGAATTTCTGGCTGCCTTCGGCCTATGCCGCCGCCAGCGCGCCGTCGGCGGCGATGTTCGCCGTGCTCACCAAGGTCGGCGTGTACGCGATCCTGCGCCTGTGGACGCTGTGCTTTCCCGCCACCGCCGGCGACTCGGCGCTGTACGGCGGCGCCGCGCTGCTGTGGGGCGGCCTGTTCACGGCGGGCTTCGGCGCCATCGGCATGCTGAGCTCGCAGCAGCTCGGGCGGCTGGCCGGCTACAGCGTGATCACCACCTCGGGCACGCTGCTCGCGGCCATGAGCCTGGACCTGCCCGACGTCACCGGCGCCGCCCTGCTCTATCTCGCCAGTTCCACGCTGGGGGCCGCGGCGCTGTTCCTGCTGGTGGAACTGGTCGAGCGCGGCCGCGCGCTGGAGGTGGATCCGCCCTCCGCCGACGACCGCGAGGACCGGCTGCCTTCCTTCGACAGGCCCGCGCCGGCCGACGCCAACCTGGACGACCAGCAGGTCGCGCTGGTCGGGCGCGCCATCCCCGCGTCGGTCGCCTTCCTGGGCGTGGGCTTCCTGCTGTGCATGGTGGTGCTGGCGGGCCTGCCGCCGCTGTCGGGCTTCGTCGGCAAGGTCGCGATGATCGATGCGCTGCTTCGCGCGCGCGGCGCCGCGCCCGCCAACTTCCCGGCCGAGGCCTGGACCCTGTTCGCGCTGCTCATCGCGTCGGGCCTGCTCGCCGCGGTCGCGTTCACCCGCGCCTTCATCGCGCATTTCTGGGCGCTGCAGGACCGCGCGGCACCGCGCCTTCGGGTGATCGAGGGCATTCCCGTCGCGTTGCTCCTCGCCGCCTGCGTGTCGCTCGCCGTCTACGGCGATCGCGCCCTCACCTACCTGCGCGGCGCGGCCTCGCAGTTGCATGAACCCGGCCTGTACGTGCGCGCCGTGCTCGGCGCGCAGCCCGTGCCCGCGTCGGCGAAGGGAGCCGACCGATGATGAAGCGACTGTTTCCCGCGCCCCTGCTGTCCGCGGCGCTGTGGGCGATGTGGCTGATCCTCAACGACTCGCTGGCGCCCGCGCACCTGCTGCTGGGCGCGTTCCTCGGCTGGGTCCTGCCCTGGCTGGTGTCACCGCTGAAGCCCGCCGGGCCGGCCGTGCGCCGGCCGATGGTGCTGGCGCGCCTGGTGCTGCGGGTCGGCGCCGACGTGGTGATCTCGGGCCTGCAGGTGGCGCGCGGCGTCATGACCATGCGCCAGCCGCGCGGCGAGTTCGTGCGCGTGCCGCTCGACCTGCGCGACGCGCACGCCCTCGCGGCGCTGTCGATCATCACCACCGTGGTCCCCGGCACGGTGTGGTGCGAACTGGCGCCGGACCGCAGCGCGGTGCTGCTGCACGTCTTCGAGCCCGCCGGCCACGCCGAATTCATCGAGCACTTCAAGACCACCTACGAACGCCCGCTCCTGGAGATCTTCGGATGACCCTGCTGTCCGTCGCCGCCACGCTCACCCTGGTGCTGTACGCCCTGTCGGCCCTCGTCACGCTGCTGCGCCTCTTCCGCGGCCCGCGCGCGCAGGACCGGGTCGTCGCGCTGGACTTCATCTTCATGGTCGCGATGCTGGTGCTGCTGGTGCTGGCGATCCGCTACGACAGCAGCATGTACTTCGAAGCGGCGCTGCTGATGGCCCTGTTCGGCTTCGTCAGTTCGGCCGCGCTGGCCAAGTTCCTGCTGCGCGGCGAGGTGATCGAATGATCGTCGTCGAAGCCATCGTCTCCCTGCTGCTGGTCTTCAGCGGCGTGGTGGTCTTCGCCTCCGCCCTGGGCCTGTGGCGGCTGCCGGACTTCTTCATGCGCATGCACGCGCCCGCGCTGCTCTACACCGTGGGCACCTGGTCGGTCACCCTGGCTTCGATCCTGCATTTCAGCTTCGCCGACGGCAGCCTGGCGCTGCACGTGTGGCTGATCATCGTGCTGCTCTCGATCACGGCGCCGGTGACCACGGTGCTGCTGGCGCGGGCGGCCCTGTTCAGGGGAAGGCAGGCGGGGCAGCCCTTGCCCGAGCCGCTGGCGAGCAGTCCGGCCGAAGGGCCTGTCCCCCGCTGACAACCGCCCTTCGGCACTTCGCCGCGCCGGACCCCTCCGGTACACCGTCCGTCCCTTTCAACCACTCCACACCGGAGGAGAAATCGATGGACAGGAACGAAGAAGCCGTTGAACAGCCCTTGGGCGCCGCCGCGTTGTCGCGCCGCGGCCTTCTGGGCACCGCCGCCGCCGGAACGGCCTCGGCGATATCGCTCGGCTTCCCGCCGATCGCCGCCGCGCAGGCATCCGGCAGACCGGCGCGCAACCCGCAGCCCTCGGCGGAAGCGCAGGAACGCATGCTGCAGCTGGTGTACGACCTGATGGCGGCGAAGAAGGCGCACGACGTGGCCGGGCTGCTGCGCATCTACCACCCCGAGGTCGTGCTGGAGCAGCCGAGCCTGGGCGTCAGGAACCAGGGCCGCGCCGCGCTGCGTCCGAGCCTCGAGCTGTTCGCGAAGGTCTTCCCGGACTACGAGCGCGACTTCGAAGGTTCGGCCTTCGACGGCAACACCCTGGTGTCGTGGGGCACCGCGCGGGTGACATTGACCGGCGAATTCAACGGCCACAAACCGAACGGCATGCGCGCCGCCGTGATGACGTTCATCGTCTACAAGTTCGCGGACGACAAGATCGTCTACGAGGGCCATCACTGGGACCTGGCCAGCCTCTGCCACCAGAGCGGCGTTCCGGTGGAGGCCGTCAAGCCGATGAAACGCCAGGGGGCATGAAGCCCCGCTTCCCTCAGGCCGGCGGCGCCTCCGGCACCGCCACGCCGAACTTCGCCGCCCATGGCCGCAGCGCCGGCAGGATGCCCTCGTGCAGCAGCACGCCGGTGCGTGCCTGCTCGGCGGCCAGCTGGTAGCCCCGCTCGCCCGGGAGCCGCACCGGCCGCCGCGGATCGACGGCCCG
>JAEWBU010000064.1 GCA_023390985.1 Pseudomonadota bacterium
TGTTCTGGCCGCGCAGCGGATGCAGGCCGCTGCCGGGCTTGCCGATCTGGCCGGTGACGCTGGCCAGCGCGATCAGGCAGCGCGCGTTGTCGGTGCCGTGCACGTGCTGGCTCACGCCCATGCCCCACAGGATCATCGCGCCCTTCGCCTTCGCGAACGCGCGGGCGACTTCGCGCAAGGTCCGCGCCGGCACGCCGCAGATCGGCTCCATCGCCTCGGGGCTGTAGCCGCGCACGTTCTCGCGCAGCGCCTCGTAGTTGCTCGCGCGCTCGCGCACGAACGCCTCGTCGGCCAGGCCTTCCTCGATCACGACGTGGATCAGCGCGTTGAGCACGGCCACGTCGGTGTCGGGCTTGAACTGCATCACGCGCCAGGCGTGGCGGCCGATATCGGTGACGCGCGGGTCGGCCAGCACGATCCTGGCGCCGCGCTTGGCCGCGTTCTTCATCCAGGTCGCCGCGACCGGATGGTTGCCGGTGGGGTTGGAGCCGATCACCAGGATCAGCTCGGCCTGGGCCACGTCGTTGACCTGGTTGCTCACCGCGCCCGAGCCCACGCCTTCCAGCAGCGCCGCCACGCTGGACGCGTGGCACAGGCGGGTGCAGTGGTCCACGTTGTTGCTGCGGAAACCGGTGCGCACCAGCTTCTGGAACAGGTAGGCCTCCTCGTTGCTGCCCTTGGCGGAGCCGAAGCCGGCCAGCGACTTGGGGCCGTGCGCGTCGCGCAGGTCGCGCAGCTTGCCGGCGGCGAGGTCGAGCGCTTCCTCCCAGGTGGCTTCGCGGAAGACCTCGTGCCAGTTCGAAGGATCGGGCGCGAGGGTCTCGTCCTTCGGCACGCCGGGCTTGCGGACCAGCGGCTTCGTCAATCGCTGCTCGTGATGCACGTAATCGAAGCCGAAGCGGCCCTTGACGCAGAGGCGGCCGTGGTTGGCCGGGCCGTCGCGGCCGTCGACGCTCACGATCTTCTCGTCGCGCACGTTGTAGGTGACGAGGCAGCCCACGCCGCAGAACGGGCAGACCGAATCCACCTTGCGGTCCACGACCTGCGAACCGACCATGGATTGGGGCATCAGCGCCCCTGTCGGGCACGCCTGCACGCATTCGCCGCAGGCCACGCAGGTGCTCTCGCCCATCGCGTCGTCCAGGTCGAACACGATCTTGCTGTCCAGGCCGCGTTTTGCGTAGCCGATGACGTCGTTGACCTGCTCCTCGCGGCAGGCGCGCACGCAGCGCGTGCACTGGATGCAGGCGTCGAGGTTGACGGCCATCGCGGGATGCGAGAGGTCGGGCGCGGGCGCGTCGCGGCGCAGCGCGGTGAGTTCGGCGCGCGGCGTGACGCCCAGGCGCCCGGCCCAGGCCGACAGCTCGCCGTGCTGCCCTTCCCCGCCTTCGGCGTCGGTCCACTTGAAACCGCGCTCCGGCAGGTCCGCCAGCAGCATCTCCACCACCATCTTCTGGCTCTTGCGCGCCCGCTCGCTGGCGGCCTTCACGTCCATGCCGGGCGTGACCGCGCGGCAGCAACTCGGTGCGAGCACGCGCTCGCCGGCCACTTCGACCACGCAGGCGCGGCAGTTGCCGTCGGGCCGCAGGCCTTCCTTGAAGCACAGGTGCGGGATGTCGACGCCGGCGCGCTGCGCGGCCTGCAGCACGGTGTCGCCCTGCAGGGCCTGCACCTTCACGCCGTCCAGCGTGAATTCGACCAGGGGCAGATCAGGAGATTTCATGCGGGAAGTACTTCTGCACGCAGCGGATCGGGTTCGGAGCGGCCTGGCCGAGGCCGCAGATCGAGGCGTCGGCCATCACCTGCGACAGGTCTTCGAGCGTGGCGCCATCCCAGGCCGGCGCCTCCATCAGCTTCGCGGCCTTGGCGGTGCCGACGCGGCAGGGCGTGCACTGGCCGCAGCTCTCGTGTTCGAAGAAGCGCATCACGTTCAGCGCGGCGTCGCGCGCGCGGTCCTTGTGGCCCAGCACGATGACCGCGGCGGAGCCGATGAAGCAGCCGTGCGGCTGCAGCGTGTCGAAGTCCAGCGGCAGGTCGGCCAGCGAGGCAGGCAGGATGCCGCCCGACGCGCCGCCCGGCAGGTAGGCGTACAGCTCGTGGCCGTCCTGCATGCCGCCGCAATGTTCGTCCACCAGCTCCCGCAGCGTGATGCCGGCCGGCGCGAGCTTGACGCCCGGCTGCCTGACGCGGCCGCTGACGCTGAACGAACGCAGGCCGCTGCGGCCGTTGCGGCCCGACGAGGCGAACCATTCCGGCCCGCGCTCGACGATGTCGCGCACCCAGTACAGCGTCTCGAAGTTGTGCTCCAGCGTGGGCCGTCCGAACAGGCCGACCTGGGCGATGTAGGGCGGGCGCATGCGGGGTTCGCCGCGCTTGCCTTCGATGCTCTCGATCATCGCGGACTCCTCGCCGCAGATGTACGCGCCCGCGCCGCGCCGCAGCTCGATGCGCGGCAACGGACACGGCGGGTCGGCGGTGAGACGGGCGAGTTCACGTTGCAGCAGCGCGCGTGCGTCGTGGTATTCGTCGCGCAGGTAGATGTAGACGGCTTCGGTGCCGACCACCTGCGCGGCGACCAGCAGGCCTTCCAGGAAGCGGTGCGGATCGCGCTCCAGGTAGAAGCGGTCCTTGAACGTGCCCGGCTCGCCTTCGTCGATGTTCACGGCGAAGAGGCGCGGCGCCGGCTGCTCGCGCACGATGCGCCACTTGCGGCCGGCGGGGAAGCCTGCGCCGCCCAGGCCGCGCAGGCCGGAATCCTCCATCGCGCGCAGCACCGAATCGGCTTCGATGCGCCCCGCGGCCAGGGCGGCGGGCAGCGCGTATCCGCCGGCGGCGCGGTAGGCGTCGTACTCGATGGCGACGGGCGCGGGCTCGATGCCTTCGCCGCGCACGGC
>JAEWBU010000088.1 GCA_023390985.1 Pseudomonadota bacterium
GGGGGGGCGTGCCCGGGGGGGGGGGGTGCGCCCCGCGGCCGTCGCGGCACCGGACTCGCGGCCGTCGGTGTCCACCGCGTAGCTGCCCGCCCGCGGCTCCGCGTCGCCGAACAGCAGCGGTGCCGGCCGCCCGGTCGCCATCGCCAGCACGGCGGCGCACTCGGCCGCGCCGGACAGGTCGTCGGCGACGAGGCGCAGGGCGGTGGGAACGCTCATGGGTGCCCGCAGTCTAGCGGGCCGCAGAACGCCTACAGGATCGGCGCCAGCATGGCCGAGACGCGCTCGTGCAGCTTCTCCTTCGCCGGCCGGCCCCGCCAGGCCTCGAGCGTGATGCGCTTGCTGCGGCGCAGGTCGGCCTCGAACACCTCGGTCATCCGCCGGGCGAAGTCGGCGTCGTAGACGTTCAGGTTCGCCTCGTCGTTCAGGTGGAAGGAGCGCGGGTCGAAGTTGGTCGAGCCCAGCGAGGCCATCAGCCCGTCCACGATCAGCATCTTGCAGTGGAACATGGTGGGCTGGTATTCGTACATCTCGACGCCGGCCTCGAGCAGCGGGCCCCACAGGCCGCGCGAGGCGTGGCGCACCGTGTCCTGGTCGGTGTGCGGGCCGGGCGTGATGACGCGCACGCGCACGCCGCGCTGGACGGCGGAGCAGAGCGACTTCATTGCCACCTCGTCCGGAACGAAGTAGGCGCTGGCGATATCGATGGTTTGGGTCGACGCGGTGATGGCCAGCAGCATCATCAGCAGCATCGATTCGCTGCCGTTCGCAGGCGAGCTGGAGAACATCTGCGCCGGCGTGTCGCCCACCGGCTCCAGCGGCGGGAAGTACTCCTGGCCGTGCAGCACGCAGCCGGTGGTGCGGCTCCAGTTGGAGAGCATCACGCTCTGCATCTGCGCGACCACCGGTCCTTCGACGCGGAAGTGCGAGTCGCGCCAGTGCTCCGGGTCCTGGGCGTCGCCGCACCACTGGGGCGCGATGCCCACGCCGCCGGTGAAGCCGATGCACCCGTCCACGATCAGCAGCTTGCGGTGGGTGCGGTTGTTCATGCGGCCGAGGTTGTACCAGCGCAGTGGATGGAACATGCGCACCTGCACGCCGTTGTCGCGCATCTTCTTCACCAGCTCGCGGTCGACCTTGGTGCTGCCCACCCAGTCGAGCAGCACGTGCACCTTGACGCCGGCGCGCGAGCGTTCGGACAGCGCGTCGGCGAATTCGTTGCCGATCTCGCCCGACCAGTAGATGAAGGTCTCGAACAGCACCGTGCGCCTGGCGCCGCGGATGGCTTCGAGCATGGCGGGGAAGATGCGGTCGCCGTTGATCAGCTCCTGCACCCGGTTGCCTTCGACGATGGTCGGGCCCATCAGCATCGCCATCGCGCGCCGGAACTGCGGGTCGTCGACCGGGTAGAGGTGCTTGATCTCCTGCTGCACGCGGCGCTCGCTGGCGCCGAAGTTGACGACGAGCAGCGCGATGGCCACGGACGCCAGGATGATGAACAGTTCCAGCACGCCCGCAAGGATGTCAAACCGCCGCACGGATGAGCGTCGGACGCCTTCTCGACATCGCAAGGAAATAAGGCTCCCGCCGCGCCGGAGCGCGAGGGGAGCCTTTGCGGCCGGGCACGCCGGCGGCGGCCGGCGTGGTGGCGACGGGGCTTAGCGGACGATCGCGTCGGCCTGGCCGGCCAGGTTGGTGGCCGACGGCTGCACGCGCTGGTTGGCCGACAGGTAGGCGGCACCGCTGTCTTCGCCGGTGAAGGCGGCGACCTGGTCGCGCGAGGCGACGTACTCGGCCGTCACGGCGTCACGGGTGGTGGCGCTCTTGAAGCCGCGCAGCGGGTTGTACGAGGTCGACCAGGGGTTCACGCCGGCCTGCTTGTACTGGGCCAGCTCGGCCTGCACTTCGGCGCGGCTCTTGGCACCGTTGAACGCCTGCTCCGGCACGGCGTTCGGGGATTCGGCGAGGACCTGGCCGGCGAAGGCGGCGGCGGACACGGCGAGGAGGGTGGCGGCGAAGCGGTTCATGGTGTTTCCTTTCAGTTGGGACGATGAGAGCTTTTCTCTTGTCGCGGGCCGTTGTTGTCTGCCCGTGGAAGCAACTGTAGGGAGGCAGCGTGAGGTGACGCTTAGCGAAAACTTAGCTGGGAGTGAGGGGGCGGGGGAAGACTTAGCTGGCGATTAGCGAAGCGCTTCCCGTCGTCCCCGCGGAGGCGGGGACCCAGTGCTTCCGTCTTACTCCGCGCCCCCTGGATCCCCGCCTTCTCGCGGATGACGGGGAAGAGAATCAGCGCGGCGGTGACCGCAGGTCCAGCGTGAACGGGAACTCGCGGCTGCCCGGCTGTCCGATCGTCGCGGCCGGCACCTGCATCCGCCCCGGCGTGTGGCCGGTGCGCGAGAAGCGAGCCAGGCGGCGGCTCTCGGCCTCGTAGGCGTTGACCGGGAAGGTGAGGTAGTTGCGCCCGCCCGGATGCGCCACGTGGTAGCGGCAACCGCCCAGCGATCGTCCCATCCAGGTGTCGACGATGTCGAACGTCAGCGGCGCGTGCACGCCGATCGTGGGATGCAGCGCCGCGGGCGGGTTCCACGCGCGAAAGCGCACGCCGCACACATGCTCGCCCGCCACCCCGGTGGGCTGCAGCGGCACCGGCCGGCCGTTGACGGTGACCACGTGGCGGCTGTCGTTCAGGCCGGTGACGCGCACCTCGATGCGCTCCAGCGAGGAGTCGACGTAGCGCACCGTGCCGCCGATCGCGCCTTCCTCGCCCATCACGTGCCAGGGCTCCAGCGCGTTGCGCAGCGTGAGCTCGATGCCCGCGGCCTGCACCTGGCCCACGCGCGGGAAGCGGAACTCGAAGTGCGGCGCGAACCAGGCGGGATCGAAGGCGAAGCCCGCCTCGCGCAGCTCCTGCAGCACGTCGTGGAAATCGGCCTGAACGAAGGTGGGCAGCAGCCAGCGGTCGTGCAGCTGGGTGCCCCAGCGCGTGACCGGCGCGCGGTACGGCTCGCGCCAGAAGCGCGCCACCAGGGCGCGCAGCAGCAATTGCTGCACCACGCTCATGCGCGCGTGCGGCGGCATCTCGAACGCGCGCAGCTCCAGCAGGCCCAGGCGGCCGGTGGCCGAGTCGGGCGAATAGAGCTTGTCGATGCAGAACTCGCTGCGGTGCGTGTTGCCGGTGACGTCCACCAGCACGTTGCGCAGCGTGCGGTCCACCAGCCAGGGCGGCATGTCCTGGCCGTGCAGCCGGCGGTTGCGCTCGATCTCGCGCAGCGCGATCTCCAGCTCGTACAGCTGGTCGTTGCGCGCCTCGTCCACGCGCGGCGCCTGCGAGGTGGGGCCGATGAAGAGGCCCGAGAACAGGTAGGACAGCGAGGGATGGTTGTGCCAGTACAGCAGCAGGCTGGCCAGCAGTTCGGGCCGGCGCAGGAAGGGCGAGTCGGCCGGCGTGGCGCCGCCCAGCACGAAGTGGTTGCCGCCGCCGGTGCCGGTGTGGCGCCCGTCGGTCATGAACTTCTCGGCCGACAGGTGGGTCTCGAACGCGGCCTGGTACAGGAACTCGGTGTGCTCCACCAGCTCGCGCCAGTCGTGCGCGGGATGGATGTTGACCTCGATGACGCCGGGATCGGGCGTGACCTGCAGCAGCTTCAGGCGGGGATCGCGCGGCGGCGGGTAGCCTTCCAGCACGATCTGCACGCCCAGCGATTGCGCCGTGTCTTCCACCGCGGTGAGCAGGTCGAGGTAGTCCTGCGCGTCGGCCAGCGGCGGCATGAAGACGTAGAGCACGCCGGACTTCTCGCCGACCTTCTCGGCCCGCGGTCCGTCGGCGCGGCGCGGGTCGCGCGCTTCCACGCACAGCGCCGTGCGCGAGGTCTCGCGGTCCGACTGGAATCGGCCCGGCGCGGCGAAGTCGCGCGGCTCGGGCTGGCCCTGGGCGCGCGCGTGGCCGGGTGTCTCGTAGCGCCCCAGCGCTTCCTGCGACACCCGCGGGGTGAACGCGTCGCGCGGCGCCATCGGGTCCTGCTCGACCAGGTACGGGTAATCCGACTTGCTGACCCAGGGCAGCGAATCCAGCGGGAGGCGATAGCCCATGGGCGAATCGCCCGGCACGAGGAACAGGCGTTCGTCGCGCAGGAACCAGGGGCCGGTGGACCACACCGTGCCGTTCAGGCGCGGCTGCGGTTGCGATGCCTGCTGCGTCTGCGGGTTGGCCTGCAGCGGCAGCACGTAGCCGACCACCGAATCGAGGCCCTGCTCGAACACGCGCCGCAGTCGCGCGCGTTCGAGTTCGTCGTCCAGCCGCGAGTCGAACGGATCGACGTTGACCGGCAGCCGCCGCTCGCGCCACAGGTAGTAGAAGACGTCCTCGTGCGCCGGCTGGATGTAGCGGTCGCTCACGTTCAGCCGCCGCGCCAGGGCCCGGATGAAGCGGTCGGCGTCCTCGCCGGTGTAGGCGTGCGGTCGGCGCTCGTCGGCGAACAACTCCGGGTTGCGCCAGCAGGGCTGGCCGTCGGCGCGCCAGTAGATCGACAGCGCCCAGCGCGGCAGCTGCTCGCCCGGGTACCACTTGCCCTGGCCGAAGTGCAGGAAGCCGCCCTGGCCGTAGCGGCCGCGCAGCTTGTCCACCAGCCCGGTGGCGTAGCCGCGCTTGCTGGGGCCGAGCGCGTCGGTGTTCCATTCGGGCGCGTCGCGGTCGTGCGTCGCGACGAAGGTGGGCTCGCCGCCCATGGTCAGGCGCACGTCGCCGGCGACCAGCTCGCGATCGACCTTCTCGCCCAGCGCCAGCACCTCCTCCCACTGCTCCTCGGAGTAGGGCTTGGTCACGCGCGGCGATTCGTGGATGCGCGTGACCTCCATGTGGTGGCTGAACTCCACCTCGGCCTCGTCCACCAGGCCTTCGATCGGCGCGGCGCCCGAGGGCTGCGGCGTGCAGGCCAGCGGGATGTGGCCCTCGCCGGCCAGCAGGCCGGAGGTCGGGTCCAGGCCGATCCATCCGGCGCCGGGCAGGTAGACCTCGCACCAGGCGTGCAGGTCGGTGAAATCGACCGAGGTGCCGCTGGGGCCGTCCAGCGATTTCACGTCGGGCGTCAGCTGGATCAGGTAGCCCGAGACGAAGCGCGCCGCCAGGCCCAGGTTGCGCAGCAGTTGCACCAGCAGCCAGCCCGAGTCGCGGCAGGAGCCGCTGGCGTTGGCCAGCGTCTGCTCCGGGGTCTGCACGCCGGGCTCCATGCGGATCAGGTAGCGCACGTCCTGGTGCAGCTGCTGGTTGAGCGCCACCAGGAAGTCCACCGTGGGACGTTCGCTGCGATCGATCTTGTCGAGGTATCGGCCGACCAGCGGCGTGAGCGGATCGCAGGCCAGGTAGGGCGCGAGTTCCTGCGCCACGTCCGTCGCGTACTTGAAGGGGAACTTCTCGGCGCTGGGCTCGAGGAAGAAGTCGAACGGGTTGTAGACCGCCATCTCCACGACCAGGTCCACGGTCACGGTGAAGGCCTGGGTCAGCTCGGGGAACACCAGGCGGGCCTGGTAGTTGGCGAAGGGGTCCTGCTGCCAGTTGATGAAGTGCTTCCCGGGCTCCACGCGCAGCGAGTACGAGAGCACGCGGCTGCGGCAATGCGGGGCGGGGCGCAGCCGGATCGTCTGGGGTCCCAGCCGCACGGGACGGTCGTAGTGGTAGCGGGTGACGTGGTTCAGCGCGGCGTGGATGGACATGGCCGGGGGATGCTAGCAATTCCGGGGCCTGCGAAGGGGGAGGGCGCCGGGCCTCCTCCATCGTTGGTCGGCGCTCATCCGCGCGATCCCGTTGTGCAGCGGACATGCGCGAGGACAACGGTTCGGTGAAGGGGAGGTCGTGGGTGCCGCTGCTGGCCGGGGCGGTGCTCGGGCCGGTGGTGCAGGTGCAGCAGCGGGAGCTGTGGCCGCTGGAGGTCTATGCGGGTCTCGCGATCGCGGGCCTGGTGCTGCTGGTGGGGCTGGTCCGGATCGGGCGCATCCGTGGTTGGAGCGTGCTGCTCCTGGCTGCCACCGTCGCGTTCGGCGCTTGCGGCACGCGCGCCGCGGTCTTCGCTTCGCGCGCCCTCGAGCCCGCGCTCGAAGGCCACGATCTCGTCGTCACCGGGACGATCGCCGCGATGCCGCAATCGGGCGAGCTGGGGCAGCGCTTCCGATTCGAAGTGGAGGAGGCGTCGGACGACGGCCGGCCCGTCGCGTTGCCGCCGCGGCTGTCGCTGGCCTGGTACGCCTCGGAGGAGCAGGCCGCGCCCCGGCTCTTCGCGGGCGAGCGCTGGCGGCTCACGGTGCGCCTGCGTGCGCCTCACGGCCATGCCAACCCGCACGGCTTCGACCACGAACTCTGGCTGTGGGAGCAGGGCCTGCAGGCGACCGGCTACGTGCGGGCGGGGCCGGCGCCACCCGGGCCGCAGCGGCTTGAGGCGACCTTGCGCTATCCGGTTGAACAGGCGCGGCAGTCGGTGCGCGACGCGATCCTCGGGCGGCTGGCCGATCGGCCCGCGGCCGGCGTGATCGCCGCGCTGGTCACCGGCGACCAGGCGGCGATCGATCGTTCCGACTGGGATGTGTTCCGCGCCACCGGCATAGCGCACCTGCTATCGATATCGGGCTTGCACGTGACGATGTTCGCCTGGCTCGCGGCGGCTGCCGTCGGCGCGCTGTGGCGACGCAGCGGGCGGCTGTGCCTGGCCTGGCCGGCGCCGCACGCGGCGGTGGCCGGCGGCCTGGTGCTCGCCACCGGCTATGCGCTCTTCAGCGGCTGGGGCGTGCCGGCGCAGCGCACGCTGCTGATGCTCGCGGCGGTCGCCTGGCTGCGCCTCTCGGGTCGGCGCTGGCCGTGGCCGGTGACCTGGCTGTTCGCTTGCGCAGTCGTGGTGACGGCCGATCCCTGGGCGCTGATGCAGGCGGGTTTCTGGCTGAGCTTCGTCGCGGTCGGCGTGCTGTTCGCCACCGATCCGGGCGGGCCGCGGTCCGCCCGCCTGGTGACGCGCGGGGTCGCGCTGGTGCGCGAGCAGGCCGTGGTGACCCTCGCGCTCGCGCCGCTGTCGCTGCTGCTGTTCGGCCAGGTGTCGCTGGTGGGCCTGGTCGCGAACCTGGTCGCGATCCCGTGGGTCACGCTGGTCGTCACGCCGCTGGCGCTGCTCGGGACCCTGCTGCCGCCGCTGTGGGACCTGGCCGCGGGGACGGTGCAGGCGATGGGCCTCGGACTCCAGGCGCTGGCGTCCTGGCCGTTCGCGGTGTGGAGCGGCGCGGCGCCGCCGCCCTGGGCGGGCG
>JAEWBU010000166.1 GCA_023390985.1 Pseudomonadota bacterium
CCGTCGCGGTACCCTCGCGCAAGTCGCCGCCGGCCAGCCGGGGCGCCGCGACCGCGACCGCGCCCTCGCCGGTCGCTGCAACGCCCATCGCGCTGGCGGGATCCGCCACCTGGCACTACACGGCCACCGCATCGCATCGCGGCGCGATCCTCACCGGCCACGCCGAACTGGATTGGCGGCACGACGGGCGCACCTACGAAGCGACCCTGCGCATCGCGATCCCGCCGCTGCCCGCTCGCGAGCAGCGCAGCGCCGGCGAGCTGGATGCGCAGGGGTTGGCGCCACGCCGCTTCTCCGAGCGTTCGCGCACGGAGGCGGCCGCGCACTTCGATCGCGACGCCGGCCGCATCGTCTTCAGCGGCCAGCAGGCGGCCACTCCTTTGCGCGCCGGCGCACAGGACCGCCTGAGCGTGCTGCTGCAGCTGGGCGCGCTGCTGGCGGCGCGGCCCGAGGGCTGGCCGGAAGGGACCGAGTTGCTGCTGCAGATCGCCACCGCCCGCGAAGCGGCGGACGGGCGCTTCATCGTCGAGGGCGCGCAGACGGTGGAATCGCCGAACGGCCCCACGGCCGCGCTCAAGCTCACTCGCGCGCCGCGGCACGAATGGGACACGCGCCTGGAGCTGTGGTTCGCTCCCGGGGCCGGCTACTACGGCCCGGTGCGCCTGCGTCTGACACCTGCGAATGGCGATTGGCTCGAGCTGCAGTGGTCCGGCACCGACAAACGCTGAGGCAGCGATTGCCTACTCTGGACCCATGGCAAACCGCCGGCAAGCGGATCGTCTTGAAAAGGGCCGATGACGCAGCCATCTGGAGTGCAGAAGGAAACACCATGCAAATGCTCTATGACTCCGACTCGTTCGTCGTCGTGCACATGCAGGCGAACGAACCCGCCGACGGGGAGCCGCCGCCGCGCATCGTGCGGCACGGTTTCGAGATCGTCGACAAGCGCACCAACAAGGAGGTGTACCTCGACGGCACCTGGGCCGAGGCTTTCCAGCGCCAGATCAACGCCTGGCAGCTCAACACCCCGACGCAGGAAGAGGTCGAGGAGACGCTCGACGGCTACGCCGAGCTGGCCCAGAACCCCCTCGTGATGCACTGACCCCCGGCTGCCTCAGCGCAGCCAACCCCATCGGTGCAGGGGTTCGACCAGGATCAGCACCGCGACCAGCCGGCAGACCTGGAAAGCGGTCACCACCGGCACCCCCAGCTGGAGCACCTTGGCCGTGATGGCCATCTCGGCGATGCCGCCCGGCGAAGTCCCCAGGATCAGCGTCGGCGCGGGCAGCCCGGTGGCCCAGGCCAGCAGCATGGCGAACGCCCCGCACAGCACGATCATCCCCACCGTCCCGAACGCCACCGCCACCAGCCAGCGCGGCGCGGTGTGCAGGAACTCGGCCCGGAAGCGCACGCCCAGGCTGACGCCGATCGCCAGCTGGGCCGCGTTGGTCAGCAGCTGCGGCATGGCGGACAGCTCGATGCCGTTCATGGTCAGCACCATGGAAGCCAGCAGCGCGCCCAGGAACCATGGATTGGCGCGGCCGGTGCGCTTCATCAGCCAGCTGCCCACCAGCGTCGCCGCCAGCAGCAGGGCCAGGCCCGGCAGCCGCACCTCGCGCACGCCCGGCAGGGTGACGTCGCTGCCGTGCAGGCCGCTCCAGGTGAACGCCACGGGCAGCAGCAGCGTGACGATCAGCAGGCGCAGGCTGTGCGCCGCCGCCACCAGGTCGGTGCGCGCGCCCGCCCGCTCGGCCAGCAGCGTCATCTCGGAAGCACCGCCGATGGCGCCCGCGAAGTAGCTGGTGGCGCGCCGCTCCTGGGGCGTGCCCGGCAGCCGGTCGCGCACCACGCGTTGCAGCCACAGGCTGTAGGCCCAGCCGAGGAACAGGGCCCACACGATGGCCAGCAGGATGCCCCACCACAGCTTGAGCACCAGCGCGGTGACGTCGGGCGTGAAGTAGAGACCCAGCGCGCCGCCGATCGCCCATTGCGCGGCGTTGCGAAGCGGCGTCCAGCTCTGCGTCGGCGCCCCGGCCAGCGACAGCGTGGAGGTGGCGATGAGCGGCCCCAGCATCCAGGGCAGCGGGGTGTGAAGCCAGCGGCACAGCAGCGCCGCGGCCAGCGCGGCGGCGAGGGTGGCCGTCGCGCGAAGGAAGAATCGGGAGTCCATCGATGAGGAGCGCCGCCCCAAGCGCGGCAGCGGCGGCTTAGTATCGCCCGATGCGCGTCGCCCACTTTGTCTCGGCACTGACGACCTTGGCGGTGCTGGCCGGCTGCGCCGCGACGGGACCGTCGACCGACGAGTTGGCCCGCGCCGACATCGTGCTGCTGGGCGAGCAGCACGACGATGCCAGCCACCAGCGGCAGCATCGCGACATCGTGCAGTCACTTGCCGCGCGCGACCGCCTCGCGGCGCTGGCGCTGGAGATGGCGGAGCAGGGCCACAGCACCGCCGGGCTGCCGCGCAACGCGGACGAGGGCACGGTGCGCGCGGCCCTGCAGTGGAACGAGAAGGCCTGGCCCTGGGAGCCCTACGCGCCGGCCGTGATGGCCGCGGTGGCGGCGGGCGTTCCGGTGCTGGGCGCGAACCTCCCGCGCGAGAGGATGCGGGCCGCGATGTCGGAGGAGGTGCTGGACCTGGCGCTCGACCCCGAATCGCTCAAGGCCCAGCGCGAAGCCATCCGCACCGGCCATTGCGACCTGCTGCCGCCGCAGCAACTGGCGCCGATGACGCGCGTGCAGATCGCGCGCGATCGCGCAATGGCGCAGACGCTGGTGCAGGCGTACGTGCCGGGTCGGGTGGTGGTGCTGCTGGCCGGCGCCGGGCATGTCTCGCCGAAGCTGGGCGTGCCGCGGCATTTGCCGGCGGGGCTGGCGGTCGAGCCGGTGGTGCTGGCGTCCGGCGCCGGGAAGGCCGCGCCGGATTACTGCGCGCAGCTGAGGGAACAGATGCAGCGCCGGTGACCCCGGCGCTGCGAGGGCGATCAGGCGTTGCGCTTGATTGAATCCGCCAGCGTGTTCACCAGCTGGTCGATGTGCGACTTCTCCACGACATACGGCGGCGCGATCACCACCACGTCGCCGGCCGGGCGCACCAGCGCGCCCTTGTGGAAGCAGTCCAGGAAGATGTCGTAGGCGCGCTTGCCGGGCGAGCCCGCGATCGGCGCCAGCTCCACGGCGGCGGCCAGACCCAGGCTCCGGATGCCGATGACGTTGGGCAGGCCCTTGAAGGTGGAGTGGAAGGCGTCGCCCAGCACCTTGCCCATCTCGCCGGCACGCGCGAACAGGTTCTCCTGCTGGAACAGCTCCAGCGTGGCGATGGCCGCCGCGCAGGCCACCGGATGGCCCGAGTAGGTGTAGCCGTGGAAGAACTCGACCACGTGCTCGGGCGCGTCGGTCTTCATCATCGCGTCGTACAGCTTGTCGCGGCAGATCACGCCGCCCAGCGGGATCACGCCGTTGGTGACGCACTTGGCGAAGTTCAGCATGTCGGGCACCACGCCGTAGAAGTCGGCGCCGAAGTTGGTCCCCATGCGGCCGAAGCCGGTGATCACCTCGTCGAAGATCAGCAGGATGCCGTGCTTGTCGCAGATCTCGCGCAGGCGCTTCAGGTAGCCCTTGGGCGGCAGGTACCAGCCGGCCGATCCGGCCACCGGCTCGACGATGATGGCCGCCACGTTGCTCGGGTCGTGCAGCGGCAGGATGCGCTGCTCCAGGTCCAGCAGCGGGTCGTCCTTCCACTCCGGTTCCTGGTTGTGGATGTACGCGTGGTTCACCGGATCGTGGATGAAGCGCATGTGGTCCACGCGCGGCAGCAGCGAGGTGCCGAACACCTTGCGGTTGGCCGGGATGCCGCCCACGCTCATGCCGCCGAAGCCCACGCCGTGGTAGCCGCGCTCGCGGCCGATGAACAGGTTGCGGTGCCCCTCGCCGCGCGCACGGTGGTAGGCCAGCGCCACCTTCATCGACGTGTCGGCCGCTTCCGAGCCGGAGTTGCAGAACAGCACCTTGTTGAGGTCGCCGGGCGCCATCGCCGCGATCATCTCGGCGGCCTTGAACGCCTTGTCGTTGGAGGCCTGGAACGCGGTGGCGTAGTCCAGCGTGTCCAGCTGCTTCTTGATCGCCTCGTTGATGGGCTTGCGGTTGTGGCCGGCGCCCACGCACCACAGGCTGGAGATGCCGTCGATGACCTGGCGGCCGTCGTGCGTGGTGAACTCCATGCCGTCGGCCCCGACGAACACGCGCGGGTCCTTGCGGAAGCTGCGGTTCGGCGTGAACGGCAACCACTGGTTGTCCATGTTGAAGTCGTTGTAAGCCATGGGGGAACGGTCTCCTTCGGGTACGAAAGGCAATTTTGCGCCGAACGCGAACGCGACGGCACCGCGGGTTATTTGAGCGCGCCGAACACCTTGCGCAGGATGTCGCTGCCCGCGCCGAGCGGGTCGCGGCGCAGCTTGGTCTCCTCTTCGCCGATCACGAGATAAAGGCCGTCGAGCGCCTTGCGCGTGACGTAGTGGTCGATGCTGGCGTCTTCCAGCTTGAGCAGGCCCATGCCCGCGGCCTTGCCGGCCAGGCGGTCGTACTTGGCGGCCAGGCCCACCTTCGACGTGGCCTGCTTGACCACCGGCAGGAACTGGCCCGACAGCGGCGTGCGCGTCTTCTGTTCGAAGAACGCGGTCACCGAGGTTTCGCCGCCGGTGAGGATGTTCTTGGCGTCGGTCACCGACATGTTGCGCACGGAATCGACGAGCAGGTTCTTCGCGAGCGGGACCGCGTTCTCGGCGGCGCGGTTGATGGCGACCTCCAGGTCGTCGATCTGCCGGCCCTGGCCGATGGCCCGCAGCAGCTTCGACGCGTCCTGCAGCGCGCTGGGCAGCGGGATGCGAACCTTGGGATTGCCGAGGAACCCGTCCTGCACGCCGAGCAGCCGCACCGCCGTGACCGCGCCCTGCTCCAGCGCCGTCTTCAGGCCGCGGCTGGCCTCGGCGTTGGTGAGCGAGCCCAGGCCCGAGGCGTGGGCGGGCGGCGCGAGGATCGCGGCCGCGGGGGCGAAGGCAAGGGCGAAGGAGAAGTGGCGTCGCTGCATCGGATCACGGAAGGACAACGGAAAGCCGATGATGCCCCCGCCATGGCAGCGCGGCAATGACAGTGCCTGTTTGCGACAATCACCGGTTCCATGAAGCACGCCTACATCCTCACGCTCTCCTGCCCGGACCGCCCGGGCATCGTGCATGCCGTTTCCGGGTTCCTGCTGGAGCGCGGCGGCAACATCGAGGAGGCGGCCCAGTACAACGATCCGGACACGGGCCTGTTCTTCATGCGGGTGCAGTTCGGCTGCGACCAGCTCACCTTCGAAGACCTGCAGGCGCAGCTGCGCTTCTTCGCCGAGCCCTTCCGCATGGACTGGAAGCTGCACGCGACGCGGCAGCCGATGCGCACCGTCATCCTGGTCAGCAAGGAAGGCCATTGCCTGAACGACCTGCTGTTCCGCTGGAAGAGCGGCCTGCTGCCGGTGGAGATCGCGGCCATCGTCTCCAACCACCGCGAGTTCTACCAGCTGGCCGCCAGCTACAACGTGCCGTTCCACCACATCCCGGTGAGCGCCGCCGGCAAGGCCCAGGCCGAGGCGCGGCAGCTGGAGATCATCGAGGGCGAGCAGGCCGAGCTGGTGGTGCTGGCGCGCTACATGCAGATCCTGTCGGACACGATGTGCACGAAGCTCGCCGGCCGCGCCATCAACATCCACCACAGCTTCCTGCCCAGCTTCAAGGGCGCCAAGCCGTACTACCAGGCGCACGACCGCGGCGTGAAGCTGATCGGCGCCACGGCGCACTACGTCACGGCCGACCTGGACGAGGGCCCGATCATCGAGCAGGACGTGGCGCGGGTGGACCACTCGCACACGGCCCAGGACCTCACCGCGGTCGGCCGCGACACCGAAAGCCAGGTGCTGGCCCGCGCGGTCAAGTGGCACAGCGAGCACCGCGTGCTGCTCAACGGCCACAAGACGGTGATCTTCAAGTAGGACCATGACCGCCCGCATCCCGCCGATCCAGTGCCTGCTCACCTTCGAGGCGCTGGCGCGGCTGCGGTCGGTCACGCAGGCGGCCGAGGAGCTGTGCGTCACGCCCAGCGCGGTGAGCCACCGCGTGCGGCAGCTGGAGCAGATCCTGGGCGCCAAGCTGTTCGGCCGCGCCGACTTCTCCCTCACCACCGAAGGCAGCGAGTACCTGGCGCACGTGCGGGAGGGCCTGGCCGTGCTGGAGCGCTTTCCCGGCCGCAACGCCGCGCAGGGCAAGCGCAAACTGCGGGTGGCGGTCACGCCGACCTTCTCGCGCTCGATCCTGATGCCGCGCCTTCGCAGCTTCATCGAGGCCTATCCGGAGATCGACCTGACGCTGCAGGTGTCGATCCCGCTGCTGGACGTGGTGGCCGAGGATGCCGACCTGATGATCCGCTACGGCACCGGCCGCTACGCCGACGTGGAGCACGTCTGCCTGATGACCGACGAGGTCACGCCGCTGGCCTCGCCGGCTTTCGTGCGCGAGTACGGCCCCTTCGACAACGTCGAGGAGCTGCTCGCCGCCAAGCTGATCAAGAGCCCGCTGGAGCCCTGGCGCACCTGGTTCCTGGCGCACGGCCTGGACGCGGTGGAACCCGCCGACGGCTCCTCGTTCAACGACATCGGCCTGATGTGCGACGCGGCCGCGCAGGGCCTGGGCATCGCGCTGGTGCGCCTGAAGCTCGGCCAGCCCTGGCTGGAGAACGGCGCGCTGGTGCGCCTGTCCGAGCGCAACGTGCCGAGCCCGCACGCGCATTACCTGTGCTGGCGCACCGGCACCATGGACCGGTGGGAGTGCGCGGCCTTCGCCGACTGGCTGCGCAAGAGCCTGGCATGAACTTCGCCGCCAAGCGCTGGCCCCGCGGGACACCGGTCCTGGTCGCGATCGTCGCGCTCGTCCTGGTCGTGGCCGCGATCGTCGCGCTCGTCCTCACCGCCGGGCACCAAGCCGCCACGCCGGGCGTGCGCGTCTCTCACTTGGTCGACCCCAGCGGCACGCTCAGCATCGACGAGGTCGCGCGCAAGCAAGGCGAGCTGCGGCCCCTCGAGCGCCCGAGCCCGATGGCGCTGGGCCACGGCGCCTGGTGGCTGCGCGTGGAACTGCCGGCGCTGGACACCGCGCGGACCTGGTACCTGGCGCTCAACGGCGCCGCCTTCCTGGATCGCGCCAACCTCTACTCGCCCACGGCGGATGGCCACTGGCGCGAACAGGTCGCCGGCGACCACGTCCCGGTGAGGATGTGGTCGCACCCGCACTACACGCCCGTCTTCGAGGTGCCCCCGGGTGGCGCCGCCACCGTCTGGCTGCGCCTGCAGAACAGTCCCGCCCCGGCCAGCGCCCATTTGCAGCTGCTGCCCGCCGGTGCGCTGGAGCAGCGGCTGCACCGGACCTATCTCCTGTTCGGCGCCTACCTCGGATTCGGACTGCTGGTGCTGCTGCTGGCAGTGATGCACGGGCGCCTGTACGCGGACGTGGCCTTCGATTCGTACGCGGCCTATGTCGCCTGCATGCTGATGTTCCAGCTGGCCTACACCGGCCTGGGCGCCGCGGTGCTGTGGCCGGGCTCGGCGGGCTTCAACAACGCGGCCCCGCCGCTGTTCATGTTCTGGATGGCGGCCGCGGGCATCTGGAACGTGCGCCGGGCCACCTCGCTGCCGCGCCACGGTCCGCGGGTCGACCGCGCCGTGCGCGCGTTCAGCCTGCTGGGGCTGCTGCTGCCGCTGCCCTACGTCCTGCTGAACAACACCGCCATGTTCGGCGTGCTGAACGTGTACGGCCTCGCTTCGGTGATCCTGAGCATCTCGCTGTGCCTCTGGACCTGGCGCCGTGGCGAGTCGTACGCGGGCT
The DNA here is from genome assembly GCA_023390985.1 of Pseudomonadota bacterium. Taxonomy (GTDB): domain Bacteria; phylum Pseudomonadota; class Gammaproteobacteria; order Burkholderiales; family Burkholderiaceae_C; genus Ramlibacter. The sequence goes on from JAEWBU010000166.1 coordinate 7,911, forward strand.
GGTTGTTCCTGGGCTTCCTGCCGGTGCACCTGGCCTATCCGTTCCCGGCGCTGCGAGCGGCCGGCGTGCTGCCCGACAGCTGGGCGACCCAGTACGCGGTGCTGATCGGCTCGGCGATCGAGATCCCGCTGCTGCTGTACATCCTGCACCGGCGGGCCAAGGAGTACAGCGAGAACCACGCGCGGCTGCGCGCGATCGACAGCACCGACCCGCTGACCGGCCTGGTCGCCGTCCCGGTGCTGCGCCTGCGGTTGCGCGACGCGCTGCGGCGCGGGCAACGGCTGGGCCACGGCTGCGCCGTGCTGCTGGTGGAACTGGCCAACCACGCGCAGATCGTCGAGCGCGAAGGACGCAACGCGGGCGACCGCGCGCTGGTGGTGACGGCATCGCGCTTGTCCGGCGTGGTGCGGCCGGTCGACACGGTGTGCCGGGTTTCGGAGACGCGCTTCGCGATCCTGATCGAAGGCCCCTGCCACGAGGATGAGCGCCGCCGGCTGGCGCAGCACATGGTGGCGCGCGGCCTGGAGCGCGTGCGCAACCTGCCGCCGGACCTGGAGCTTCGGCTGCGGGTCGTGTCGGCCCGGGTCCCCGAGGCCGCCGAAGCGGCGGACGGCGATCTGGACGAACAGCAGCTGCTGCAGCGGCTGCACCACTCGCTGAACCGGTTGATGAGCGATCCCAAGCGCGCCATCCACCACCTGGAAGTGCGCACCGCCTGAAGCCAGCGCCGCCAAGTCATTTCACGACCGGGCCGCAATTCTTTTCAGCGCCGCCTCCGTCCGGCCGCCGCACAATCGGCGCATGAACGCCCCGCTCGCCCCCGAGATCGCCGCGCAGGCCGGCCTGCTCGAGCAGGTGATCCCCGCGCTGCGCGCCGTGCTCCCCGCGCATGCCCTGCTGTGGCACGCGGAAGAGACGCGGCCCTACGAATGCGACGGCCTGACCGCGTACCGCGAGCGCCCGCTGGCCGTCGCGCTGCCGGAGACCGAGGAGCAGGTGCAGGGGGTGCTGCGCGCCTGCCATGCGCTGGGCGTGCCGGTGGTCGCGCGCGGAGCGGGCACGGGCCTGTCGGGCGGCGCCATGCCGAACAAGGTCGGCGTGACGCTGTCGCTGGCCAAGTTCAACCGCATCCTGAAGGTCGACCCGGTCAGCCGCACCGCGCGCGTGCAGTGCGGCGTGCGCAACCTCGCGATCAGCGAAGCCGCCGCGGCGTACGGCCTGTACTACGCACCCGACCCGTCCAGCCAGATCGCCTGCACCATCGGCGGCAACGTCGCGGAGAACTCCGGCGGCGTGCACTGCCTGAAGTACGGCCTCACGCTGCACAACGTGCTGCAGGTGCGAGGCTTCACGGCCGAGGGCGAGCCGGTGGTGTTCGGCAGCCAGGCGCTGGACACCGCGGGCTACGACCTCATGAGCGTGCTGGTCGGCAGCGAGGGAATGCTGGCGGTCACCACCGAAGTGATCGTCAAGCTCGTCCCGAAGCCCTTGCTGGCGCGCTGCATCATGGCCAGCTTCGACGACATCCGGAAGGCGGGCGACGCGGTGGCGGCGGTGATCGCGGCCGGCATCATCCCCGCGGGGCTGGAGATGATGGACAAGCCCATGACCGCCGCGGTCGAGGACTTCGTCCACGCGGGCTACGACCTCACCGCCGAGGCCATCCTGTTGTGCGAGAGCGACGGCACGCCGGAAGAAGTGGAAGAGGAGATCGGCCGCATGAGCGCCGTGCTGCGCGAGGCCGGCGCCACCGCCATCGCGGTCAGCCGCGACGAGGCCGAGCGCCTGCGCTTCTGGAGCGGCCGCAAGAACGCCTTCCCCGCCTCCGGCCGCATCAGCCCCGACTACATGTGCATGGACTCGACCATCCCGCGCAAGCGCCTGGCCGACATCCTGCTGGCGATCCAGGCGATGGAGAAGAAGTACGGCCTGCGCTGCGCCAACGTGTTCCATGCCGGCGACGGCAACCTACACCCGCTGATCCTGTTCGATGCCAACGACGCCGACCAGCTGCACCGGTGCGAGCTGTTCGGCGCCGACATCCTGGAGACCAGCGTCGCCATGGGCGGCACGGTCACGGGCGAGCACGGCGTCGGCGTGGAAAAGCTCAACTCGATGTGCGTTCAGTTCAGCCCCGAGGAGCGCGAGCAGATGCTGGGCGTCAAGCGCGCCTTCGATGCGCGCGGCCTGCTCAATCCCGGCAAGGTGATCCCCACGCTGTCGCGCTGCGCCGAGTACGGCAAGGAGTTGGTGCGGGGCGGGCGCATGGCCCACCCCGACCTGCCGCGGTTCTAGACCAGGCGTTCAGGACGCGGGCTTGCAGGACGCGTCGGTGACGACGATGTTGTCCTTGCCGACCTCTTCGTTCTTGTCCTCGAACTGCCGCGCGAACTCGACCACCTGCCTGATGGTCTGCAGCGCGTCGGCTTGCACCGAAGTGATCGGGCCCGACGCGGGAGCCGCAATGGGGGCCGGCGTAGGGGCCGGCGTAGGGGCCGGCGTAGGGGC
>JAEWBU010000307.1 GCA_023390985.1 Pseudomonadota bacterium
CACCACATCCGTGGGGCCGCCGGCGGCGCACGGCACCACCAGCGAGACCTGGCGTTCGGGCCAGTTCGCCTGGGCGACGGCGGGGAACGCAGCGGCGGCCAGCGCGACCGCGAGAAGGGGCTGGAGGAAGCGCTTCACGGTGTCTCCTTGTGTTGGCATACGAACGGAGACGACGTTAGCGCGCGGCCCGGGCCCGCGTACTCCGCACTTTCCAGTACGGGCGGGCGCCGGGGTCGCGGTCAGAAGGAGCGCGGCAAACCCAACAGGTGCTCGGCGACGTACGAGTAGATCAGGTTGGTCGAGATCGGCGCCACCTGGTACAGGCGGGTCTCGCGGAACTTGCGCTCTACGTCGTATTCGTGGGCGAAGCCGAAGCCGCCGTGCGTCTGCAGGCAGGTGTTGGCCGCTTCCCAGGAAGCCTTGGCGGCCAGGTACTTGGCCATGTTGGCCTCGCCGCCGCAGGGCTGGCCGGCATCGAACAGCGAGCAGGCCTTGAAGCGCATCAGGTTGGCCGCCTCGGCCTCGATGAAGGCGTCGGCGATCGGGAACTGCACGCCCTGGTTCTGGCCGATCGGCCGGTTGAAGACGACCCGTTCGCTCGCGTAGCGCCGCGCCTTGTCGATGAACCACCAGGCGTCGCCCAGGCACTCGGCCGCGATCAGCGTGCGCTCGGCGTTGAGCCCATCCAGGATGTACCTGAAGCCCTGTCCTTCCTGCCCGATCAGGTTCTCCGCCGGGATCTCGAGGTTGTCGAAGAACACCTCGTTGGTTTCGTGGTTCACCATGTTCAGGATCGGCCGCACCGTCATCCCGTTGCCGATCGCCTGGTGCAGGTCGACGATGAAGATCGACATGCCCTCGCTCTTGCGCTTCACCTCCGGCAGCGGCGTGGTGCGCGCCAGCAGGATCATCAGGTCCGAATGCTGGATGCGCGAGATCCAGACCTTCTGGCCGTTGACCACGTAGCGGTCGCCCTTCTTCACGGCCGTGGTCTTGAGCTGGGTGGTGTCGGTGCCGGTGGTGGGCTCGGTCACCGCCATGGTCTGCAGCCGCAGCTTGCCGCTGGCGATGCCGGGCAGGTACTGCCGTTTTTGTTCCGGGGAGCCGTGCCGCAGCAGCGTTCCCATGTTGTACATCTGCCCGTGGCAGCTGCCCGCGTTTCCGCCGGAGAAGTTGATCTCCTCCATGATCACCGAGGCCTCGGCCAGGCCCAGGCCCGAGCCGCCGTACTCCTGCGGGATCAGCGCGGCCAGCCAGCCCGCTTCGGTGAGCGCGTCGACGAAGGCCTCGGGGTAGCCGCGCGCCTCGTCCACCTTCTGCCAGTAGGCCGGGTCGAAGCGACGGCACAGCGCGCGTACCGCCTCGCGCAGTTCCTGGTGCTCGTCGGGACGGGGGATCTCGGTGCTCATCGCGCGTCCATCTCCTTGAACACCTCCTTGGCCACGCGGAAGCTGTCCAGCGCCGCCGGCACGCCGCAGTAGATCGCGGCCTGCAGGAAGACCTCCTTGATCTCGTCGCGCGAGAGGCCGTTGTTCAGCGCGCCCCGCACGTGCAGCTTGATCTCGTGCGGCCGGTTCAATGCGGTGAGCATCGCCAAGTTCAGGAAGCTGCGCATCCGGCGGTCCAGGCCGGGCCGGTTCCAGACGTCGCCCCAGCAGTACTGCGTGACCAGCTCCTGCATCTCGCGCGTGAAGTCGTCGGCCTCGCGCAGGGACTTGTCCACGTACTCGGCGCCCAGCACCTCGCGCCGCACCTGCAGGCCCTTGTCGAAGAGTTCCTGGTTCATTCGCTCGTCTCCTTGTGAACGGAAGATCATGCCGCAGCCCTGCCTCTACACTCCCGCACCGAGATGAAAGACGCCGACGTCGAACCCTTCTTCGCCACCCTGCAGGCGGCCAATCCGTCGCCCGAGACCGAGCTGGAGTACAGCAGCGTGTTCGAGCTGCTGGCCGCCGTGCTGCTGTCGGCGCAGGCCACCGACGCGGGCGTCAACAAGGCCACGCGCCGGCTGTTCGTCGCGGCCGGCACGCCGCAGGCGATGCTGGACCTGGGGCTGGAGCGGCTGGAGGACTACATCCGCACCATCGGCCTGTACCGCACCAAGGCGCGCAACCTGCTGGCCACGTGCCGCATCCTGGTCGACCAGCACGGCGGCCAGGTGCCGCGCACGCGCGAGGCGCTGGAGGCCCTGCCCGGCGTCGGCCGCAAGACCGCCAACGTGGTGCTGAACGTCGCCTTCGGCGAGCCGACCATGGCGGTGGACACGCACATCTTCCGCGTCAGCAACCGCACCGGCCTGGCGCCCGGCAAGGACCCGCTGCAGGTGGAGCTCAAGCTGCTGGAGCGCGTGCCGCCGAAGTACCTGCGGGACGCGCACCATTGGCTGATCCTGCACGGGCGCTACGTGTGCGTGGCCCGCCTGCCCCAGTGCTGGCGCTGCGCGGTCCGGGCGTATTGCGACTACGAGCCCAAGACGCCACCCCCTGGAGTCATGTCGGCGTAAGGCAGGGTGGTATCTTCGGCGGATGGCCGCCGAGCCCTCCCTCACGCACTACGACGCTCTCCAGCTGCCCCGCGGCGCGTCGGTGGACGACGTGCGCGCGGCCTTCCGGCGGCTGGCCCGGGAGCACCATCCCGACCGCGCCGGCGCCGACGGCGAGGCGATGGCCCGCGTCAACCAGGCCTACGAGGTGCTCTCCGATCCCGACCGGCGCGCCCGCTACGACCAGCAGCTGGACCACCGCCCGCCGCCGCGCAAGCCAGGCCGGGTGGACCTGCCCGGCGACCGCCTGCGCAGGCGGGTGG
>JAEWBU010000339.1 GCA_023390985.1 Pseudomonadota bacterium
CCTGGGCCGGGACCGCCCGGCCATGCGCGCCGCGCGCGCGCCGGCCGCACCGTCGCCGCGCCTGCTGCAGGCCACGGTGGAAGACCCGATCGCGCTGGACACGCCGGCCGGCGTGGACGGGCTGCCCTCGCCCGACACGCCGCTGCTGCCCACCGCCGCCGCGTCGGCGCAGCAGCACCGCACGAACCAGCTCGAGACCATCCGCCAGCTGTCGCGCCAGAGCCCGGCCACCGTGGCCAACGTGGTGCGCAACTGGGTGAACGCCTGATCCCGCCATGGCTGCAACCGGCGTGAACGAAGACGAAGGCCTGCACAACGGCGCCATCCTGCTGCTGGCGCTGGGCGAGGACTGCGCGGCGGAGGTGTTCAAGCACCTCACGCCGAAAGAGGTGCAGCGCCTGGGCGAGCGCATGGCGCGCCTGACCACGGTGTCGGACGTGCAGTTCGACGAGGTGCTGCGGCGCTTCGAGACCACGGTGGAATCGCAGCGCTCGCTGGTGAGCGACACCAGCGCCTACGTGAGCAACGTGCTGCGCCTGGCACTCGGCGAGGACAAGGCGGGCCTGCTGATCGACCGCATCGTGCAGGGCCGCGACGTCAGCGGCATCGAGAGCCTCAAGTGGATGGACTCGCAGGCCGTGGCCGAGCTGATCCGCAACGAGCACCCGCAGATCATCGCGACCATCCTGGTGCACCTGGAGCGCGACCACGCCTCCGGCGTGCTCAAGTGCCTGGACGACCGCGTGCGCAGCGACGTGGTGCTGCGCATCGCCACGCTGGACGGCATCCAGCCCAACGCGCTGAAGGAACTGAACGACGTCCTCTCCAAGGTGCTGGCCGGCGGCGACCGCGTGCGCAAGACGCCGCTGGGCGGCCCCAAGACGGCGGCCGAGATCCTGAACTTCCTGGGCTCCGCGGTGGAAGGCAGCGTGCTGAACACCATCCGCGGCGCCGACGCCGACCTGGCGCAGAAGATCGAGGACCAGATGTTCGTGTTCAGCGACCTGCTCAAGCTGGACAACAAGGCCGTGCAGCTGATGCTGCGCGAGGTGAGCGGCGATTCGCTGGTGATCGCGCTCAAGGGCGCCGAGCCCGAGCTGCGCGACAAGATCCTGGCCAACATGAGCTCGCGCGCGGCCGAGACGCTGCGCGACGACCTCGATTCGCGCGGCCCGGTGCGCGTGTCGGAAGTGGAGACGCAGCAGAAGGAGATCCTGAAGCTGGTGCGCCGCCTCTCGGACGAAGGCCAGATCGCGCTGGGCGGCGCGGGGGACGAGAGCTTTGTCTGAAGCCGCCGCCCACGACGCGCAGAACGCGCCGCCCGCGAGCCGCATCATCGCGGCCGAATCGCTGCGAGGCGTCGCCGCCTTCGCGCTGGAGGACCTGGGCGGCCGCGCCGCCGCCGGCGCCCCGCGCCTGACCACCCGCGACCTCGACAACGAGACCGCGCGCGCCGCCTACGTGCTCGGCCGCCGCCGCGGCTTCGAGCAGGGTTCGCGCGCCGGCCTGCAGCAGGGCTACAGCGAAGGCTCGCAGGCGCTGGAGGAATTCCAGTCGCGCAAGGCCGCAGACGTGGCCGCGCGCATGTCGCAGCTGGCCTCGGCGTTCCAGTCCGAGATGCAGTTGCTCGAATCCCAGGTCGCGAGCGACCTGGTGTCGCTGGCCATCGACATCGCGCGCCAGGTGCTGCGCCGCGAGATCTCGGCCGACGCGCATGCGCTGCTCCCCGCCGCCACCGAGGCGCTGCGCGCGCTCGGCGAGAACGCGTCGCGCCTGGAGGTGCGGCTGAATCCCGCCGACCTCGAAACCCTGCGCACGCACCTCGACGCGCGGCCCGCCGCGCAAGGCTGGCGGCTGCACGAAGACCCGTCGCTGGCGCGCGGCGGCTGCCGCATCGAGGCCGACAGCGGCGTGGCCGACGCGACCTTCGAGTCGCGCTGGCACGCCGTGATGGCCACGCTCGGCCGCGAAGAGGAACCGCTGCCGTGACCGCGACCGGATTCGCGCGCCGCGCCGCCGGCCACCTGAACGCGCACCGCAACCTGCTCGAAGCACCGGTGCCGCTGGGCGTCAGCGGACGCCTCGTGCAGGTCTCGGGCCTGGTGATGGAAGCCACCGGGCTGCAGCTGCCGCTGGGCAGCGTCTGCCGGGTGTCCGACGGCGACCATGGCACCGAGGCCGAAGTGGTCGGTTTCTCGCGCGGACGCCTGTACCTGATGCCGACCGGCGACATCCAGGGCCTCTCGCCCAATGCCACGGTGACGCCGATCTCCTATCCGTTCGACGGCCTGCCGCTGGGCGTGCAGGCCGCCATGCCCCAGGCGCGCCGCAACCCGCACGGCCGCCGCCTGCCGATGGGCGACGCGCTGCTGGGCCGCGTGCTCGATCCCTCCGGCCAGCCGCTCGACGAAGGCGGCCCGGTGTGGGGCGCGCCGGCCGAACCGCTGGCGCGCGATCCGATCAACGCGATGGACCGCGATCCGGTGCGCGAGCCGCTCGACGTGGGCGTGCGCGCCATCAACGCGATGCTGACCGTGGGCCGCGGCCAGCGCCTGGGCCTGTTCGCCGGCTCCGGCGTCGGCAAGAGCGTGCTCATGGGCATGATGGCCCGCTACACGAAGGCCGACGTCACCGTGGTCGGCCTGGTGGGCGAGCGCGGCCGCGAGGTGAAGGAATTCGTCGAGGACATCCTGGGCGAGGAAGGCCGCCGCCGCGCCGTGGTCGTGGCCGCGCCCGCCGACCTGCCGCCGCTGATGCGCATGCAGGGCGCCGCCTACGCCACCGGCCTGGCCGAGCATTTCCGCGACCAGGGCAAGCACGTGCTGCTGCTGATGGATTCGCTCACCCGCTATGCGATGGCGCACCGCGAGATGGCGCTGGCGCTGGGCGAGCCGCCCGCGACCAAGGGCTATCCGCCGTCCGTCTTCGCGCGGCTGCCGCAGCTGGTGGAGCGCACCGGCAACGGCCTGAACGGCGTCGGCTCGATCACCGCGTTCTACACGGTCCTCACCGAGGGCGACGACCAGCAGGACCCGATCGCCGACAACGCGCGCGCCATCCTGGACGGCCACATCGTGCTGTCGCGCGCCATCGCCGAGCAGGGCCACTACCCGGCCATCGACATCGAGCAGTCGATCTCGCGCGTGATGCACAACGTCACCGACACGCGGCAGCTGCAGCTGGCGCGCACGCTCAAGGCGCTCTACGCGCGCTACCAGCGCAACCGCGACCTGCTGGCCGTGGGCGCATACGTGCCCGGCGGCGATCCGCAGGCCGACCTGGCGATCCGCCTGTACCCGCAGATCGCCGCCTTCCTGCAGCAGGACATGCGCGAGGGCGCGCCGCTGTCCGCCAGCGTCGCCGCGCTTGACAAGCTGATGGCGCAGGCCCAGCCGCAACCGCAACCGCACTGACCATGGACGCCGTCCTTCCCCAGCTGATCGAGCGCGCCCAGGCCGCGCGCGACCGCCTCGCGTTCGAGGCGCGCCAGACCGCGCAGGCGCTGCAGCAGTCGCTGGCCACGCTGGAGCGGCTGCGCACGTTCCGCGCCGACTACCTGGCGCGCTCGCCCGCCACCAGCGGCGCGGCGGTGTCGCCGCAGGTCCTGGTGGACTGGCAGCGCTTCCTGGCGCGCCTGGACGACGCGATCCGGATGCAGTCGCAGGAATGCGAGCACCGGCAGCAGCTGGACGACGCGCGTCGCCAGCACCTGGGCGAAGGCCAACGCCGCCTGATGGCCTTCGAAACGCTGGACCGGCGCCGCGCGGCGATCCGCGAGGCCGGGCTGGCCCGCCGCGCCCAGCGCGATGCCGACGAATTCGCCG
>JAEWBU010000386.1 GCA_023390985.1 Pseudomonadota bacterium
CCGACGACGTGCATCCGCCGCGGCGCACCGCCGGCACGCACACCCCACCGGAGGGACCGCACACCGAGGCCTGCCGCCTCCGCCCTGCGCTCGGCCGGCCCCGCAGCACGGCCCCCTCGAAGCCCCGCTCCTGCTGCGGCAGCCCGGCGTCCACCCATCGTCGAAGCGCCGCCACCTGGTCCTCGCGCAGTGCATGGCAGCCCGCCCGCGTGATGAAGTCGATCGCGCGCGTGCCGTCCCCGTTCCCTTGCGTGCCCAGCACGTGCCGCAGCGTCGGCAGAAACGCTAGCGCCTTGGCCTCCAGCTGCTGCTCGGTCAGGAAGCGCGACGCCGCAGGGTCGCCGATGGCGTAGCGCTCGCGGATCTTCGGGAAGTTCTTCCGGTGCATACCGTCATCCCAGACGTTGTACCGCCCGGTCCTGCCCACAATGATGTTGCCGTTGGGCTCATGCGATCCCATGCGCTTGCCGGGCAGCAGCCGGTACGCCTGCGCATGCGTCACGATCTGCGCGATCTGCATGTAGCCGAAGATCATCTGGCGGTGCTGCGCGGCCCGCGACAGGACGAAGAAGATGGTCTGGCCAGCCTTGGCCTTGCGGCGCAGGTCCGGCCGACAGATGCCCCACGTCGGCGGCGAGCTCCAGAAGTGCGGGTCGTTGTCCACCGGCCAGCGCCCGCGCGCCTTCGCCGTCCTGCCCACCGTCTTGAACGAGTTGGCGATGTACATCATTCCAGCTGCCATGCTGCCGGTTCCTTTCAGGTGTGATCGGCGCGCGGCTCCAACACGCCAGCGCCAGCGTGAAATCGCGGAGGCTACGCCCATCGGGCCGGAATTGCCATTTCTGGCCGCGGACCCGCATCGCTTGCCCGGACCCACCTGGCCGCCGAGAATTCATTCCACCACGTCAGGCCCTGTGCCTGCTCGACGCTCCCTCCTCGAGGGCCCGCGTCCATCACCCGAAGCCGCCGCCCCGCGCGCGGCACACCTTTCCAAACCCCGTGTGGGCCCCTCCGGCCCCTACGGGCCGGCGGCCCCCTCCACCTTCTGAAGCTCCCGCCATGAAAGCCATCAACAACCCGCTGCGCCCGTCCTTGCGCGACCTGCGGAAAGTGCGCGGCCGCGCCGTTCTCAAGACCATCGACCGCAAGCGCCTGCGCGCGGCCGAACGCCAGCTGTTCCTGCGCGAAGAGATGCCGGCGGTCGTCGAGGCCCTGGCCGATCGCCGACGCACCCAGGTGCTGCACCAGCGCGCCGCGCGCGACGTCCAGAAGCTGATCGCCGACGCCCTGGCCGCCGACAACGTGCAGATCGTCGATGCGCACGTGGATACCTACGTCCCCGTCGACGTGCACACCGGCATCAACGGCCGCCAGCTGATCGCCCAGCACGTGGTGCTGCGCTACGCCGGCAGCCGCCGCCAGCCCAGCGTGGTCTCCGCGCTGGCCAGCTGCGCGGTCGACTAAACCGCCCCTCCCCCGCAAGCCCCCAGCCCGCAAAGCTGGGGGCTTTCGTTCTTGTGGCACGCCGGCGCGCCACGCATGGCGAGAAGAAGCCGCCCTTGACCGCGCTTATTGCTGGGGTACGGTGAACTCAGCAGATCAATACTCAAGGCTCATGGACATCGTCAGCTTCGGCGCCGCTCGCCAGCCGCCTCGCTGGGTTCGCAGCGCGCTCCTCTTCCTACTTCGCGCGCGGGCGCTGAACTCTGATGCGCTCCTGCAGGCCCACGGCGCCGCCGGCGGACGCTTGCTCGTCACCGCGAACCACGTGAGCTTCCTGGACGGCGTGCTGATCGCACTCACCAGCCCCATCCCCATGCACTACGCCGTCGAGCACGAATACGCGGTGCGCAATCGCACAACCAGCGCCGTGCTGGCGTTCCTCGCGTGGCTCGGGTGCGGAACTGTCGTGCCGCTGGACGCGCAAGCTCCCCACGGCATCCGCACCATGCTGCGCCTGCTGGACGAGTCCAAGCCTGTAATGATCTTCCCCGAAGGCAAGATCGGCACCGGCGAACCAGAGCCCCACATGCCGGGGCTCGCATGGCTCGTGAAAAAAAGCGGTGCCACCGAGTTTCGAATCCACATCGCCGGCGCCGAGCAGAGCCGAATCTTCGCCAAGGCCGGATTGAAGTGGTGGCCGCAGATCACGCTCGTCTTCGGCGTTCCGGCAGCATCGCTGGGGTAGGAGAAGCCCGGAGCTAGCGGGCGAAGGGCTGGACAGGCGCCAGCCCTGCCTGCGTCAAGCGTTCTCGCCCCCGCCCGCATCGCCCAATTTGGGCCGCATCACCGTTTCGTAGTGGTTGCGGGCGCGCGCCGCCAGCGCGTCGAACTCCTGCGGCTCCAGCGCCCGCCCCAGCAGCTTCTCGAACTGCCCTCGGACCGTTGCAACGGTCGGTTCTACGGCGAGGTCGTTTCCAAAGCTGTAGCACAGGCACATGGACGCCCAGAGCCGGTGCCAAGTGCCCTGCAGGCCGTGCAGGTGCACGCCCAGGTCATAGCCCACGTCTGTGCCGGTCGGCGCCACGCGCAAGATCTCCTGCATCGCCGGCGGTTGCCGACGACGACGCTCCGCGGCTTCGCGCGCGTCCTGGCGGAACCCCTCCAGCGCCTCTGCATCCATCGGCGCGCCCGTCTGGCGCTCCCAGTGCGCAATCGCCGCGGCCACCGCCGCCCGCTGCGGCTCGCCATCCTGCTCGAGCTGGGCGCCTAGTGCCTCAAGCACCTGCTGCACCGCCTGTCGGTTCGGGGCGAGCGCGCGGCCGAACGCGGACTGGACCTGCAGCGCGACTGGGCCATCCGGGTTGCGCGCCAACTCGCGCGCCAGCGCCGACCACACGCTCTCGCCTGGGGGCACTTCCAGCTTCGTCGGCGGCGGCTTCTTGGGTCCAGGCATGCCGGGCAGTCTACCGCCGGCGGTCACCGGGGCGCGATGCGATCACCGGCTGAGGATTCACCAACTCCGCGCTAGGCATCTGGCCCCGGCTCGCTCTCGCGCGTTCCCTCAGATGGCGTGCGCCTGATCGCGCACGTTCATCGGCTGGGCCTCCGGCGCTGGCCGACGGGCACAACGCTAAACGACTCCCCACGCCCGAGCACGTACCCGCTGTGAGCATTGCGCGTATCGGGGGCCATCAACTGCAGAACCCGGGCAGCTTCGACCTGTGCCGTACCGGCGCGGGGCTGCTCGGCACCGTCCGGTATGAAGGGGTTCACGACGCCACCCCCCTTGGCCTGCAACTGCCCGCTGCAGCAGCGCTCCAATGCATCGAGATCAACGAGCAGCGTGACGGCTGAAGTCTCTCCGCGAGCCGGCAGGCGCTTGTGGATCGTGGAGATCCACTCGGCTGCGAAATCCGCCTCGTCGCTGGGAATGGTAAGGCTCGATCGCCCAGCTTCGGTGCGCGCCACTCGCAGACATCTCTCCATCACGCAGGCCACGAGCCCAGCCAGGCGCAGTGCCGATGGAGCCTTCCTGTACGCCGAGAGCAGCGACAAGCTGGCCACGGCCGCTGCCGCGGAGTTGCCCCGGGTGGCCAACCGCGACATCACTACGGGATGCTGATCCTTGGCCAGTGCTCCCGTAAGTCCGCGGTCAAAAGCGTCATGCAGGATGGCGGTGGTCCAGACGTCCACTTCGTGGGGGTCAAGCACCAGGGTGGTCTTACCGATGTGATCCAGCACCTGCGGTGCCGAGGCAAAGAACTGCAGGTAGGGCACGCCCACCGGCCCGTTCGCTGCCCGAAGCGTCTCGTACCAGTCCAGGAGGAAGGACTGGTCAGGCGCCTGCCGCAGGAACGCGATCACATCCAGGGTCAGGTAGTTGGAGATCTCCGTATGGGCCGAGGGGGACGGGCGTGCCAACCGTAGCCGCTCGGCGACGAGGAACTCCTGGAACGAGCGGTGCGCGAAGAAGAGGACGCCGGACTCCTTTTCCTCGGTAAGCGTCGAGACGATGTACTCGTTGCGCTTGCCCTCGTCGTCGACCGAATTCCCCGAGGGGAGCTGCTGCAGCAGGGAGCCGGGCACCTCGTGCCGAAAGAAACAGCCCTGTGTCGCGCCGGGGCGGCTCCACGCCCACCACGCCAGATCCCGCTGAAAGGCGAGCCGCGATTCCAGCGGAATCGGCTTTCGGGCGAGCTTTTGCACGGTGTCGCGCTCGACCATCGACTTGATCACGTGATCGTAGAGGCGATACTCGTTGAAGCCGCGCAAATCGAAGTCGGGGTTGGCGGCGACCTCTGCAACCAACTGGACGTGCACCGGGCGCTGCAGCAGGTCGCGCGGCACCTGCCCGAAGATCTCCTCGATGCGCTTGGCCACGAAATCCTGCGGGTACTGGAATGTGCGCTCGCGCGCGTGCCGCGCCTGCAGTGCCGTGAGCGACGACGTGAGCAGCCGGCGTGTTTCGCTTTCGTTGAAGAAGGCGATCTTCCACTCGTCCCACTCTGGGAAATTTGCGCTGGCGATGAATTGGTCGCCCACCCGGCGTCTGCCGCGGAACACCAGCTCGCGCTCGTCTGACGGCAACGCGTTCGGCCGCCCGAGGAGGATGACCTTGGCCTGCCCCTCGAGCAGGCGGTTGAACTCACGGAAGTTCGCCTGGAAGTCCGCTGCCGTCATAGCGTGCTTCATTTCGTCGAAGCCATCGAGGATGACGACGAGCCGCCCCCTCGCGTTCAGGTGCATCAGCGTCGAGAAGTTGTAGCCCGGGCAGTGATGGCGCGCGCTGAACTCCTTGCCGAAAAGCCCCTCCAGCTGCGTCTCGTGCACCACCTCACCCAGTCGCAGCAGGATCGGCATGCGCTCAGTCGGGTCGGCCAGATGCCGCCCCGCGTAGTGAGCGGCCAGCCGGCGCGCGAAACTGGTCTTGCCCTGCCCATAGCCGCCCAAGATGCCCAACCCCGCGCCCTTCCCTTCGCGGACCCACTGCTCCACGCGCTCGAGCGCCGTGCCCGGCTGGTCTTCGAGGCGCGCGTCGATGTAGTCCGTGTCGTCGGTCGGGCGCAGCTCGGCGTGCTTCTGGATGTAGGGCCGCAGCCCCAGCAGCGACTCGGCAAGCTCGTCATAAGTCTGGTGCGACACGCCGTGCCAGCCATCTATGCACGCCGCCGCGTCGGCTCCCAAAGGCTTGCGGCTGACGATGATCAGGCGCTGGATTGCCCCGCTTTGCAGCAACTTGCCGTAGACGGTCCAGATCTCCCGCTCGATGAAGGTCTTGGTGAGCGGCTTCTCGTAGTCTTTGCACTCGACGGCGAAGATCTCGCGACGACCGAAGACCAGTTGCGAAAACAGGATGTCGGTCTTGGTGCCCTGGATGCGCTGCTCCACGCGCGCATCCGGGTGCTGGGTGCGCAGCAGCTCGCAGACAGCGTCCCGGAAGGCGTTGCCGGTCTCGGTGGTGCTCTTTCGTTCAGACATGCCCCCAAGCTCCTCTTTTCAATTTCTTCGCGCGCTCCGGACGTGCGCCCCACTCGCTCAACGGAAGTCGAACCACTGACCTACCGCCCGAGCGCCAGTGCGCATGCAGGTCTTGTCGGCCGGGCGCGTCGCTGAGGGGTTTGGAGGCACCACCGTCTAGGGAACCGAAGGTGCCGAAGGGCTGCGGGAATTATGCCGACACACTCGGACTGGGGTGCGCAGATCGGCCGTGCTGGAAGGTGTGCTCGACACCGATGGACTGGCCTGCACCTTCGGCCGCCGCTTCCGCAAAATAAAAAACGCCCCCGGCCGAAGCCAGGGGCGCGAAGTGCGGGGAACATCCTTCTCAGGCGGTCGCCGACGCGCGGCGCGCGCTGGGGAACAACTGGCGGCGCCGGATGGCCGCACGGACCACGGCCATGTTGCCGCCGTCTCCGCCGCCGAAGTGGTGCACGGCCTCGCAGCTGGACGGGCTGCGGTGGCGCGCCGCCGGATGCCGGCGCAGCAGCAACAGAAGCGTGCTCTCCGCTTCCGTGCGCGTCAGGATCGCCGCGTCTTGCATCGCGCGGAGCAGTCGCGGGTAGCGCCGCTGAAGCTGGTCGCGGTCGAGCGCCCATCTCGCGCGCGCCGCCGGTGCCGCATAGACGTTCAGCAGCGCACCATGCAGCTCACGCTGGTTCACGGTTGCCCAGGGCATCAGCCCGTGGCCGTCCACCGCGTAGCGCAGCACGTACGTGAAGTCACTGTAGGGCGACTGGCCGAATGTGCCGGAACAGGTGATGGTGCCGTGGGCGTTCAGGAGATGCTTGGCCGCGGCCCGGTCCGGGATCAGCCGGAACAGGCGGGCCAGCATCTCCTGCTGTCGCTCGGGTTTCGAGTGCGAGGCGCGGCACAGCTGCGCCAGTTCCAGAAGGCAGGCCGCGAGGTGCCCGACGGCGCCGCGCAGCTGGTCCACCAGGTGGATGCTTGCTTGGTTCATTCAGATGGTCTCCAGGGTGAATCGCAGCCCCGGCCGGACGACATCGAGGTGCCCCTTGTGTCGCGTGCTCGGTCGCGGTTCATGTGGCGCTCCTCGGTTGGAAGTCGTAGAAGCGCTTGGCGCTACGGAAGTGGGCCGAGAACACCACGTAATCCCAGTACTCGTCGCCGAGCGTGGCGCGGCTCTCGCCGTACGTGCCGGCGTAGGCCGTAAGCAGCTCGTCCAACTTGTCGCCGGTGCGCAGCTCTGGATCGCAGTCCAGACGCTCGACCGCCGTCTTGGCCCACAGGGGCAGGTACTGGTAGGTCTCGGGCGGGCGGCGGCTCGGGTTGAGCACGCTGCCCACCATCGATTCGCTGATGGTGGGAGTCGTCATGTCGTTCTCCTCAAACGGTCTCCAGGTTGAATCTCAGCTCCCGCTGCCAGCAGCAGTCGGGCTCGTCCTCGTAGGCGAGCACCGCAGCGGGCGCGAGCGCTTGGGGGGGCTTGTTGGCCACGAGCGAGGCCGGCTGGACGTAGAGCCCGTCCAAGGCGCCGCGGCGATCGACCAGGTAGGCGCGCGCGCCCGTCTGCACGAACCGGCGCAGGCGGGCCACGCCGGCGCGTGCGGACTTGCGCCAGTCCCGCAGGACCGCCGCGACCGTGGCGCGGGCGAGCCGGCGATCGAGCACGGGCATGCCGCTGGCGGAATGCCAGTAGAAGTTCGTATGCTTCATCGTTCAGGAATGGGAATGCCCTCGGTCCAGCACAGGGCCGGGAGGACAAGTTGGAAGTGCGCCGAAGGGCAGCCCACAAGGGCGCCGCCGGCGTGCCGCGCCGCAGCTGTGAAAGCTGCAGCGAAGGGTGTTGGGCAGGTCACGCCTGCCACTTGCCAGACCGGAAGGTCAGGCGAAGCCGAGTGCACTGTAGGCACGCCCCGGTGCGCTCGCAACTCCTGCGGGTCCGCGCGGCCAGCAGAATCCAATCGGTGCGTCGGCCGCAGAACTGCGGCGGCCGCGGCGCAAGAAAAAAAGCCCCCGGAGATTTCTCTCCGGGGCGTCTAGGTCAGTTGGTCGTTTCGGCGTTCATCGCGCCGGTGCCGGCCAGGTTCTTGTCCAGATCCAGCTGGGCGTCGATCTCCGCCTGCCGGGCCCGGGCCTGGGCCAGCTCTTCGCGCTGCGGGAAGTCTTGCGCCAGCATCTGTTCGATGTTGGCCAGCTCCTCCGTCTTCTCCGCGTGCTCGATGCGCCGGCGGGCAGCGGACTTCGTCTGTCCACCAACCGCTTCCAGCGTGGCGTCGCCGACGGCGACAACCTCGTTGATGGGCGGGCGCTCCACCCACACCACATCGCCCGACAGCGGGCCCTGCACGCCGAGCGCCCAGGTCCCGTAGCTGCGGTCGACCAGCAGCGTGAACTCGCCTACCTTGCCGAACGGCCCCATGAACTTCAGGGCTGTCAGGTGCCGGAACGCTTCCCCGATGGCTTGCGCCGTCGTCGCGCTTTTGGACACGATGCTCGCGCACGTGGCCGTCAGCGGCTCCAGTTTGGTCTGCGCGTTGATCGCGCTGGCCAGCTTGGCCTCCTGTTCCCAGGCAGCCATCGTCTGCTCGATCTTGGCAAGCCGGGCCTTCAGCCCCGCCTTCGCGTTGCTCATGCGCCAGCGGTCTTCTTCCCACTGGCCGTACGACCAGGCGAGCTTCTGCACCTTGGAGTCCACCGACGCCTTCTCCAGCACCAGGGGGTTGCCAGATGCCAGCGCCTTGATCTCCGCGTAGCTGAGGGCCGTCATGGAAACGTCCTCCACTGTGCGCAGTCCCTTCTCGTTCGTCATCACCTGCTCGATAAAGCGGCTCTTGATGTCAATCAGATTCCACGAGTACGCATCGAAGCTGCCTTCGGTGACATATCTCGCGAGCTCGATCTCGTCGCACTCGTTGCCTTGCCTGTCGGCTCGGCCTTCGCGCTGCTCCACGTCGCTCGGGCGCCAGGGGCAGTCGAGTTGATGTACTGCGCGCAGTCTCTTCTGCACGTTGGTGCCGGTGCCCATCTTCTGGGTCGATCCCATCACTACGCGCACGGTGCCTTCGCGGACTTTCTTGAACAACTTGGCTTTCGCCGCGTCGCTGTCGTAGTCCTGGATGAACGCGATCTCGTCGTCGGGGATGCCCCGTTCGATGAGCAGTTGCTTGAGCGCCTCGTAAACCGAGAAGGCCTTTCCGCCCCCAGGCGTTCCCAGGTCGCTAAACACCAGTTGCGTCCAGCGATACCGCGCGCCTTCCTTCCAGATGCGCACGATGTTGTCGGCCGCCTTGCACAGCTTGCCTTCCGGGTCGGCCGGCATGCTCGGGTCCAACAGCCGTAGGTCCAACGCCGCCTTGCGACCATCGTTGGTGACCGCAAGCATGTTGTCCTCGCTCGGGTCCACTTGGCCGTTGCGGATCTTGTCAGCCCGCTCGACCAGTTGCGCCGTCAGCTCCTTCAGCCACTGGCTTGCCTTGCTCACCACAACCCCGGGCTTTCCACCCAGGATCGGCGGTGTCTTCAGGTTCAGCGTGCTGCGCGTCTGGATGTCAGCCACGCCGCGGAAGATCGCCATCAATTCGGGTACGTTGACGAACCGACAGAACCTGTTGTTAACGCGATACCCAGAACCATCCGGCGCCAGCTCCAAGCCGGTGACCGACTCGCCGAAGCTCGCCGCCCAGGCGTCGAACTCGTACAGCCCGTGCCGCTTGAGCGTATAGGGCTGCAAGAACACCTGCATGGTGTGCAACTCCGCGATGGAATTGCTGATCGGTGTGGCGGTGGCCATGACCACCCCTTCTTCCACCCCGCCGCGCGCCCGCATGATCAGGCGCGTCTTCATGAATGCGTCGAACGCTTTCTGCGATGCTGCATTCGACAACCCCGCGATGCGCGGCATCTTCGAGATGCGGACCAAATTTTTTAGGCCGTGACTTTCGTCGTAATTGATCCAGTCGCAGCCCAGTTCGTCGAACCAGACCACGCTAGCGTCATCAGCCTTGGCTTCGGCTAGGCGTTCCAGCCTTGCCTCCAGGTCCTTGATGCGTTTCTCCACCTCTTTGATGGAGCGCTTGGCGCCGGAGTCCTGGGCCACGTTGAGCATGGCCCTGGCTTCCATCACCAGTCCGTCGAGGAACTCTCGCTGTGACTCGGGAGCCAGCGGAATCCGCTCGAACGTGGATTGCGTCATCACGACGGAATCCCAATCCCCCATCGCGATACGAGCAGCGAACGTGCGGCGCTTGTCGCCACACAGGTCGTCCTTGCTCGCGATCAGCACCCTCGCTTGCGGATACAGCCGCACAAACTCAGCTGCGTACTGTTCGAGGCAGTGATTAGGTACAACGTGGAAGGGCTTGCGCGCCTTCCCCAGCCTGCGCAGTTCCATCGCGGAGCCGGCCATGACCAGTGTCTTCCCGGCACCCACCCGATGAGCTAGGAGCGTGTTGCCTGACACCAGGATCCGCCAGATGGCGTTCTTCTGGTGCCCGTGCGGTGTGACCACCGAACTCATGCCGGGCAGCATGAGGTGCGACCCGTCGTACTTGCGCGTCACGATCTCATTGAACGCGTCGTTGTACAAGCGCAGAAGTTTGTCCCGCCGGGATTCATCGCTGAACACCCACATGCGGAACTCGTCCTTGATCGCCTGCCACTTCTCGCGCGCGGCGAGCGTCGCCGCTCGATCCACCACTTGCTTGTCATCCACCTTGACGGTGACGGTCGGTGGCGACTGGTTCAGCGCCGACTCGACCAGCTCTAGGGCACAGCGCTTTTGCGTGCCCCACTTCATGGTCTGCAGCGCGCGGTCACCGACGTGCTCGCGGTTGTGATACTGCGCCACGATGCCCCAGGTGGCCGTGGCCTGTTCAAACTTGACCGTGATGTGGTCTTGCTTGTCGTTCACCAGCTCCGTGCAGAACTGCTTGATCACCTCGCACGGAATCCACGGCGCGCCGAGGCGCGCTTCGACTTCTGCTGGCCCCAGGTCTTCCGGAAGCACCGCTTCCAACGCCGGGATGTTTGACGCGTACGCGGGCCCCGCGGCCTTGGCTTGCGCGATCTTGTCGCGGATGTGGCCCGACAGGTACTCATCTGCCGGCACCCAGCGCCCTTGCTGCGGATCGCGGAATGCCAGGGCCTGCTCGCGCAGGGCATCCGTGACCTCCTTGACCGTGCGGCGCCACCGGGTGGCCATGTCTCGCAACTCGATCCTGCCGTACAGCGCGAGGCTGATCAGCAGAGCGTCCTTGACCGAATCCACCGTGTCCGGGATCACCGGCCGGCCGACCGTCCTCTTGGAGAAGATGTCTGCCTTGATGGCGGTCTCAGCTTCCTCGTCCCAGATCTCCAGGGCGAGCAACAGCGGCCATGTCGGGTCGCTGCGCATCACGCGGCTGTTGGCCGTCGTGCTGATAGGCCCCATCTTCGCCACGAAGGCGTCGTACAGGCCGTTCAGGTTCTTCTGCAGGCGGCCCAGCTCGACGTCGTCGTCCGAGTTCGCCTGGTGCTCGACCACCTCTTGGGTGGCTTCGCGAATGTCCAGCATGCCCAGCAGGCGCTTGCGCGCGGTGCCGGCGTACAGGTCATCCACGTCGACCATCTCGTCGCCTTCGCTGATGCACACGCGCCCGTTGTGGAGCACGAACGCACCGGGCATGGCTCCGGTCAGGTTGTCGTAGCGCGCCACCATCGGTTGCAGCGGCGCGACCTTCTCGGCGGTGCCGGGCTTGTAGATGCCCTCGGGCAGCTGCTCGATCAGGGCGTCCAGCCTCTCCTGCAGCTCTTGCATGGAGCCGTTGAACACCGGCAGGACCACCGGCCCGTGCGCGCTGGATTGCCACTGCAGGCGTCCGAGCATTGCTTCGGGGTGCCGGTTGAAGTAGCCGTTGACCTGCGCGGTGCGTGTCGTCGGGTAGTGCCCAACGTACTCCTGCCGCGTCGCGCTCTGGCCCTTGTCCATCAGCACTGTGCTCGCCTCTTCCAAGGCGAGCCAGCTGCCGCTGGCCTTGAAGTCCGGCACCTCGCGCCGCTTGAACAGCAGGATGTCGGTCACCGCCTCGGTGTTGGCGTGCTCCTTGAAGGCCATCGTCGGCAGCCGGAAGGCCGCTACGAGTTCCCCCTGGGCCGCCATCCACTTGCGACGGGCATCCCGCTTGCTGTCCAAGGTGGACTTGGTGGTGATCATCGCCACCAGGCCGCCCGGTCGCACCAGCTCCAGCGACTTGGCCAGGAACCAGTTGTGGATGCTCCAATCGGCGTAGGGCGTTTTGGACGTGTCCAGCGACCTAAAGTCCCCAAAGGGGCAATTGCTGATCACGAGGTCCCAGAACTTGGCCGGGACCGGCGCCTTCTCAAGTCCGCAGGCATGCACCTGCGCACCATAGGGCGCAAAGTTCGCCTCCAGCATGGCCGCGGTGATCGGGTCGATCTCCACTGCCGTCACCATGGATTGACGGGCCATGTCCCTGGGCATGCTCGCGAAGAACTGCCCGGTGCCGGCGGCCGGCTCCAGGACTCGCCCGCCAGTGAACCCCAGTTTGCGAACCATGCGCCACATCGCTTCCACGATGTGCGGTGGCGTGTAGAACGCCGTGTTGACGCTCGCCTGCATGGCGACGTACTCGTCCTCCGTTACCAGAGACCTGAGCTCGTCGCGCTGGCTGGCCAGCGGGCTGGCCTTCGTGGCGCCGTCCAAGGAGAAGACCCTGGCAGCACCGCCCCAGCCGCTGTAGCGCAGCAGGGTTGCCATTTCCTCTTCGGACGGCTTGCGCTTCTCGTCCGCCAGCGCCTTGACCAGGCGGATGGCAGCGATGTTGTCCTCGATCCGCCGCTCCACGGAGCCCGAGGGCCGGTAGGTTTGCGGGTCGACGACCGGCCACAGCACCTTGCGGTCAGCAAAGTCCGTGTCCTCGTTGTCGGGTCCGAGGACCCAGGAGTCACCGACCGAGGAGGGGTCCACGATCTCGACGGAATCGCCGGCAGCCTCGTCGGCCAACAGCAGATCGCCGCCGCGAATATCGATGTGCGCGAGTTCCAGGGCGACCGCGACGGTCTCCCTGGCCGCCTGAGCGACCGGCGTTTCGTTCGAGGGAGCCTCGAAGTCAGCCAAGCTCAGGCCGCAGGTCCAGAGGCCGTTACCGGCACTGGTGGCTGCGATTGAATTTCCCATGTGTTGCTCCGTTTCTTTGGGAAGCGCGGCAACACACAGCCCACCCCTTTGCGGGGCGTACTGCGTGCCCCGCAAAGGGATGAAGTTGAAGGCTTCAGGCGATCGAGTCGCCCGAGCTACAGAAGCCGTTGAGGGCTCCTGCCGAAGAAACGAGGCGGCGCTGCACAAGCGCCGGCTTTCACAAGTCACCGGCCAAGGCCAGATCGGAGACTTGAGAAAAACCCCTGCCGCTTTCGCGGCAAGGGCCTCAGTTGAACCTCTGAAAGATCAGGAACGAACCGTGATCAGCCATTTGGGCTGACCGGGTTCGCCGACGTTGTTGACGGCCAGGATGTGCCGCACTGGCTGGCCGTCACGCCCACGACTGTCGATCGCGCGGCAGACGAAGACGCCGCCGGCGCCGAATGCCGCGGTGCAGCTGGCCACCAGGAGGTTGTCCAAACGTTCCCACTCGGTGAGGCTGAGCCCCAGTCGCCGCGTTGCGGCGCTGTCCCAGCAGACGAAGCGGTCGTAGACGCTCGCCTCGATGGCCACGGCCACCGCACCGAAGTGCTGACGAGCCGCGGTCGAGACGGACACCGCCTCGCCGGTGTCCACCATGTCGTCGAACGGGTAGCCGCATAGGCCGCCCAGATTCGCCCAGGCGGCTGCGTTGGTCATCTTCATTCGGCACCCCCGTCAGGAGCGCCGCTGAAAATCTGCACCAGGTCATCTGCCTCGCGCTTCGGTGTGCGCAGCGACTCGTTCAGGGCCTGGACTTCCTCCGGCGACGTCTCCGCCGGCGGCGAAACCGCCTGGACGGGTTGCTGCTTCTGGTTCTCCCCCTTCTTCTTGCGCTTGCGCTGATCGCTCTGGATCCTGCCTTGCAGGCGGGTGGCGGCATCGGCGTCATAGCCAGGGATGGAGATCATGATCTTTCTGGGTCGTTCCAGGGCAAAGTGGTTTTTCGCCATGTCGATCCTCTCGTGTTGTGAACTGCAGGACGCGAGAACACCCACCGGCTGACGCCGGCGCGGTCTCGGTTCGGAACGCGGTGAGCCCAGAGCTGGGCGCCGCAGGCGACTTCGTTGCAGCAGCGCGGGAACGCTGCGAGGTCGAAGCCTTGTTGATGGCTGGCCAGGAAGACCAGCGCGCCACTCGGAAGAGTGAATGCGCGGCCATTCTAGGAGTCGAGCCCACGGCAGGTCAAAGCGTGCGGGTCTGGTGGCCCAGCGTGCGCCATCTACCTGCAAAGTGGGGTTTGGCCCTTTCCGATCGGGCAAGCTCCAGCGCGAAGATCGCAACCATGGCCGAATGCTTCCCGTCCAGCGCCGACCTCCTGACCAGCTCGTTCCTGGGGCCCTACGCCAGGCCGGCCGGCAGCCGAGGCAGTGGGCAGCTTGCCGCCGAGATCGACGCGCCGCGCCGCCAACAGGTCTACATCACGCTGGCCCATTGGTTCGAAGCAGCCAAGTTCATGCCCCACCGGCCGGACTTGCGCGACTCGGTCCTGCTCTCCCCGTCGATCGCGGAGGCCAACAAGTTCGCCCGCAAGCACCAGGAGCACTGGCGCAGCGACTGGAAGCTGGTCCGCATGAACGTGATGGTCGCCGGCATGGCGATGCTGTGCCTGCAGCGGCCGGAGCTTGGCCTGCGCAACCAGCCGTGCAAGGACCTGGTCGCCGGAATGGCGCCGCTCGGGCTGCCCCAGTCCTTCGTGGACGGCTGCATGACGAAGTTCGAGGCTTGGCGCAGCGCGCCGCGAATCGCCATCTTCGGTGCCGAGGTCGCCCCCGATGACATCGTGGGCACGCGGCTCGTCAAGATAGTCTCGCCGCTCCCTACGTGGACGCTGGTTACCACCTGCCATCGGCGCACTGCATGGCGCCTGCATGACTGGGCGCTCGTCCACTACGTGCCGGTGGCGTACCACGGCACCCCCGCTACGCGCCAGAGCCGCGCACTGGTCGCCGCGATGGTGGACGCCGCCGACCAGGTCGTGGTCTTCGAACAGCGCCGAGCAAAGCGCTTCGACCACGTGATCGCACTGGCCAAAGCCAGCAAGCGCAAGATGGCGTTGGAGCTGTACGACGCGCCCGAATTTGGGACTGGCGGCCAGATCGCCATCATTTAGCGTCTCCTGAAAAGCGAAACGCCCGCCCAGCCGAAGCTGAGCGGGCGTTTTGCCTTGTTGCAGGTCAGAGCATGACCTGGCCGTCGCGACGCAGCACCCTGTAGGCGCCGCCGACGTACGAAATGAACACCATCTCGCCAGAGAAAACCGCGTCAAAAGGCGCGGGCTGGACGATCACGATGTGTCGCGGCTGTTGGCCGGGCTGATGCAGCCGCAGGATGATCTCCTGGGCATGGTTCCGGGCGAGCGTGGAAGTCGCGCGCTCGCCGAGCAGGCCACCGAGCACCGCACCGACCGTGTTGGCGGCGAAGCGGTTGCTGGTGTCGGACCGAGCCCCCAGGGCAATCCCCAGGGCTCCGCCTACAGCACCGCCGGCGAGGCGGGCTTGCGCGCTGGGCTCCACCTCCTTGATGGAGACCTGCAGCACCTGCGCTTCCCACACATCGCCGCGCTGCTGCGCTTGCTGCGGCGCGTAGATGTTGCCCGCCTGGGCGTGCGCCGCGTCGGTGCCGGTCGCCAAGAGGATGACGATGACGGCGGCGGCGCAGGCGTACACCATGGCGAGCACGCGGTTGTGCAGCGGCTGGGCGCGGTACGAGTTGACGATGGTTTTCATGGACGTTTCTCCTGGAAGATCGCAAGAGGCACGCCACGCCCTGCAGGGGGAGGCTGGGCTCCCCTGCAGGGTTGAAAAGAGTTGAAGTGCGAAGCGGCAGGAGCCCTATTACGGGCTCCAGTGCTGCTCCAAGTTGATGAAGTCCTCGGACGACGCGTCCTCGGGCGGATCGGGCACATAGTGCCCATGGTGGTCCTGCAGCTGGGAGTCGCGGCTCGCCTCCAGACGGTTCTGGAGTGCGACCGTGTCTCCTCGCGCCTCGGCGTGCTTCATCAGCCCTGCGGCGATGATGCACAGCACGAGAATTGCGGCTGCGGTGATGGCAAGGCCCATGGCGATTTCTCTCCTTGGACCTTCACCCCGTACAGGGCGCGAGGCCCCGACTGGGTTGATGTTGAATGCGAGCTCAGTGGCTGCGATCCGGCAAGCGCCGAAACATATCTGTATTGGAACCGCAGTCGCAAGGTCTCGTCAATAACCTTGCTGTGAGTTCCATGCGGGCCTCTTCGGCCCGTGGACACGGTGTCTGGATTAGAGCGCGCAGCAGTAGATCTGCGCGACGTTCGTGTCCATGTGATAGTAGGGACCGTACCACCCCTTCATGTAGTAGCCGTCATTGCAATGGACTTGGCCTCCGGCCCACAAGTTGGCCTCTCCGGTCCAGTAGCAGGCCGACGGGTATTTGGCGGCAAAGTTGCTCACCCAATTTCCGCGCGAGCGCAAGTAGATGTCGTTGACGTGCATTGAGCCGATGTGCGACCCCGCGCCGGCGGTCAGGGCACCTCCAGCGGCGCCGAGGATGACTCCCCAGTCGACGTTTTGATACGACCGCAGACCGCCGTAGTTCGAAGTAACGTAGTTAGCAGCCACGTTGCCTGACGCCGTAACGTTGCCCGTGGAATGAACGCTCGCACCCTGGACCGTCCCTGCGGCCACGATGTTGCCTGTGGAATTGACCGTCGCACCCCGCACGGTCCCACTTGCGGTTACGCCGCCGCCGACGGTGGTGGAGCCCTGGACAGCCAGATCGTTGTTGAGCGAGACCGCGCGCGTGTCGCCCATGCGCACGTAGTTGCCGGACGACCCGGCAGCGTAGCTCCCGTAAAGCCCGAGGATGCCCGGCTGGGCACCTTGCGGATTGGCGATGTTGAACTGACCACCGATGCCCAAGATGTTGCCCGGCGCTTCGTTTGTGCTCCAGCCCGCCGGCCGCGACGTGCGGACGGCCGCGTCCGCGATCAGTGCAATGTCTGCGGCGTTCTCTCGCGTCCGCGGCGGAGCCGTCAGGCCGAAGTACACGACGACGTTGCACGTGCTCGCGGTACAACCGGCAGGGGTCAACGCGAGCGAATAGTTCCACTGCGCGCCCGGAATCGTGCTGCCGACCGAAAACGTGCGGTAGCCGAGTGCGACCAGTTCGGCGGGCGTTGGCGCGAGGGGCACCGCGACGCCGGCGACGGGCTGCGCGTTCACCAGCTTGTCGATGTTCTGCACGACATAGCTGTTGAGAACGTCGTACCCGATCTGGGCCTGGTTCGCGATGTTCTGCGCTGCATTGCTGCGCGTGAGGTACTCGGCTCCGCGGAAGCTGGCGACGGTGAGAACCGCCCCGACGGTCACCACTACGGCCATTTCCATCAACGTCACGCCGGCCTGACGAAGCAGACTTTTGCGGCTCTTGTGGTTACGCATACTGAACCTCCTAACTTCGATCTTCTTGGATTTCACCGTCACTCGGCAACTGTTGTCACGTTGCACCACGCCTAGCGGACCTTGTCCGCCAGCGCGTTCGGCCAGAAGGTCTTGCTCATCGCGTCACGAAGCAGCACCTCCCCGTCTCCGATAGCCTGAATGAGGTCGCTGTTCATGAAATGGGCAGCCAGGTTTGTCAGGCGCCCCTCGCGCATGCCGGTCGCGAGCGAGTCCTGCAGTTCCGGGAAGCGATCCTCTGCGATCATGTTCTGCAGTTGGTTGGTCGATCCTGGCCGCTGCACCGCGCTCATGACGTCGTAGAAGGCGCGGTAGCCAATCCGCTCTTCGCCGCCGCCGACCATCCGTCCGTCTGGCCCCTTCAGCTTGACCACGGGAACTAGGACCTGACCGATCACGCCCACCAGGTTTGCCGCCAATGCCTGGAGGCGTGCTTGTCTCTCCGTTGGGAAGAAGCGCACCAGACGCTGCAGCCCTTCGATCGGGTTGCGACCGTGGATGGTGGCCAAGACCAAATGACCGGATTCCTGCGCATAGAACACCGCCTCCGCCGTGTCTCGGTCGCGAATCTCGGCCACGTAGATGACGCCAGGCGCTTGGCGCATCGCATCTTCCACGCCGAGGGCCGTCGACTGGAGGCCCGCCGAGCCGACCTGCCGCTGGGAAAACGACGCCTTGCGATCCTCGTGGATGTATTCGATGGGGTTCTCGATCGTGACGATGTGCGTTGCCCAGTTTTCCGACAGGCGCTTGAGGATTGCGGCACAGGTGGTCGACTTGCCGGCGCCGGTTTGCCCGACGTTCAGAATGAGCCCGCGGCGCTGCGCCAGCAAGTTGACGAGGAGGTCGGGCGCCTGCACGTCCTCGAGGTCGGGGACCCGAATCGGGAAACGGCGGACAACGCCCGCCAGCTTGCCGGCCCCCTCCATGTAGAAGTTCAGCCGCAGCCGATCCTCGCCCCCGATGGTCAGGCCGACGTCGATGGCGCGCTGCATGATGCGGTCGGCCCAGTTCTCGTCCATCGTCGCGAGAAGATCTTCCATGGACTTGCGGTCCGGTACGTAGGGCTCCCTGAGGATCACTTCGCCGGTGATGGGGTCAGTGACATCTTGGGCCACCTTCAGTCCGTCGGGAGTGGACAGCCGCATAGGGCGGTCTTCGTGCAGGACGATGTCCGTGAACCGCACGTTCGAGAGCGTGAGGTTCATCACCATGAGCGCAAGTTCGCTGGGCGCCAGCGAACCGCCCACTTCGGTAACGCCGGTCACTTCGGTGACGGCGACGTCATTGGCAGAGGTGTCGGACGGAGAGGCCATGATCTTGCTCGAGAGCGGCGCTGTCGGCAGCGCCGGGTGTCAGGGGCGGTCTCGGCGCGGCGGCCGCAGACCGGGGAATTCGTGCCCAATCGGGCGTTTCGCTTCGGAGCCAGGAGGGCGGGTGCTCCGCTTCCTCCTAGGCACCGCGATCAGGACTTCAGAATGGCGGCCTTGAGGGTGGCCGTCGTGGCGTTGCCGCACGCGATCGATTGCGACAGGTCCGGCTGGGCGGCGCCCAGAGCCATGACGGTAGTCGCCGCGCCGGCGCCAGTCGCCTGCGCAGTAATGCGGGCCGGCTTGGACATCAGGCGCAGCATGTTCACGCACACGTCGGAAGGCAAGCCAGGGATCGTGATCTCCAGCCCGTCGTTCGTCCCGTTCAGGTTCACCGCAGCGACCGTGATCGCGCCGCCGAACGAGTTGTTCACGGTCGCCGTCGCCGTGCCCTTGCCCACGGCGAGCGTCGCCGGGAAGCAGTTGTTGTTGACCAGAGTGGCGATCGCAGCGCCGGCGAAGTTCGCCTGGTTGGCGTAGACGTTGCGCGAGCATTCCATCGCTTGGTCCAGGTACTTCATCTCGTTCTGCGCCTTGGACGTGTAGACCATCTGGTAGCCGTACACGGCGCCGGCGATCAGCACCGCTCCGATGGCCAGGACCACCATCATTTCCACGACCGTGAAGCCCGCTTGGAGGGCGCGACGAACGCTGCGATTGAGCGACGGGGCGGACATGGTTTTCTTCATTTCAGGTTCCTTTTGCTGCCCAACGACGGTGCTGGATACGACGTGCGCGACCAAGTCGTTGTCCCATCGCGCACTTCGCTGTACTAACGCCGATTCGCGGTCTGCGCCTCGGACATCTTGTCGATGTTCTGTTTGATCATGGTCGCCACCAAACTGAATGCGACCCACGCGATCAGTAAGCCTGCGACGGCAATTCCCACTTGCTGCAGGATGGATGCCGTGCCGTTGATTGACTTGAGAGCGGCCTTGGAGGCCTGCTCCGCGCGCTTCGTGAACGCCTGCTCGGCGGTCGCGCGCTTCGTGATCAGTTGGAGAGAGTCGATCATGTCGGGGCCAAGGAGCCCCACATCGAACGCTTCCAGCTCTCGCGTGCGAAAGCGCGGGAGACGTCGGAGGATCTCTTCGAGGTATCCGCGCATCCACGGAGTGGAGTTCCGCGCGATGTCGGCGAGCGCTCGATCCAGTTGCGGCGTCACAGTCAACTGGACGGCCAAGACCTTGAGGAAGGTGGCAGCCTGGTAGTCCCGGTACATCTTGTGCACAGGAGAGTGGCGGTCGAGCAATTTGCGCGCGGCGTCCGGCCGCCACAACGGCAACGTCACGATCGTTGCCACGAAGAGTCCGATGAGCCCCGGGATCAACACCATCGCGTAGGCCGCCATGAAGTCGCTCAGCGCCAGCAGCACACGCTGGTCGGTTGTGAGCCTTGCCCTGTCGAGCAGCGGTCCCAGCGTATCCACCAGGGAGGGCACCATCAGCGTGAGCATGGTGACGGCGAGCGCGATGTAGATTGCGGGCTTGCGCAGAAGCCCCATCACGTCAGAGCGCAACTGCTTCTCCTCCGTGACCATCCGCACGATCTGCGTGAAGCCTTCGTTCAGCCGGTTGTCCTTCTCGTAGGCCGCGATCAACGCGATCTCCGATGAGGGAGCAACCTCCTTGAGCGCCTCGGCAACCGTTCGCCCTGCGCGAAGCCGTAGGAAGACGCCTTGCACCGCCGCCGTGGCGGCGTGCTTCCGCCGCTGCAGCTGCTCCGCACGTGCCTGCGCGAACTCGCGGAACATCAGACCAGAGTCGATGTAGTCCTGATAGAAGTCGAGCCGGATTGCCTCGAAGTACCGCCGCTGGTTCCATGCGTCCACGGACGCGGAGAACGAGTGCGACTGCGGCTTGCGCGATGACGGCGACTGACGCGTTTGCTCAGCCATGGGGGTCCGCTCCCTTCGCGCCATTCACGCGGTCGTGCGCCAGGATGCGGTCGACCACCTGATCGAGCGTATCGACGCCGATGATTCCCTGGCTTGCGAAGTAGAGGCCGACCTCAAAGGCCGTCTTTCCCTGCACTTCTGCGCTGGTGAAGGGTGTGTCGCCTCGCGTTTCGCGCCAGGAGTAGAACGCCTCGCTGAACTTGCCGGCGGCGATCAGGCGACGCTGCTCGGTCTTCGGGTTGAACATCTCGGCGACGACCTGAACGCCCTTTTTCCCGCCGCGGCATTTCCCGCAGCCAGCTGCGTATCGAACGTACGTGTCCTTCGGATCGATGCCGAGCGACTCAAGAGCCCGCAGCTTCTTCGGTGCGAAGACGCCGTCCTCGGTCGCCCGCACCTTGCACTCCGGGCATAGCCTGGGCACCAGCTTCTGGAACGCCGCTAACGACAGCACATCCGAGCTGGCGACCGTCTCCGGATGTAGGCCCATGAGGCTGGAGCACAGACGCTCGATGCCGCCGATGGAGGAAGGAGCGTGGAACGTCGCGTAGATCTTGTGCCCGGTCAGGCACAGCTCCTGCCACATTTCTGCCGTGGCGCCATCACGAATCTCGCCCAGCAGAATCACGTCGCCGTCCATGCGCATCAGCGCCCGCAAGGCGGTGGTGAACGGGTTCTGCGCGCCCTTGCCCCCGGTCTCTGCAGACCGCGCCACGGGGAACTGCGACAGGTTCTTCGGCCTGCCTTCCGGCGGGTCTTCCACAGCCGCCGCGTACAGGCGCCGGCTGACCAGCCCCTGGTGGTTGCGAATCAGCGCGGTCAGGGAGGTGGTCTTGCCGGAACCCGTCTCGCCGATCATCAGGACCGAACCGCCCGGACCGTACCCGGCTTCTTCCAGGAGCTCGATCTGGGATGGCAGGTAGCCGGAGCTTCGCAGGTCACCGGTGACCTCGGAGCGACCCTCGTAGTTCAGCACCCGCATCACGGCGTCCGCACCATAGCGTTCGCTGTTGCTCTGGAAACGCAGTTCGACATTGCGCACCTTCTCGATGCGGATGAACGATCCGTAGGGGCGGCTCGGACTCCATTGCCCCTGCCCTTCAGCGATCGACTTCGCATCGCTCTTGGCGTATGCAGCGCTGATCAGTTCGAGCAACTTCTTCGGTTCGATCTCCGTGAACAGCTCCAACTCACCGTCAATGCGGAACAGGACTTCACCGCTGGATTCGCCCCCGTCATTCCGCACCCGCAGGTGAATGTCCGAGGCGTTCTGCTCGATCGCCCGCATGCAGATCTCCTCGAACTGCTTGTCGGTGACCGTCGCGGACTGGAGAGTGATCAAGGACGGATCAATGCCCGCCGAGTTGGTCGCGTCCGCCGCCAGGTCATAGACCGCCGCAAGCAGAGACGCCGGGATCACCGCCTCCTGGAAGTTGGGGTGCAGCCGGCCGAGATCCTTGCGGCGCTGCTGCAGCAGCACCGACCCGCGCGCCACACCGATGTACAGGAGGACGGCCGTGCCGGTCGACCTGGACGCCACAACTGCGGTGTGCGTCCTGTACCAGTCTGGTTGGCCTCCTTTCGGCTGCGCGCCCCCGAAAGCGGTGCTCAGGGCCACGTCACTCCCGAATCTCTGGCGCAGATCATCCAAGCTGCTGAGTTCGAGCAGCTTCATCGTGGGGTGTGAGTCGCCATCAGCAACCGTTGCGGCAGCGTTGCTTGCAGCTGCCTGGTGGCTGGGACGCTGCGCCAGCTGCACCACCTGTGCGCTCGGTGCAGCTGCTCGGGCCTCAGCTTTTGCCGGCGCGGCCGGCGGCCGTGGGCGGCCGATGCTCGCATCAGGAGTCCTGGAGAACCAGCTCATGTCAGCGGTACGCGCCAGGCATGCCGGCAACGTTCGGAACGTTCGAGGTGCTCGATCCCGCAGATTGGGTGCTCCCGAACTCAGGGTCGCGGCGGCTGAACGAGATCACATAGCCGCTTGCCTCCCGGCCAGCCGTGGCCTTGCCCTTGGAGGGCTTCTTCTGCTCGGTGTTGTCGATGCGGACGCTGCCATCACGGACGTTCACCGCACTCAGACGCCAGCCCGTGGTGCCGAGCATCGGGTAGCGCATGGAAACGTTATAGATCGTGCCGTTGAACGTGATCTCGACGCGCTCCTGTCCAGGGCGGCCAGCGATCGACATCAGCCGAGGCTCCCCCGGCTCCCGCACGGTGCCGCCGGGGAGCGGCGGCATACCCATGGGCCCCATACCCATCTGGGGATAGGGCGACATGCCGGGCATTTGACCGGGCAGCGGCCCCGTGGGCGCGCCCTGCGCGGGGCTTGCCTCCTTCACAGCACGCGCGCGAGCCGCGATGTCCGCAATGGTGGCGGCGACCGCGGGGTTGCCGCTGCTGATCCCAGACTGCCCCTGCATGCTGGAGCTCTGGCCCGCTGGCTGGCTGCTGGCTGCGCCGGCGGCAGGCTGCGCAGTGGATGCGACCACCCCAGGAGCAGCGGTCACTGCCCCGCCTTGGGCAGACGCGTGGCCGGCTGCGGTCAGCAGCGCGGCAATGAGGAGCATCACACGCTCAGCGGGTCTGACGGACATAAAAACCTCCATTGATGTTCAGCATCGGCAGCGCATCGCCTTTCACTTCCGCCGATGCCGCGGGCGTGGTGATCTCGATGCTTTCAAGCGTCATGGTTCCTGGCAGTGCTCCGATCAGCTCGGCGGCGAGGTCTGCGTGCCCTTGCAGGGTCCAGGTGCCGCGCATGAGGCGGTTCGTCACTGCGGGATCGGCTGTCGCGCCGACGAGTACAGGCGCAGTAGTTCCCAGCTTGAAAGACGGAACCTGGCCCATGTCCTGCAGCAGGCTCCCAACTTCGACCTTCCATTGGCCGCTCGGCGGCAGCTCGGCGAACAAGGCGGGTTCCAGGGGCCTCACATTGGAGACCGGAACTTGCCAGCGCGTCGTCACCGTCGAGAGATCGTCTCCGTACTCGATGCTCGCGTCCCCGGGCACCCCCGCAAACGTCTTGAAGGTCCCCGCGTTGTTCGTCCACTTCACGGTGCACGCGAAGGCAGGCGGGGCGCTCCCTTGAATATGGAGGCATCCGATCTTTGTCGCCTCCCAGCCGCCGCTGACCACCGGCAACCGGAGCAGCGATTCGAGCACCTGCCGCGCGGCTGTCACCGGGATTGGAGAGAACTGGGCGAACGCAGCATCGCGCGACTGCTGATAGACCAGGTTGGGGTCGATCCGAGAGGCCCTCAGCCGGGCCAATTCTTGCTCTTCGCTCCACTTGGCGTACATGCCAGCGCCGACCATGCCACCGACACCCAGCACGGCCAGGACGCCAACGACTGCCAGCACGGGCGTGCCCCCGACCGGTCGAAGTTCCTCGACGTACTCGGCGGCTGCGATCTTCAGCGGCTTGAACTGGAACCCGTCCAGGAACTCAGGTCGGCCGCACTCCGGGTCGAAGAAGACCTGCAGCACGCCGTTCGTGTCCGCGAAGCGGCGGACAGCCTCGCTGATCTCGTGCTCCGTTCCGATGAGGTCGCAGCCAGGAGCCGGATGGCCCGACAGCACGCCCACGAACGCCGCTTCCCCGTGCGGGGAGTCCGTGTCCATGGGCATGACGAACATGAACGCGTCGGTGCCCTGGCTGGCGACGGCGGCTGCTAGGGAGACAACCGGCTTCCTGTTCATGCTCGGCAGCTTCGGAAGGCTGCCGAACCCATAGGAGTACGAGGTGCCTTCACTCTGGTCGCCAACGCCCTGGTGCTCCACGACGTGCGTTGCCTTGTGGGTACGCGCGTCTTGGCGAACTTCCGCCTTGGACGGAGGGAATGCCTTCGCCTCCCAGTCCAGTCCCGCGACGTAGCAGCGGTCGCCGTGTTCGATGAGCTTCATTGCTGTTCGCCGACTACTTCGCGCTCAGGATGGTCGTTCGCATCACGACGATGAACCGCTCGACCGTGCGCTTCCCGGTTGCCGAAAACCCGAGCGCGCCGGTGGGCTCGAAGCCGGCCCTGTCTCCGGTGCTCACGTCGCGCTCGAACGCCTGGAATGCAACGTAGTCTCCAGACCTGACCGTCGTGTGCAGCGGCGCGTTCACACGCGACACATCAGGCGACTGCACCGTGTTTCCGCCCGAGCTGGCGGCCACCAGGCGATCGAGGTTGGACATCGAAATCAGTCCGTCAAGTAAGACGCGGTTGCCGGACAACACCGAGGGGTAGATCTTCGCGAGGAACCCGGTGGTAACGACCGCTTGCTGGATTCCGGGAGTGCCGCCCGAGACGCCACCGGCGCCCGCCGGAGCCGGCGTGATCGTGGCCACGTAGCTGGTGTCACGCAGGTTCTGAAAACCCGCCGGCAGGTTGTTGCGCGTCATCTTGCTGCCGCGGTGGACGGTCCGGGCGTTCCCGAAGGCGCTGAGCGCGCGCAGCAGCACCTGCGAGCCGTTCAACTTGGACGACTGGTTCTGCATGGTGAACTGGATCAGGCCCGGCGCGGTGTCCCCAGCCAAAGCGGCCACAGGCGTGATCAGAAGTTCCGTGGCCTTGTCACCGGCCGCCGTCATTCGCTGCAGGACCAGGGACAGATCGAACCCGTACGCCGTTTCGCTGGTGCTGGTGACGGAAATGATTTCCAGATCGATCACCACTTGGCGATTGACGATGGCGTTGTAGCGGTCGATCAGCGCTGCCACTTGGTCCATGACAGCGCGGGTGTCGCGCACCAGGACGGTGTTGTTGCTCGACGAAAGGATGACCCTGCCTCGCGGGGAGCGGATGGCCAGCAGCTGCTGCTCCAGGTCGCCCATCGCGTCGATCTTCGCCCTCATGGTCACTTCGTCGGTGGAGTTGGATTCCGTCGTGGACGAACCCGCCCCACCAGATGCCCCGCCAGCTGCCGTCAGGGTGTCCTCGGACTCCAGGATCCGCGGCGAGCTGTCCAGCGTGAACGTGCGGGAGATGAGCCGGGAGAACTGGATCTCGCCGTCGATGAAGTCCCACTCGACGCCGGCCTTGGCTGCGATGGCGTTCAAGACCTCTCGCCTGCTTCCGCTGATGTTGATCTCCAGCATCGGCATATAGGCGACCGGCTGGCCGCTCACCTGCGGCACGCCGAAGCCGGGCACACCGGCCATCGACGGCTGCGGCATCGGCGAGAGGGCCACCCCCCCAGGTGCACCGCTCTTCACGGCGGAACCAGAAGCCCCTGTCCCGCCGGCGGCTGATGACGACGGCGCCGCCGCGGAACCCGTGGCAACAGATTGGTTCGGATCCTCGAAAACATCGGGCAGGATGCGCACCGGCAGCCGCAGTTCCTGCTCGATCTCCCGCGCAACACGCGACAGGGGCACCGCCTGCGTGCCCATGAGGAGACTGAACGGCTCCTCGAAGATGGAGGGCAGCGCGCGCTCTTCGCGAATCCGCTGCGATTGCCCGGTCTTGCCGCGCGTCACGAAGGCGGCGCGAGACTCGATGTAGCTGGGCGTCGCGGGGATGGATTGCGAGCTACCGGCGCCGACCGCGGCACGGATCGTGTCCGACTTCGCGAGCAGCGCGTCTGCCTCTGCTTGACCCGCTGCGGCGGTCTTCTGCTGAGGCGTGGTGCATCCTGCGGCCGCCAGGGCCGCGCACACGACGACGGTGAGCTTGACGCAGGTTGAGGAGATTCGCATAGACATCAGTTCTGGATGGGGCTCAGCGGGCGTCGCCGCTCGTCACGCGCACTGCGTTGGAGTACCGGGTGATCAGGATGGGCGTCTCACTGCCCTGCAGGTCTTCGGCAAGCTGCTTGAGCGCCTCCCAGAGCGTTGCGCCCTGGAACAGCCGATCTGCGGACACATCCAGCGGGAAGGTCACATCCCACTCCAGCTGCACACAGGTCGGGGCCATCCACCGTTCGAGGCTCCGGCGCAGCGTCGTGTCGGACTTGAGAACGGCCCACGTTCGCGGCGTGTCGGGCGACACCTGGGGCGGACGGTCGATGAGGACTTCGCCCAGGTCGTGATCGACGGTCGCACGCAGCGCCAGACCGGCCACGATCTCGTCCAGCGTCGTGATCCAGTCGCCGCCGGCGCGATAGGACACAGGGGCTTGCGTCGGCACGCAGGAGGTGGGCCGGACCGCATAGCCCGCAGGCGTGACACCACGAAGCGCTTCACGAAGCGATACGTCCGTTCCACCGAGGGCGACAGGCGCCCGACGCGCGGGAGCTTTGCCGGACTCGATCACCCCGAAGGGTTTGGCCGGCGCGGCCGAGGGGCGCCCCAGCGGCAGCCCGCCGCCGACGGCCGGGGCCGGCCGCGAGATCGGCAGCTCAGGCGGCGCGTAGGCCTCGCCCTTTCGTTCGATCCCTTGGGCATTCGCTCCGCCGATGGTGGCGGCGGCAAGAAAGGCCGCGGCCGCGCTCCGGTACATGTCCATCGCTCGTTCTCTCCTGTCCTGTTTCACTTGCCTTGGCTGACCACCAGCGTCTGATTGCTGTAGGCGGCGGCATGGATGCGGTAGCCGACTTCCTGCGCGCGCCGGACCACAAGATCCGCCGCTGCCAAAAAGTCGGACGCGGGCAGCTGCATGTCGCCGGTGACCGCGATTGCGGGGGCATCCCGCCAGACCAGAGTCCAGCCAGCTTCGTTGGCCCACCTGGTCAGCATGCGATCCAGGCTGCCGTCTGCTTTGCGCATTTCCCAGGCCTTCGTGGCCGACGCAGCCGGCGCGCCAGCGCGGCGCACGTCCGGCAC
>JAEWBU010000027.1 GCA_023390985.1 Pseudomonadota bacterium
GTTCGGCCCCGAGGACGCGCAGCTCGTGGAGCCCGCGGCACGCGAGCTGAAGGCGCAGGGCCTGGACATCGCCGGGCCCATGGGCGCCGACATGCTGCTGGCCGACCGCAAGCACGACCTGTACGTCGCCATGCTGCACGACCAGGGCCACATCCCGATCAAGCTGCTGGCTCCCCAGGGCGCCAGCGCCGTTTCCATCGGCGCCGACGTGCTGCTGGCCAGCACCGGCCACGGCAGCGCCATGGACATCGCCGGCACCGGCACCGCCCGCCCCGACGCGCTGCTGCGCAGCCTGCGGCTGGTGGGCGGCCTGCAACAACCCGTCAACGCGAACACCTAGCACCCCGTCATTCCCGCGAAGGCGGGAATCCAGAGCTTCCGCCTCCTTGGGCGCCCGAAAGGAAGCACTGGATCCCCGCCTCCGCGGGGATGACGACAACGAACCGCCATGGCCTACGACATCCACATCGCCGGCACCGACGTGCACTTCCCCTGCGAGCCGGGGCAGAACGTCCTCGACGCCGCGCTCAAGTCCGGCATCGAGATGCCCTACTCCTGCCGCAAGGGCATCTGCGGCAACTGCGCCGGCAAGGTCACCAAGGGCAGCGTCGAGTGCCCGCCGCCGGCCGCGCAGATCGAGGCCGACGAGCGCCTGCTCTGCCAGTGCCTGCCGCTGGAGAACCTGGAGATCGCGCCGGCCAGCTGGCACCGGCTCGACCCGTCCGCGCGCAAGACCTACACGGTCAAGGTGTTCCGCAACACGCTGGCCGCGCCCGACGTCAACGTGCTGCAGCTGCGCCTGCCGGCCGGCCAGCGCGCCAAGTTCCGCGCGGGCCAGTACCTGCAGGTGACGCTGCCCGACGGCAGCCGCCGCTCCTACTCGATGGCCAACCCGCCGCACGAGAGCGACATGCTGCAGCTGCACATCCGCCACGTCGCGGGGGGGCAGTTCACCCAGCTGGTGCCGCAGCTCAAGTCGGGCGACACGCTGCAGGTGCAGCTGCCGTTCGGCGACGTGGAGGTGCAGGCCGAATCGCAGGCGCCGCTGCTGTGCGTGGCCGGCGGCACCGGCTTCGCGCCGGTCAAGTCGCTGCTGGACGACCTCATGAAGAAGGCCAGCGGCCGCGCGGTGACGCTGGTGTGGGGCGCGCGCACGCCGGAGGGGCTCTACCTGACGTCCGCCGTGGAGCGCTGGAAGAAGTCGCTGCCGGGTTTCCGCTTCGTGCCGGCGGTGGAGGACGAGGCCGCGGCGCAGGCGCTGGGCGGCTTCCACGGTCGCGTCGACGCGGCGGTGCGCTCGCTGTTCACCGGGCTGGCCGGCTACGAGGTCTATTGCTGCGGCGCGCCCGCGATGGTGACGTCGGTGCGCAAGGCCTGCGTGGAGGAGCTGGGGCTGGACGCCCACCGCTTCTTCAGCGACGTCTTCGTGCCCGGGCCGGCGGCCTGACCGGCCGGATGGGTATCGGGCCTTTCGCATAGCGCTTGTCGTCCGCGTCTGACCTGCCGCGCCGCCGGCGGCAGGCAGAGTACGCCGGATGCAACCCAAGCAGCTGTTCCGGCTGGCGGTCCAGTCGGTCAAGTCCTGGTCCAACGACTACGCGCCTTCCATGGGCGCGGCCATTTCCTACTACACGGTGTTCTCGCTGGCGCCGCTGCTGGTGATCGTGATCGCGATCGCGGGCGCGGCCTTCGGGCGTGAAGCGGTGCAAGGGCTGATCTCCGACCAGCTTTCCGGCCTGATGGGGCCTCGCGGCGCCGAGATGGTGGAGGGGCTGGTGGCCAGCGCCAGCGACACCGACCGCGGGCTGGTGGCGGGACTGATCAGCATCGTGCTGCTGGTGGTGGGCGCGACCACCGTTTTCGCCGAGCTGCAGAGCGCGCTGGACCGCATCTGGAAGGTGCCGGAAGCGAAGAAGCCCTCGGGCATCTTCGGCCTGCTGCGCGCGCGGCTGCTGTCGTTCGGGCTGATCCTGGGCGTGGCCTTCCTGCTGATGGTGTCGCTGGTGGTCAGCGCCACCCTCGCCGCCTTCGGGGGCTGGGCGGGCACCCTGATGCCGGGCTGGGAGACGGTGCTGCAGCTGCTGAACCTGGCCGTCTCGCTCGGCATCCTGACGGTGCTGTTCGCGATGATCTTCAAGCTGATGCCCTCCACCCCCGTGAGCTGGCGCGACGTGTGGGTGGGCGCCTTCGTGACGGCCATCCTGTTCGAGGTGGGCAAGCTGCTGATCGGCCTGTACATCGGCAAGAGCGGCATGACCGAGAGCTTCGAGGCCGCGGGCGCGCTGGTGATCCTGCTGGCCTGGGTGTACTACGCCGCGCAGATCTTCCTGCTGGGGGCGGAGTTCACCAAGGCGTACGCCGATGCGCACGGGTCGCTTTCCGGGCCGCGCAAGCCCACGCAGGAGAACCCCACCAAGCTCTGACATCGGGCGGCATCGCCCATGCGCACGGCATGTGCGTTCTGTGCAGTGGATGCGACGAACATTACAATGTTCGTCGCATGTCCACCCCTCCAGCAACCGGGTCGCCCATCGTGCTGGCCGACCACGCCGACGGCGTCGAACTGCTGCGCGGCACGCTGGCGGGAGTGCCGCTCGGGCTGGTCGGCGCGCACACCCTGCCCGAGGCCCGCGCCGCGGTCGGGCCCGCGACGCCGCTGGTGATCTGCGGCTGCCACTTCGACGACGGCCGCATGTACGAGCTGCTGCGCCACCTGAAGTCGCAGGCGGCGCTGGAGTCCATCCCCTTCCTCTCGGTGCGCGCCGTCGCCGGCGAGCTGGAGGACGCGATGTACGAGAGCGTGAAGATCGCCACCCATGTGCTGGGCGGCAGCGGCTTCATCGACCTGTTCCGCTGGCGGCGGCTGTACGGCGAGGCCGAAGCGGGCCGCCAGTTCGCGCAGCGGGTGGCGGAACTGGCGCGAGGCTGATTCCCGTCATGCCCGCGAAGGCGGGAATCCAGAGCGTCCGCGTTCCAGGGGCCTCCGCAGGAAGCACTGGATCCCCGCCTTCGCGGGGATGACGGCGACCTTCAGAACCCGGCCGCCAGCCCGTCGCGGCGCGAGTCCGAAGCCGCCACGTAGCCTTCCACCTGGGGATCGCCCGCGCGCCAGATGAACTGGCCGGCGCCGAAGTCCTGGTAGCTGTCGTGGATCACCTCGACGCGATGGCCGCGCGCGGTGAGCTCCTGCACCGTGGCCGCGTCCATCTGCTGCTCCACGTTGATCTCCAGGCCGGCGTTGTAGCGCCAGCGCGGCGCGTCGCAGGCCGCCTGCGGGCTCTGGCCGTAGTCGAGCATGCGCACCAGCGTCTGCATGTGGCCCTGCGGCTGCATGTTGGCGCCCATCACGCCGAACGACATGACCGGCTGGCCCGCCTTGGTGAGGAACGCCGGGATGATGGTGTGGAACGGCCGCTTGCCCGGCGCCACCTGGTTGGGGCCGGCCTGCAGGCCGAAGCCGTGGCCGCGGTTCTGCAGGCTGATGCCGAAGTTCGGCTCCACCACGCCCGAGCCGAAGCCCATGTAGTTGCTCTGGATGAAGCTGACCATCATGCCGTTCTCGTCGGCGGCGGTCAGGTAGATGGTGCCGCCCTTGACCGGGTTGCCGGCGCCGAAGTCCTGCGCCTTCCTGCGGTCGATCAGCTTGGCGCGCGAGGCGAGGTAGGCGTCGTCCAGCATCTGCTGCGCCGTGACCTCCATGGCGCCCGGCTCGGCCACGTAGCGGTACACGTCGGCGAAGGCGAGCTTCATCGCCTCGATCTGCAGGTGCTGCGAATCGGGGCCGTCCACCGGCAGGCCGGCCACGTCGAACTTCTCCAGGATGCCCAGCGCGATCAGCGCGGCGATGCCCTGCCCGTTGGGCGGGATCTCGTGCAGCGTGTAGCCGCGGTAGTCGCGCGAGATGGGCTCGACCCACTCGGGCTTGTAGGCCGCGAAGTCCTTGGCGGTGATCGTGCCGCCGTGCTCCTTGACGAAGCGCTCGATGGACTGGGCGATCTCGCCGCCATAGAAGGCCTCGCCCTTGCTCTCGGCGATCTTGCGCAGGCCGCGCGCGGCCGCGGGGAAGCGGAACAGCTCGCCGACGTTCGGCGCGCGGCCCCAGGGCAGGAAGGCTTCCTTGAAGCCGGGCAGGCCGCCCAGCTCGGGCGTGGCCGCGGCCCACTTCTGCTGCACCACCACGGGCAGCAGGTAGCCGCGTTCGGCGATCTCGATCGCGGGCGCCATCAGGTCGGCGAACGGCAGCTTGCCGAAGCGCTCGGACATGGCGACCCAGGACCCGACCGCGCCCGGCACGGTGATGGAATCCGGGCCGCGCTTGGGTGGCGCCTTGGCGTCGGCGCCGTACTTGCCGCGGAAGTAGTCGGGCGTCCAGGTGGCCGGCGCGCGGCCGGAGGCGTTGAGGCCGTGCAGCTCCTTGCCGTCCCAGAGGATGGCGAAGGCGTCGCTGCCCAGGCCGTTGCTCACCGGCTCGCAGATGGTCATCGCGGCCGCGGCGGCGATGGCCGCGTCCACCGCGTTGCCGCCCTGCCAGAGGATGCGCAGGCCGGCCTGCGCGGCCAGCGGGTGCGAGGTGGACACCACGTTGCGCGCCAGCACGGGGATGCGGGTGGTGGGATAGGGGTTGTGGAAATCGAAATGCATGGTTCTTCCTTCCCCGTCATCCCCGCGGAGGCGGGGATCCAGTGCTTCCGTTTGCGTGCCGCTGAAGGCGGAAGCCCTGGATTCCCGCCTTCGCGGGAATGACGGTGTTCCTGTCAGTCGGCGACCAGCTTGCGCTCGTCGATGATCTTCTTCCACTTGGCGCGGTCGGCCGCGGCCATGGCGGCGAACTGCTGCGGCGTGCCGCCGACCGGCTCGATGCCCAGGCGGGCCAGGCGGTCCTTGACGTCGGCGTCCTGCAGCGCCTGGTTGATGCCGGTGTTCACGCGCGAAACGATGTCGGCCGGCAGGCCCTTGGGGCCGTACAGGCCGAACCAGGTGACGGTTTCGTAGCCGGGCACGCTCTCCGAGATGGCCGGCAGGTCGGGCAGCAGCGCGGAGCGCTTGGCGCTGGTGATGCCCAGCGCCTTCAACCGGCCCTCACGCACGTGCGGCAGGCCGCTGGGCAGCGAGTCGAACAGCAGGTCGACCTTGCCGCTCATCAGGTCGGGGATGGCCAGCGCGGTGCCCCGGTACGGGATGTGCACCAGGAACAGGCCGGCCTGCGCCTTGAAGTACTCGGCGCCCAGGTGGACCACGGTGCCGTTGCCGCTGCTCGCGTAGTTGAGCTTGCCGGGGTTCTTCTTCGCGTACTCGATCCACTCCTTCACGTTCTTCGCGGGGGCGGAGTTGGGCACCAGCATGAGGCTGGGCGCGTTGCCCACGTGCGAGATCGGCGTGAAGTCGGCGACCGCGTCGTACGGCAGCTTCGCGGTGGAAAAGCTCGGGCCGATGCTGTGCGTGCTGCTGGTCGCCAGCAGCAGCGTGTAGCCGTCGGGCGCGGCCTTGGCGGCGATGTCGGAGCCGATGGCGCCGCCGGCGCCGGGCTTGTTGTCCACCACCACGCTCGTGCCCAGGCGCTCGCCCAGCTTCACCGAGACGGCGCGGGCGAAGATGTCCGTGGCGCCGCCGGCCGGGAACGGCACGACGAGGCGGATCGGCTTGTTGGGGTAGGCGTTCTGCGCCCAGGCGGCGGGCGCGAGCGCGGCCGCCGAGGCGGCCAGCAGGAGGTTGCGGCGAGTGCTCATGGGCCGATTATCGGCCGCGTTGGCATGCCAACCGATGAGGTGCCCCTGCCCGTCATTCCCGCGAAGGCGGGAATCCAGGGCTCCCGCCTTCGCGCCGCGCCTCCATCTCCCGCACCCGCGCCCTCGCCTCGTCCCCTTCCGGGATCGCCTTGCCGCTGTCGCGCCACTGCACCGCGGCCTTGAAGCCCTCGGTCTGCGCATAGCGGCGGAACCACATCCCTTCGGGGTTGTGGCGCGTGATGCCGTCGAACACCGTGGCCAGCTGCTGGGTCTGCTCCAGGCCCATGGTGAGCATCACGTTGTTGACCACCAGCTTGTGCATGGCCAGGTGCCCGCGCGGCACGCCGGCGATGCGGGCGGCCAGCTTCATCGTGGCCGCGTCCAGCTGGTCGGCCGGCACGCACTCGTTGGCCAGGCCCCACTCGGCGGCGGTGCGGCCATCGATGGTGTCGCCGGTGAACATCATCTGCTTGGCCCGCGTGGGCCCGAGGCGGAAGGTCCACATCGCGGTGGTCGGGCAGCCCCACACGCGGGTGGGCATGTAGCCGATGCGCGCGTCCTCGGCCATCACCAGCAGGTCGCAGCACAGCGCGATGTCGCTGCCGCCCGCCGCCGCGTAGCCGTGCACCTTGGCGATGGTGGGCTTGGGGC
>JAEWBU010000039.1 GCA_023390985.1 Pseudomonadota bacterium
CTCCCACGCCGCCGACGCCGGTCGCGGCCGCCGCACCCGCGCCCGCCCAGGCGGCGCCCGCGGAACCCGCGCGCGACGAAGTCGTTTCTTCCGCCCAAGGCGCCGCGGCGCGCAGCCGCCTCACGCCGCCGTCCGAAACCTGCAAGGACAAGATCTTCCTCATGAAGGAGTTCTGCCTGCAGAGCGAATGCGCCAAGCCCGGCTACCAGGCCTTCCCGGCTTGCGTGCGGCTGAAGGAAGAAGCGCGCCTGCGCGACGAAAGCCGCGTGCGCAACTGAGCGCGGCTTTCCGCGCCGCCGTTCAGGCGATCACGAGGTTGTGCACCTCGTACCGCCCGCGCCGGCGATCCTCGAAGTAGCACAGCAGCGTCTCGCGCACCGTACGGAACGCGATCTCCTCCCAGGGGATCTCGTCCTCCGAGAAGAGCTGGGCCTCGATGGTCTCGTGCCCGGGGTCGAACACGTCGCTGAGCAGCCGCGCGCGGTAGAACAGGTGCACCTGCCCGACCCGCGGCACGCTGATCACGCTGACCAGCTCCTGCATCTCGACCTGCGCGCCGGCCTCTTCGTCGGTCTCGCGCGCAGCGCCTTCCTGGGTGGTCTCGCCCAGCTCCATGAAGCCCGCCGGCAGCGTCCACTTGCCCCAGCGCGGCTCGATGTTGCGCTTGCACAGCAGCACCTTGTCGCCCCAGTACGGCACGGTGCCGACCACGTTGAGCGGGTTCTCGTAGTGGATGGTGCCGCAGGCCGGGCACACTGCGCGCTCGCGCGTGTCGCCGTCGTCGGGCACGCGATAGACCACCGCCGTGCCGCAGTTGCGGCAATGCTTGATGGGGGTGCGGAACGGGGGCAGGTTGGACATGAAGAAGGGCTCCCGAGGGAGCCCTTGAACGGGAAGGCGGATGAAGTTTAAGCCTTCTTGCCGGCCGGGGCGGGCGCGGCCTTGCCGTGCTTCTCGATCAGCG
This sequence comes from Pseudomonadota bacterium, assembly GCA_023390985.1. GTDB lineage: Bacteria > Pseudomonadota > Gammaproteobacteria > Burkholderiales > Burkholderiaceae_C > Ramlibacter. Next base: position 965 of record JAEWBU010000039.1, read on the forward strand.
TCCTGGCCGTCTCCAGCAGCTTCTTGCCGTCGAACCCGCGCTTGTTCATGTCCTCCACCCACTCGACCTCGACCAGGCGCGCCTTGCGCTTGAACTCCTGCGCGTCGGCGGCGGAGATGGTGTGGATGGTGTTCTTGCGGTCCACCGCGGCCTTGCGGCCCACGGCATCGTTGCCCTGCTGCACCTTGCCCAGCCAGGCCGAGGTCTCGATGCCGGAGTTGGCGTCGATCACCTTCTTCAGGTCGGGCGCGAGCGAGTTGTACTTGGCCTTGTTCATCGCCATCACGAACGTGGTCGTGTAGAGCGCACCCCCGGCCGGATCGAACTCGCTGTGGAACCTGGTGAGCTCGTGCACCTTCACCGAGGGCACGACTTCCCAGGGAATCACGCAACCGTCGATCGTGCCCTTGGACAGCGAATCGGGGATCTGCGGCAGCGGCATGCCCACCGGCGTGGCGCCCAGGTAGCCGAGCATCTTGGTGATCTGGCGGGTGGGGCCGCGCATCTTCTGGCCGCGCAGGTCGTCGGCCGTCTTGATCAGCTTGTCCTTGGTGTGGAACATGCCCGGGCCGTGCACCTGCAGCGCGAGCACCTGCGTGTCCTTGAACTCGTCCTGTGCGACGGTCTGCACGTACTCCCAGTACGCGCGCGACGTGGCCTCGGCGTTGTTCATCATGAACGGCAGCTCGAACACCTCCACGCGCGGGAAGCGGCCGGCGGTGTTGCCCGGCAGGGTCCAGATGATGTCGACCACGCCGTCCTTGGCCTGGTCGTACAGCTGCACCGGCGTGCCGCCCAGCTGCATGGCGGGATAGCCCTCGAACTTGATGCGGCCGCCGGAGTCCTTCTCCACCTTGTCCATCCACGCCTTGTGCATGGTCAGCCAGACGTTGGACTGGGGCGCCATGAAGGTGTGGAACTTCAGGGTGACGGACTGCTGGGCCAGGCCGCTCAGCGTGGGTGCGCCGAGCGCGACGGCGGCGGTGGACTGCAGCAGGGTGCGACGCTTGATCATCGGGTTCTCTCCGGGCGAAAAACGAACCGGACGAAGGTACCCCAGCGGGGACCGCCGGGGTTTGGGGGCTTTCCCTCAGCGTCAGCCGATGTACTGCACCAGCCAGAGCGAGATCGCCGGGAAGAACAGCAGCAGCAGCGTGCGCACCGTGTCGCTGATGAGGAAGGGCATCACGCCGCGGTAGCTCTCGCCGATCGGGATGTCGCGCGCCATCCCGTTGACGATGTACACGTTCAGGCCCACCGGCGGCGCCAGCAGGCCGAAGCCGACCGTCATCAGCACCATGATGCCGAACCAGATCGCCACCGATTCCCTGGGCATGCCGAAGTCCAGGCCCATCACCATCGGGAAGAAGATCGGGATGGTCAGCAGGATCATGGACAGCTCGTCCATCACCGCGCCCAGGACCACGTAGAACAGCAGGATGGCGGCGACCACCGCCACCGGGGACAGCCCCCAGCTGCCGACCAAGCCGGCCAGCTGCGCGGGCACCTGCGTGAGGGCCAGCGCGGAGTTCATCAGGTCGGCGCCCAGGAAGATCATGAAGATCATCGCGGAGCCTTCCGCGGTGGCGTAGAAGCAGTGCTTGAACTTCTGCCAGGTGATCTCGCGCTTGATCAGCGCCGCCACGAAGGTGGAGGCGGCGCCGACGGCCGCGCCCTCGGTGGGCGTGAACAGGCCGCCGTAGATGCCGCCGAACACGATCAGGAAGACGATCGCGATCGGCAGGATGCCGCCGACGGCGCGCAGCGTCAGTCGGGAAGCCTCGTCCGAGGGCCCGTTGTCGGGCGCATGGCCCGGCACCAGCCGGACGTAGATGGCGATCGCGATCATGTAGCCGACCATCGCGATCAGGCCCGGGATCATCGCCGCCGCGAACAGCTTGGCGATGTTCTGCTCGGCCAGGATCGCGTAGATCACCAGCGGCACCGAGGGCGGGATCAGGATGCCCAGCGTCCCGCCCGCGGCCAGCGTGCCGGTGGCCAGGCGGCCGGAGTAGCCGTGCCGCTTCATCTCCGGAAGCGCCACCGAGGTGATGGTGGCGGCCGTCGCGACCGAGGAGCCGCAGATCGCGCCGAACGCGGCGCAGGCCAGCACCGAGGCCATCGCCAGTCCGCCGCGGAAGCGCGACATCACCGCGCTGGCGAATTCGAACAGCGCCTTGGAGATGCCGCCCTGGGTGGCGAAGTGTCCCATCAGGATGAACAGCGGGATCACCGACAGGTCGTAGCTGGCGAAGCGCGCGAACGCCTGCGTGTTCAGGAAGTTGGCAAGCGGCAGCCAGCCCGCCTGCAGCACGTAGCCGACCGCGCCCGCGACGAACATGGAGATGGCGATCGGCGTGCGCAGCGCCATCAGGAGCAGCATGATCCCGAAGATCAGCGCCGTCAGCGCGAGCGGGCTCATTCGTGCACCTCCGGACCGAAGCCGCGCATCGCCTGCACCAGGCCGATGACGGCCGTCAGCACCAGCGGCGGCACCATGCAGGTGTAGACGATCCACTCGGGGAAGCCGAGCATCATCGTGCCCGACCTCGTGCTGTACGCGCTGAGTCCGCCCACCACCGTGCGCCAGGCCAGGAGCGCCATCGCGCCGGCCAGCAGCAGGGCGCCGAGGCGGTCCAGGCCGGCGTTGACCCGGTCGCCCGCCCGCGTGGTGAAGAAGTCCACGATGATGTTCCCGCGCCGCACCTGGCACCAGGGCATGAAGAGGGCGATGGCGGCGCCGCAGGCGACGCCCGTGAGCTCGAAATCGCCGACGAGGGTGACGCCGACCGTGTTGCGGCCGATCAGGCTCGCGCAGGTCATGAGGGTGATGGCCGTCAGCAGCAGGCCGGCCAGCACCGCACAGGCCTTGGCCAGGTATTCCAGGACGCGCAAGCGTTGTCTCCTCTTGTTGTTGGCGCCGCGGCCTGGAGGGCCGCGGTTCGGCGCAGCGCGATTATGGTCGGGCCAGTCTGACGCCGGCCCGACGCGAGACGCATCAGGCGATGCGCACGCGCAGTTCGCCGAGGCCGCCCACGCCGCCCACCAGCGTGTCGCCCGACACCACGGCCGCCACGCCCTCCGGCGTGCCCGAGAAGATCAGGTCGCCGGGCGCCAGCTCCCAGGCCGCGGACAGGTGCTCGATGGTCTCGCCGATGTTCCAGATCAGCTTGGACACGTCGCTGCGCTGGCGGTCCTTGCCGTTGACCTGCAGCCAGATATCGGCCTTGGTGACGTCGCCGGCCTGCGCGGCCGGCGTGATCGGGCCGATCGGGCCGGACTGGTCGAATCCCTTGCCGATGTCCCAGGGGCGGCCCTGCTTCTTCATCTCGCCCTGCAGGTCGCGGCGCGTCATGTCGAGGCCGATGGCGTAGCCGTAGATGTGCTTGTGCGCGTCGGCGGCCTTGATGTTGCGGCCGCCGGTGCCGATGGCCACCACCAGCTCGATCTCGTGGTGCAGGTCCTTCGTGAGGCTGGGGTAGGGGATGGTGCCCGTCTCGCCGGCGGCGATCGGCACGATGGCGTCGGCCGGCTTCAGGAAGAAGAAGGGCGGCTCGCGGCCGGTGAAGCCCATTTCCTTGGCGTGCTCGACGTAGTTGCGGCCCACGCAGTAGACGCGGTGGATGGGGAACCGCTCGCCGCGGCCCTGCACGGGCACGGAGGGCACCGCCGGCGGATTGAAGACGTAGCTCATGACAACCTTTCTTCCTTGTGAAGGCCCAGTGCCTGATGGACGGGCCGGTCCGAATAACTGAACAGCACGCAACCGCCGGGCGACGAAAGCCGGGCAGTGTGCCACGAGGGAATCACGAAATGATCGCGCGGCGAGAAGTCGAAACGCCAGCGCTGGTCGCCCGCTTCGATCTCGACCGTGCCCGTGCCTTCGACCACGCTGTAGATCGCGCCGTCGGTCTGCCGCCAGCCCTTGCCGGCGAAGCCCGCGGGCAGCTTCTGCATGAACGTCGCCATGGTCGGCATCGGGTAGCCGCCGGTGAGCGGGTTCACGTAGCGCAGCTTCACGCCGTCCCACTCGTCGACGGGCGCGTCGCGCTCCAGGCGCTCGAGCGCCTCGCGGCTGCGGTCGTAGGGATAGCTGAAGATCGGCGAGGTGGCGCCGAACGGCGCGTCGTGCCGCACCGGCACCATGTTGTGGCCGTAACGCGCGATGCTGGTGCCCTCGCTGCGCGTCACCTGCTGCGAGCGCGACGCATCGTTCTCGGCGAAGCCCGCGTCGAAGAAGCGCACGATGGGGATGTCCAGCCCGTCCAGCCACACCACCGGTCCGCCGGCGTCGCTGCCATGGTCATGGAAGGTCCAGCTCGGCGTGATGATGAAGTCGCCCGGATGCATGGTGGTCCGCTCGCCGTCCACCGCGGTGTAGGCGCCGCTGCCTTCCACGATGAAGCGCAGCGCGCTCTGCGTGTGGCGGTGGCTGGGCGCCACCTCGCCGGGCAGGATCAGCTGCAGTCCGGCGTAGAGCGACTGCGTCACGGCCGACTGGCCGCGCAGCCCCGGGTTCTCCAGGATCAGCACGCGGCGCACCGCTTCCTCGGCGGTGATGGCCTCGCCCGATCGCATCAGGAACGGGCGCACCTCGTCGTACTTCCAGTGCGCGGGCACGCAGGGCGTTTTGGGCTTTTGCGGTACCAGCGCATGCAGCACTTCCCACAGCGGCGTGAGGTGCAGCGGGTTCATGTCGCGGTACAGCTGTTGCCGCACCAGCAGGGAATTGTCGGGAGCGTTCATCGCGGTCTCCTTTCGCGCATTCAGGCTTCGAAGCCCAGCCACGCGCCTTGCTGCTGCAGTCGCGACTGCAGCGCGGCGGTGTCCACCTGGGCCGATGTCGTCGAGCCCGACAAAGCCAGCGCGGCGGCGCAGCCCGCGGCTTGCCCCATCACGAAGCAGGCACCGGTGACGCGCGCGGCCGATTGCGCCTCGTGCGTCATCGATGCGCAGCGGCCCGCGATCCACAGGTTGGCCATGCCGGGCGGCACGATCATCCGGTAGGGCAGGTGGTTGAAGCCGCGGCTCTCGGGGATCTTCGGCCAGCGGAACTCGACGTCGCCCTTGAGGTGCAGCTCCAGCGGCCAGCCGTTGACGCCGATGGTGTCGGGAAAGCTCTCGCAGTCGAGCACGTCGCGCTCGGTCAGCTGGTAGAGCCCGCGCATGCGGCGCGTCTCGCGGATGCCCACCTGCGGCGCGATGTCCACGATGTACGAGCGCTCGAAGCCCGGCACCTCGCGCAGGAAGCCCGCCACGCCCGCGATCTGCCTGCGGCCCAGCACTTCCGCCTGGGTGAGCTGGTCGGCATCGGTGCCGTCGAGCGCGTTGCCGTCGACGTTGGCCAGCTGGGTGAGATTCACGCGCCACTCGATGCCGCTCTTCTGCGGCCGCACGATCGGCGTCTTGCGCGGGAAGCGATGCCGTCCCTGCGCCTCCGCTTCGAGCATCAGGCCGGGGATGGTTTCCCACGCGCGCCCGGCACGCTGCGGGTCCACGCCGTTGATGCGGAACATCGTGGACGGATAGAGGAAGTTGCCGGCTCCGTCGCCCTTCTCGAACGGCACGCCGGCCCAGGCCGCGAGGTCGCCGTCGCCGGAGCAGTCGATGAAGGCGCGGCCGACGATGGCGCGGCGACCCGACTTGGTCTCCACCAGCAGCGCGGCCACGCGGTCGGCCGCATCCATCACCACGCCCGCCGCCAGCGCATGGAACATCAGCTGCACGCCCGCGGCGGCCATCAGTTCGTCGGCCGCGATCTTGTACGCCGCGGTGTCGTAGGCCTGTGCGACGGTCTTGCCGAACAGCGCGTGAGGTTCATTCAATCCCCCCAGGCGATCGATGCGGTCGAGCAGGTCGCTCGCGACGCCATGCACCACGCGCCGGATCTCGCCGTGCACGTTGGCGTGCAGGCCGCAGAAGTTGGTGACGCCGGCCGCCGTGCCCATGCCGCCGAGGAAACCGTAGCGTTCGACCAGCAGCGTGCTGCAGCCCGACCGCGCCGCGGCCACGGCCGCCGCCATGCCGGCCGGACCGCCGCCGAGCACGACCACGTCGTATTCGCCATGGATCTCGGTCTGGCGGGACGGTTCGGTGAGGGTGCGGGCCATCGGGCAGCGGGAAGATTAGTAAGCATACATACTACACTCGCCCGCATGCCCAAGAGCTTCGACTTCGAGCATGCGCCCGGCCACCTGATCCGCCGGGCGCACCAGGTCGCCGTGGCCATCTTCATGGAAGAGACCGGCGAGCACGAGGTCACGCCGGTGCAGTTCGCCATCCTCAATGCGCTGATCGACGATCCGGGCGAGGACCAGGTGACGCTGGCCGCCAAGGTCGCGTTCGATGCGGCCACCTTCGGCTCGGTGATCGGCCGGCTCGAGGCCAAGGGCTGGGTGCGGCGCGAGGCCGACGCGGCCGACCGCCGCCGCAAGCTGCTGTGGGTGACGCCGGCGGGCCGCGAAGCCGCGCTGGCGATGAAGCGGGCGGTGGCTCGTGCCCAGCGCCGCATCCTGGGTCCGCTGGAACCGGGCGAGCGCGAGGCGCTGGTCGAGCTGCTCGGCAAGCTCGTGCGGGGCCACGCGGCGGGCTGACGCCGCTAAGCGTGGCAGCAGGAACCCGCCGACTCGTAGCGGTCGTGGTGCCGCACCCACCCCATCGTGTGCTCCAGCCCCTCCTCGTCGCGGCCCTTGGGCGCGAGGTCGAGCAGGGCGTAGGTCCCCATCATCACTTCCACGCCGCGCCCGTAGGTCGAGTAGGTGTGGAACACCGTGCCGTCCTCATCGCGACGGAACACGCTGATGCCGGGCATCTCCTCCGGCGCGAACGGCTGCGTCGCGTAGTTGTAGTCCACCGATCCGCCCGCCAGCTGCCCGGGCGTGAAGCTCACGCCGAAGTCGTGGTTGAAGTCGCTGCCGTGCGAGGACGCCCAGCGGAAGCGCCAGCCCATGCGGCGGCGGAAACGCTCGATCTCCGCCAGCGGCGCGCGTGAAACCACCAGCAGCGCGAGGTCGCGATGCGCCAGGTGGATGTTCATGCCGTCCAGGTGGTCGGCCATGTACGAGCAGCTCGGGCAGCCTTGCTCCCAGCCGGGGCCGAGCATGAAGTGCTGCACCAGCAGCTGGCTGCGGCCGTCGAACAGTTCGCCCAGCGGGCGCCGCCCCTCGGGCGTGTCGAACACGTAGTCCTTGTCGAGGCGAACCCAGGGCAGCGCGCGGCGTTCGCGCGCGACCTGGTCGTGCAGTCGGGTCAGTTCCTTCTCGCGGGCGAGCAGCTGCTTGCGCTGCACCAGCCACTGTTCGCGTGAGACGACGGGATGGTCCATGGCGTGCTCCCTGGCTTCATGCGCGGCTGCGCGGACGCCGCACGGCGCGCACCTTGCCGCTGTCGCCACCGCCGCACCACAACAGGTCGGCGCCATCGGATTCCAGCCCGCTGACGCCCGTGCCCTCGGGCATGCGCAGCCGGTCGAGCACCGTGCCGTCCCGCGGATCGACGCGGCGCAGCTCGCTCTCCCCGCCTTCCCAGGTGCCGTGCCACAGCTCGCCGTCCACCCACGTCACACCCGTCACGAAGCGGTTGGACTCGATGGTGCGGCGGATCGCGCCGGTGGCCGGGTCGATCTGGTGGATCCTGCGATCGCGGTACTCGCCCACCCACAGGCTGCCTTCGGCCCAGGTCAGGCCCGAGTCGCAGCCCTGGCCGGGCGCGGGGATGGTGGCGACCACTTCGCCGGTAGCCGGATCGATCTTGTCGATGTTCTTCTCGGCGATCTGGTAGAGGTACCTGCCGTCGAAGGCCGTGCCCGCATCGCAGGCGCGGTCCAGGCCGCGCGTCGTCTGCCCGCTGGCGGGATCGATCGCGATCAGGCGTGCACCGGTGGCGGCCCAGACGTTGCGGCCGTCGTGGGTGACCCCATGGATGCGCTCGGCGCCGGGGAAGGGACCGAACTCGCGCACGATCTCGGCCGCGCGGGCCGGTGCTTCGGTTCGTTCCGGTTCTGTCATGGGTTTCATCGTGGGCTCCTTGTCGGTCGCGCCCGGATCGGCGCCGTGGGGAAACTCTAGCCAGGCGGGAACGAAGCGGGGAGTAACAAGGTCGTCGTGAAACCGGCCAGCGGCGGCGCCAGCCAGCGGCGCGCCCGGGCCTGGCCGATCGATCGCACGCGGCCTTCGGCTTCCAGCTCCGCCAGCGCGCGCTGCACGGTGCGCTGGCTCGCATCCAGGGCCAGCGCCAGCGCCGAGGTGGACCAGGCCGCGCCGTCGGACAGCAGCGCGAGCAGGGAGGCCTGCTCGCCCGCGATCGGTGGTGCGAGCACGACCACTTCTTTCGCGTGCAAGGGTGCGAGCGCGAAGCCGCGCGGCGTGGCTTCGATGCGCGCCATGCTTTTCACCAATGCGCGCAGGCGGCCGATCTCCACGCGCAATCTCGCGCGATGGGTTTCATCGGGTCGCTGCATGCGGAAGGCGAGGGCGATCAGCGCATCGCGTTCGACGTCGCCGGGCCAGGCTTGCGCCAGTGCGAGCGCGAGCGTGAAGAGGATCGGCCGCCGGGACAGGGGCTGCCATTCGGCGCCCGCTCCGATGCCGCGGCGGCAGGCGTCGACCACCAGCGCGTCCGAGGCCAGCAGCGCCGCGACTTCGTCGAGTCGCAGCAGCTGTTCCCCGTTCGCGCCCACGCGTCGGGCGGCGGGGCGATCGAGCGCCGCGCTCGCTTCGCGCACCTCGGCCTGCAGGGCGGGAACGCGGGAGCGATCGGCAGCTTCTCGGGCCTGCTCGAGCGCGGCGCGGGCATCGGC
>JAEWBU010000228.1 GCA_023390985.1 Pseudomonadota bacterium
AACCTGGGCCGTGCGCCTGAGCGAGTCGCCCAGCCTGCCCCGGCCAACAAGACCGCGGTGCCGGCGCCGGCCTCGATCGCGGCCACGAGCGGGGTGCACTGATGTCGGGCCCCGCCGGCGCGCAAGCCGCGCCGCCGCCGCTGGAAGGCGCGGCGCGGGTCTGGGGCACGATCGCCCTGTCCGCCGCGACCTTCATGAACGTGCTGGACACGTCGATCGCCAACGTGTCGCTGCCGGCCATCGCCGGCGACCTGGGCGTCAGCCCCAACCAGGGCACCTGGGTCATCACCAGCTTCGCGGTGGCCAACGCCATCGCGGTGCCGCTGACCGGCTGGCTGTCGCAGCGCTTCGGCCAGGTCCGGCTGTTCGTCGGCAGCGTCATCCTGTTCGTGCTGGCCTCCTGGTTGTGCGGCCTCGCGCCCAGCATGCCGATGCTGATCGCCTTCCGCGCGCTGCAGGGCTTCGTGGCCGGGCCGATGATCCCGCTGTCGCAGTCGCTGCTGCTGGCCAGCTACCCGCGCGCGCTCGCGGGCCTGGCGATGGCGATGTGGGCGATGACGACACTCGTCGCGCCGGTGCTCGGCCCGCTGCTGGGCGGCTGGATCACCGACAACATCAGCTGGCCCTGGATCTTCTACATCAACGTGCCGGTGGGAATCGTCGCCGCCGCCGCCTCGTGGGCGCTGTTCCACAAGCGCGAGAGCGTCATCCGGCGGCTGCCGATCGACAAGGTGGGCCTCGCGCTGCTGGTGGTGTGGATCGCCGCGCTGCAGATGATGCTGGACCTCGGCAAGGAGCACGACTGGTTCGATTCGCAGCTGATCGTGGCGCTGGGCGTGATCGCGCTCGTGGGCTTCGCCTTCTTCCTGATCTGGGAGCTGACCGACGAGCATCCGGTGGTGGACCTGCGCCTCTTCGCGCGGCGCAACTTCTGGGCGGGCACGCTCACCACCTCGGTCGCCTACGGCCTGTTCTTCGGCAACGTGGTGCTGCTGCCGCTCTGGCTGCAGCAGTTCATGGGCTACACGTCGACCGACGCGGGCATGGTGATGGCGCCGGTGGGCCTGCTGGCCATGGTGCTCTCGCCGGTGGTCGGCAAGACCGTGGGCAAGGTCGACGCGCGGCTCTACGCCACCTTCGCCTTCGTCGTGTTCGGCCTGGTGATGTGGCTGCGTTCGCACTTCAACACCTCGGCCGACATCGGGACCATCCTGGTGCCCACGGTGGTGCAGGGCGTGGCGATGGCGTTCTTCTTCATCCCGCTGATGACGATCACGATGTCGGGGCTCTCGCCCGACCGCATTCCCGCCGCCAGCGGCCTGACGAACTTCGTGCGCATCACGGCCGGCGCCATGGGCACCTCGATCTCGACGACGATGTGGGAGAGCCGCGCGGCGCTGCACCACGCGCAGCTGGCGGAAGCGGTGAACCCGGCCAATCCGGCCGTGGGCAGCGTGTGGAGCGGGCTGTCGGCAAGCGGGCTCTCGCAGGACCAGATCGTCGCGCAGATCAATCGCCTCGCCGACCAGCAGGCCTTCACGATGGCGGCCACGGACCTGTTCTGGCTGTCCGCGGCGCTGTTCATCCTGCTGATCCCGCTGGTGTGGCTGACCCGGCGGCAGTCGGGCGGCGGCGGCTCGGACGCCGCGGCGGGCGCGCACTGATGCCGCTCGACTACCTCCTCTTCGACTTCTCGGACGAGGAGGGCGGTGCCGGCAGCTTCGATGCGATGGCGTCGGTGCTGCCGGAGCGGCTGCCTGCGTTGTTGACTGAGATCGAAGCCGTCTTGCAATGGGCGCACCGCGAGTTCGGTGCGCCTTCCGACGACGAGGGCGACTGGCACTTCGAACTTCAGGCCACGTGCGAACCGGACTCACCGCTGCACGCGGCGTATGAAGCGGCTTCGGGCCGTCTCTCCTTGTCCCCGGACTGCAATGCGCGCACGACGCTGAGCCTCACGCTCAGCGGTTCGCCTTCCTTCTGCCAGGCCTTCCTCCACGCCTTTCCGGCGTCGGACTGAAGCGACATCTTTCTTTGCTCCACCTGCACCCGCCGTTTGCTGGCGGTTTGCAATGGTCCCCGACCATGGAGGCTCCCAACAAGGAAACAAGGAGCGAACGAACCATGAAATCCAGGACCATCGCATGCGGCATCGCGATCGCCACTCTGGGCTTCTCCTCCCTTTCATTCGCGCAGCCCGCGCGCGTCGAGGCGAACCGGGACGCGCGCGAAGCCCGCCAGGACATCCGGGAAGCCCAGCGCGACCTGCGCCGCGCGGACAACCCGCGTGAAGCGCGCGAGGCGCGGCGCGACCTGCGGGAAGCCCAGCGCGACCTGCGCGAGGCCCGCGACGACCGCCGCGACGCCCGCCGCTCCCACTACTACAACGCGCGCGGACCGGAGTTCCGCCGCGGCGGCCGGCTGCCCGTGGAACTGCGCCAGCGCTACTACGTGGTCAACAACTGGCACGGCCACCACCTGTACGCGCCGCCGCGCGGCTACCAGTGGGTGCAGGTGGGATCGGACTACGTCCTCGCCGCGATCGCGACGGGGATCATCGCCAACCTGGTCTTCAGCAACTGATCGACCTCGGGGGGCCGCGCCTAGACTCGAGGCGATGGAGACTCCCGGACTCTTCGACGACATGCAGGTCCGCCCGGTCGAACCGATCGGGCCGGCGGCCTGTTTCCTGCGCGGCTTCGCGCTGCCGTTCGCCGACGAACTGCTGGCGGCCATCGAACGGATCGAGCAGGACGCCCCCTTCCGCCACATGGTCACGCCCGGCGGATTCCTGATGTCGGTGGCGATCACCAACTGCGGCGCGCTCGGCTGGACCAGCGACGCCCGCGGCTACCGCTACACGGCGAAGGACCCGCGGACCGGCTGGCCCTGGCCGCCCATGCCCGAGGCTTTCGCCCACCTCGCGGGGCAGGCCGCGGAGGCGGCGGGGTTCGCGGGCTTCGCGCCGGACGCGTGCCTGATCAACCGCTACACGCCGGGCGCGCGGCTGAGCCTGCACCAGGACAAGGACGAGCGCGACCATTCCGCGCCCATCGTGTCCGTCTCGCTGGGCATGGACGCGACCTTCCTCTTCGGCGGGCACAAGCGGAGCGACCGGCCCGCGAGGCTGCCGCTGCGCCATGGCGACGTCGTCGTGTGGGGCGCCGAGGACCGGCTGCGCTACCACGGCGTGCTACCACTCAAGGACGAGCCGCATCCGGTGCTCGGGAGCCGGCGGATCAACCTGACCTTCCGCAAAGCGGGCTGAAGCGAAGACGGCCGCCCGCAGAATCGGAGGGATGAACCTCCTGAGGAGATACCTCAAGCCGCAGCGCAAGCTGGTGGCCGTCGCACTGCTGCTGGCGGCGGCCAGCCAGGTGCTGGCGCTCGTCGATCCCATCATCTTCGGCTGGCTGGTCGATGACTACGCCAACCAGCGGCACGTCAGGAGCGACCACGACCTGGTGAGCGGCGCGCTGCGGCTGCTGGCGCTGGCGGTGACCGTCGCCATCGCGTCCCGTGCGTGCAAGGCGATGCAGGATTACGTGACGAGACTCGTGGTGCAGCGCTTCGGCACCCAGATCTTCAACGACGGACTGCGCCAGACGCTGCGCCTGCGCTACCAGGAGTTCGAGGACCAGAGCAGCGGCGAGACGCTGTCGCTGCTGCTGCGCGTGCGGCGCGACACCGAGCGCTTCATCAACGCCTTCATCAACGTCCTCTTCGCCTCGCTGGTGGGGCTGGCGTTCCTGCTCTGGTACGCCGTCACCAAGAGCTGGGTGCTGGTGCCGGTGTTCCTGGTCGGCCTGCTCGTGCTGGGCGGCCCTTCAGGACTGCTCAGCCGCCAGATCCGCAGCCAGCAGCGCGCGCTGAACCGCGAGACCACGCGCAACGCCGGCTTCATCACCGAGAGCCTGCGCAACGTCGCGCTGATCCGCAGCCTGGGCCTGACCTTCCGCGAGATCCGCCGGCTGGAGGCGCAGACGCAGGTGATCTTCGACCTCGAGATGGCCAAGGTGCGACGCATCCGGTGGCTGGCCTTCCTGCAGGGCTCCACGCTCAGCCTGCTCAAGCTGTCGGTGCTGTTCGCGCTGCTCTGGCTGATCTTCCGCGATGTGCTGTCCACGGGCGAGCTGATCGCGATGCAGTTCATCTCGGTCGGCATCCTGGCGCCGCTGCAGGAGCTGGGCACCATCATCCTGGCCTGGCGCGAGGCGAGCTCGTCGATGGCGAACTTCGCCGACCTGATGGCCAAGCCGATCGACCAGCGGCCCAAGGACGCTGTGCACGTCGGTCCGATCGAATCGCTGCGCTTCGACCATGTGGTGTTCCGCCACCGCGGCGCCGAGGAGAACGCGCTGGACGACGTGAGCTTCTCCGCGCGGCGCGGCGACACCATCGCCTTCGTCGGGCCGTCCGGCTCCGGCAAGTCCACGCTGGTCAAGCTGCTGCTGGGCCTGTACCGGCCCGCCTCGGGCGAGGTCTTCTTCAACGAGGTCAGCACCCGCAAGCTGCGCTACAACGAGGCGCGACGGCAGGTCGGCTACGTGACGCAGGAAACGACGCTCTTCGCCGGCACGGTGCGCGAGAACATGCTGTTCGTGCGTCCTGATGCGACCGACGCGCAGATCCTGGCGGCGCTGGAGCATGCGCAGTGCGCGACGCTGCTGGCGCGGCTTCCGCACGGCCTCGATACGCTGGTCGGGGAGGGCGGCGCCAAGTTGTCGGGCGGCGAGCGCCAGCGCCTGTCGATCGCGCGGGCCCTGCTGCGCGAGCCGCGCCTGCTGGTGTTCGACGAAGCCACCTCGGCGCTGGACTCGCTGACCGAACAGCAGGTCACGGAGACCGTGCGCCGCGTTTCCGAGGAGCGCACCCAGATCACGCTGCTGATCGCGCATCGCCTGTCCACCGTGCTGCATGCCGACGCGATCTACGTGCTGGAGAAGGGCCGCGTGGTGGAGAGCGGGAGCCACGCGGAGCTGGTGGCGCAGAAGGGCCTGTACTACGCGATGTGGCGCCAGCAGATCGGCGAGCGCGAAGCGGCGCCGGCGGGGCCGACTCTCGAGGAGGACGATGCGGACGACACGGGGCTCATCGCGAACCCGATGCTCGAGCCGTAGGGAGGGCGGCGCCTCGAGGACCTCACCCCTCGTCATCCCCGCGAAGGCGGGGATCCAGTGCTTCCCCCGACGCGGCGAATGCGGAAGCCCTGGATTCCCGCCTCCGCGGGAATGACGGGAACGGAAGTTCTCAGCGCAGCAGCGCCGACATCGCCGAGAGGCAGTTCACCATGCGCACCGCCGCCGCCACCGTAGGCGCCTCGAACACGATCTCGTCACCGTCCAGCCGCCGCAGCTCGGGCCATTGGCAGAACAGGTCGGCCAGCGCGGGCGTCTGGGTCTGGATGCGCACCTGCAGCGGCAGCTCCAGGCGCAGCGGGCGCGCATCGGCGCGCTGGGCCAGCGCCTGCGCCACGCCCTTGCGGATGGCGGCGCACGACTCGGCGGGCGACAGGCTGATGCCGCTGGTCTGGCCGGTGGCGCGCTTGGTCTGCACGAACACCGCGCCCGGGAACAGGGAACGGTGCTCCTCGATGAAGACGTCGTCGCCGCTGGCCATCACCACGGCCGCGCCGTGCTCGCCGGCCAGCGCGCCGTAGATGCCGGCCTCGCCCATCTCCTGCCCGTTGAACGACACGCGGGCGAAGGCGAAGCTGTTGATGGTGTGCGCGAGGATGCCGCGGCCCTGCGCCCGCGAGTGGTAGCCCACCATGCAGACCGCGTCCACGCCGTCGTCGACGCCGGCCATCATGCCCAGGTAGCGCGGCTTGCCGAGCACGTAGCGGGCGCGCGGGTCCAGCAGCTCGGCCGGCATGTTGCGGTAGTCGCCGTGCGAATCGTTCACCAGCACCTCGGTGGCGCCGCCGTCGAACGCGCCGGCGATGGCCGCGTTGGCCTCGTGCGTCATGAGCAGGCGCGCGCGCTCGTACTCGGGGTTGCCGGAGCGCGTCTGCTGCTGGCTCACCACGCCGGCCACGCCTTCGATGTCGGTGGAGATCAGGACTTTCATGCGGGAAGCAGGTCGGTGAGGGCGTCGCGGCGGTGGCCGTCGCGGCCGGTGAGGGGACTGGCGCGCCACAAAGCGCGCAGGATGGCTTGTTCGGTGCTGTCGGCCGCCGCTTCGAACAGCGGGTCCAGGCGCGTCTCGTGCAGCAGCGCCTGCGCGGGCATGGGCCGCGCCGGTTCGAGCGGCACCGTGTACGCGGTGGAGAAGGCCAGCGCGATGTCGCCGCTGCCGTGGCCGAACACCGAGCCGGTGCGTGCCAGGCCGGCGCCGGCGCGCAGCGCGAGGCGGCGCAGCTG
>JAEWBU010000133.1 GCA_023390985.1 Pseudomonadota bacterium
CCGCAGGGCCTGGACAACCTGGCCTGGTGGACGCGCGCGGCCGGCACGCCGGTGGTCGCCATCGGCGGCATCCTCACCGCCGCGCAGGTGCGCGAGACGGCGCGCGCGGGCGCCGCGGGCGTCTGCGTGCTGCGCGGCCTCGGTACCGATCCGAAGCAGGTCGTGCCCGCGCTGCAGGAAGCCTTCGAGCTCGGACGCAGCGAGCGTGCCGCCGTCGTGGCGCCCGCGCGCCCGCATCCCACGCTGGAGCCGACGGCATGAGCTGCGACTCCAAGTTGCGCGTAGGCATCGCCGGCGCCGGCCTGCTGGGCCGACTGCTGGCCGTGCGGCTGACGCAGGCCGGCCATGAGGTCCATGTCTACGACCCGGCAGCCGGCCCCGAGGCGCGCGGCGCGACGGGCTGGACCGCCGCCGGCATGCTCAGCCCGCTGGCCGAACTGGAGACCGCCGACGAGCGCGTGTACGCCTGGGGCCTGCGCTCGATCGAGCTCTGGCCCGAGATCCTGCGCGCGCTTCCCATGCCGGTCGAGTTCAGCTGCGACGGCAGCCTGCTCGTCGCGCATCGCGAGGACGCCGGCGCCGCCCGCCGCGTGCTCGACCTGCTGGCCCGCAAGGCGCCGGCGGACCACCAGGCCGAGGCGCTCACCGCCGCCGCGCTGCGCGACCTGGAGCCCTCGCTGCGCGCCGGACCGCAGGCCTGGTTGCTGCCCGGCGAGGGCCGCATCCACACCGTGCAGGCGATGCACGCGCTGGCCGCCGGCGCATCGGACGCGCATTGGCGTTGGGGCGCGAGCGTGCAGGAGGTCGAGCCCGGTCGCCTGCGCATCGACGGCCGCACCGAATCGTTCGACTGGGTGTTCGACGTGCGCGGCCTGGGCGCGCGGCCGCAGCTGCCGGTGCGCGGCGTGCGTGGCGAGATCTTCTGGCTGCAGGCGCCCGGCGTGGAACTGCGCCGCCCGGTGCGGCTGCTGCACGCAAGGCATCGCGTCTACCTGGTGCCGCGCGCGCCCGACACCATCGTCGTCGGCGCGAGCGAGATCGAGAGCGAGGACCGCTCGCCGGTGTCGCTGCGCACGACCGTCGAACTGCTGGCCGCGGCGCACAGCATCGTGCCGGCGCTGGCCGAGGCGCGCATCGTCCATTCCGAAACCAACCTGCGGCCGGCCCTGCCCGACAACCAGCCCCTGCTGGAAAGCCGCGCGGGCCTGACCCGCATCAACGGCCTGTTCCGGCACGGCTGGCTGATCGCGCCGGGCCTGGTCGAGACCGCCCTGGAGACTTTTGCATGATCGCCATCCAGCTGAACAAGGAACGCCTCGAGTTCCCCGAAGGCACCACCCTGGCCGGCCTGGTGGCCGCGCTCGACAAGCCGCCGGCCGCGCTGGCCACCGCTGTCAACGGCGACTTCGTGCCGCGCGACCTGCGCGAGCAGTGCCGGCTGAACGACGGCGACGTCGTCATGACATTCGAACCCATCACGGGAGGTTGAAACCCATGGCCTTTTCCATCGCCGGCGTCGAACTCGAAAGCCGCTTCTTCCTCGGCACCGCCAGCTACCCATCGCCCGACACGCTGCGCGAAGCCATCCAGGCTTCCGGCACGCAGGTCGTCACCGTCGGCCTGCGCCGCCAGCTCTCGGGCGGCGGCGGCGAGACCAACGAGTTCTACCGTTTCATCCGCGAGAGCGGCGCGCGGCTGCTGCCCAACACGGCGGGCTGCACCACGGCACGCGAGGCCGTCACGCTGGCGCGCATGGCGCGAGAGATGTTCGGCACGAACTGGATCAAGCTGGAGGTGGTGGGCGACGAATACACGTTGCAGCCCGACCCCTGGGAGCTGGTCGATGCCGCGCGCGAGCTGGCCAAGGACGGCTTCGAGGTGTTCCCGTACTGCACCGACGACCTCGTCACCTGCAACCGCCTGCTGGATGCCGGCTGCCGCATCCTGATGCCGTGGGGCGCGCCGATCGGCTCGGGCCAGGGCCTGCTCAATCCGACCGCGCTGCGCACCCTGCGGTCGCGCCTGCCGGGCGTGCCGCTGGTGGTGGACGCCGGCATCGGCTCGCCGCGCGACGCGGTGCAGGCCATGGAGCTGGGCTACGACGCCGTGCTGGTGAATTCGGCCGTGGCGCTGGCGCACGACCCGGTGGCGATGGCCCGCGCCTTCCGCCTGGCCATCGAAGGCGGCCGCCTCGCGTGGGAGGCCGGGATCATGGCCAAGCAGGAGATGGCCGTGGCGACGACGCCGGTAACGGGGCGGCCGTTCGTGCTCTGAGGGAGGCCTGGAAAAAAGAAATGGCCCGCCTGTGGGCGGGCCATGAAGAGATTGGTAGGCGCGATTGGACTCGAACCAACGACCCCCACCATGTCAAGGTGGTGCTCTAACCAGCTGAGCTACGCGCCTATGTGTCGTTCGAGAGGCGAGATTGTAGCAGAGCCCGGCGCCCTCTTTTCTATCGACGACGCGCGAGACGCACGCCCGTCACTTCGCGCACCAGCCCCAGCACTTTCGCCAGCCGCGCGGAGTCGGCGACTTCCACCGTGAACGTCATCCACGCCGTGTCGCGCACCGACTGCGTCTGCACGCCGATCACGTTCATCTTCTCCTTGGCGAAGACTTCCGAGATGTCGCGCAGCAGCCCCTGCCGGTCCGAGGCCTCGACCGCCACGTCCACCGGATAGACCGCCGCGCCGTCGGACTTGGGCGTGCCCCATTCGACGTCGATCACCCGGCCGGTGTTGCGCGAGGCCAGCTCGCGGAAGTTGCTGCAGTCGCGCCGATGGATGCTCACGCCCTTGCCGCGCGTGACGAAGCCGGCGATCTCGTCCGGCGGCGCCGGCTTGCAGCAGCGCGCCAGCTGCGTCATCAGCGAGTCCACGCCGACGACCAGCACGCCGCCCTTGTTGGTGGAGCGGTCGACCGGCTTGGCTTTCTTGAGCAGCAGGTACTCGTCCTGCGGCAGCGGCGCTTCGGGCGGTCGCAGCAGCGTCTCGATGTTGCGCAGCGAGTACTCGTCCTTGCCGACCACGAAGAACAGGTCGTCGGGGGTCTTGAAGCCGAGTTGGCTCGCCAGGTCGCCGTGGTTCAGCGAGGTGCGGCCCTCGCGCTGCAGGAACTTCTCGACCAGTTCGCGGCCGCGCGCGATGGTCTCGTGCCGCACCTGCTCGTTGAACCAGGCGCGCACCTTGGCCTTGGCGCGGTGGCTGGCCAGGAAGCCGAGGTCCGCGTTGAGCCAGTCGCGCGAGGGCCCGCCCTCCTTGGCCGCCACGATCTCCACGGTCTGCCCGTTCTGCAGCTGCGTGTTGAGCGGCACCATCGCGCCATCGACCCGCGCGCCGCGGCAGCGATGGCCCAGGCTGGTGTGGACGGTGTAGGCGAAGTCCACCGGCGTGGCGCCCTTGGGCAGCTCCACGATCGCGGCGTTCGGCGTCAGCACGTAGATGCTGTCCTCGAACAGCCCCTGGCTGCCGCCTGCGAGGTCGCGCTCCCACGCCAGCAGCTGGCGCAGCACGGCGATCTTCGCGTCGTATTCGCCCGCGGCCGCCACGCCCGAATAGCCCTTGGTGCCGGCTTCCTTGTAGGCCCAGTGCGCGGCCACGCCGTGCTCGGCGTGCTCGTGCATCTTCTGCGTGCGGATCTGGATCTCGATCGGCCGGCCGCCCTCGTCGCGCACCACGGTGTGCAGCGACTGGTAGCCGTTCGGCTTGGGCCTGGCGATGTAGTCGTCGAACTCGGACTCGATCGGCTCGAACTGCTGGTGCACCCACGACAGCGCCGCGTAGCAGTCGCGCACCTCGGGCACGATGACCCTCAGCGCCCGCACGTCGAACACCTCGGCGAAGTCCAGCGCCTTGCCGCGCATCTTCTTGACGATGCTGTAGATGTGCTTGGGCCGCCCCTGCACCTGCGCGCTGATGCCCTGCGACTTCAGGTCCGCCTGCAGCCGCAGCCGCAGCTGGTCGACGTAGGCCTCGCGCTCAACCCGCTTCTCGTCCAGCAGCCGCGCCACCTGCTTGTAGGTGTCGGGCTCGAGGAAGCGGAACGCGAGGTCCTCCATCTCCCACTTGACCTGCCAGATGCCCAGCCGGTTGGCCAGCGGCGCGAACACGCTGAGCGCCTCGCGCGCCACGCTCGCGGGCGCCGGCACCTTGTGCGTGGCATGCCAGCGCAGCGTCTGCAGTCGCGAGGCCAGCCGCAGCATCACCACCCGCAGGTCGCGCGAGAACGCCAGCAGCATCTTGCGCACGTTCTCGGTCTGCGCCTTGCGGTCCTCGACGGCGCGCGATGCCTCTTCGTTCGTGCGCGCCTGGCGCTGCACGCGCACCAGCGCCGTGGTCTCCACCGCCAGCGCCGCGTAGCTGTCGCCGAAGGCCTTGGCGATGACCTCCTGCGGCTTGTTCAGGTGCGAGGAGGCGTAGACCAGGTAGCTGGCCGCCTGCATCGCCTGCGAGCCGCCCATGGACTTCAGGATCGCCGCCACCGCATCGGCGTGCTCGAGCGTGTTCTCGCCATGCTCCAGCGTCTCGTGCGCGATGAAGGGCTCGGCGAAGGCGCGGGCCCGCGCCAGCGCGTCGGTCTGCTGCGGCAGGGCCAGTTCGGTCGCGGCGATCAGCTCGGGGACCGGGCCGCCCTGCACGGGTTCGGCCATCTGCCGCTTCATGGTCGCAACAGGAAGGAGGCGGCGACGTCGACCTGCGCGGGCGCCACGAAGGTGGGCGCATGGCCCACGCCTTCGAACTCGACGAGTTCGGCGCGCGGGCCGCGCCGGGTCATCTCCAGCGCGGTGTCCTTGTTCAGCAGGTCGGACTGCGCGCCGCGGGTGAGCAGCGTGCGGGCCGTGATCGCGTCGTACAGCGACCAGAGCGCGGCCTGGCCTTCCCGGGCCTGGGCCTCGGTCATGGCCTTGACCGGCACGGCGATCGCCGGGTCGTAGTGCAGGGTCACGCCGCCTTCGGCATGCGGCTTGACCATGGGTTCGGAAAGCGCGAGCCACTGCTCGGGCGTGTGCGCGCCGAAGCCGGTGGAGATCTTCCACATCGCTTCCGCGGCCTCGTGCACGTCGGTGAAGCGGCCGGTCTGGCCCAGGTACGCGCTGATGCGCTGCAGGGCCTGCCACTGCACCACCGGGCCGACGTCGTTGAGCACGAGGCGCTTGACCGGCGTGGGCAGCGGCAGCTTGGGCGCGCCGGCGATCGCCATGCCGATGAGTCCGCCCATGCTGGTGCCGAACCACGAGAGGTCGGTGATCGGAGCCTGCGCATGCAGCTGCGCCAGCATCGCGAGCATGTCGCCGGCGTAGGTCGGCAGCTGGTAGCCCTGCGGGTTCTTGAGCCAGTCGCTCCTGCCGCGGCCGACCACGTCGGGGCAGACCACGCGCAGCGGCTCGCGGCTGCGTTCGACCAGCGCCCGGGCCAGCACGTCGAAGTCGCGGCCCTGGCGCGACAGGCCGTGCACGCACACGACGACGCGCGGGGCGTGCTCGTCGCCCCACGACCAGTACGCCATGCGATGGCCGCCGTCGGCGTCGGCGCACGGTACGTAATTCAGCTTAGGGGTGGCCATGGGGCAAATATCCGATACTTCCGCGCGGCCCCCAGCGGGCCGGCGCTTGCGCCAGCATCGTACCAATCGATCCACGGAGACTGTCTTCATGCTCACCGGCAAAACCGCCCTCGTCACGGGCTCGACCAGCGGCATCGGCCTCGGCATCGCCAAAGCCCTGGCGCGACAAGGCGCGAACATCGTGCTCAACGGCTTCGGCGACGTCGAAGGCCCGAAGGCCGAGATCGCCAAGCTGGGCGTGAAGGTCGCCTACCACGGCGCCGACATGAGCAAGCCCGCCGAGATCGAGGACATGATGAAGTACGCGGCCGCGCAGTTCGGCCGCGTGGATGTGCTCGTCAACAACGCCGGCATCCAGCACGTCGCCAAGGTGGAAGATTTCCCGCCGGAGCGCTGGGATGCGGTGATCGCCATCAACCTCTCCAGCGCCTTCCATGCCACGCGCCTGGCGCTGCCGGCGATGAAGGCCGCCAACTGGGGCCGCATCATCAACGTCGCCTCGGTGCACGGCCTGGTGGCTTCGACCGAGAAGGTCGCCTACGTCGCGGCCAAGCACGGCATCGTGGGCATGACGAAGGTGGTCGCGCTCGAGACCGCCACCACCGGCGTGACCTGCAACGCCATCTGCCCGGGCTGGGTGCTCACGCCGCTGGTGCAGAAGCAGGTCGACGCCAAGGCCGCCGCCAACGGCTGGACCAACGAGGAAGCGACCAAGCGCCTGCTGGGCGAGAAGGAGCCCTCGATGCAGTTCACCACGCCGGATGAGCTGGGCGAGCTCGCCGTGTTCTTCTGCTCGCCGGCCGCGAACAACGTGCGTGGCGTGGCCTGGAACATGGACGGCGGCTGGGCCGCGCAATGACGCGCTAGTCCGCGAGCTTCAGCTCGTGGTTGTGCGTGCATTCGAACCGGTCGTCCGCCAGGTCGTAGTCCCAGCGCTCGGCCCGGCATTCGCGCGGCTGCCCCGCGGCCGGCGCCGACCACCTCAGCACGTTCACTGAATTCGGCGTCGCGAACCGCACGCGGTGCGACACCGCCGTGCCCGCCTGCAGGCAGAACATCGTGCGCTCGGTGTCCTTCACCTTCGCGCAGAGGTCGCTCAGGTAAGGCAGATGGATGTGGCCGCCCAGCACCAGGTCGGCCCCCGCCTTGGACCAGGCCCGCACCGCGCGATGACCGCCATGCAGGCGGTCCTTCTCGTCCTCGTCGCGCATCACGCAGGCCGGCTGGTGCGTGACCACCACCCGCAGCTGCTCGCGCCGCGCCGACCGCAGGCGCCCGGACACCCGCTCGATCTGCGACCGCGAGACCTCGCCGTCCTTGTGCCGCACCGGCCGCGTGGTGTTGACGCCCACGACCAGCAGGTCGTCCAGGTCCAGCTCCGGCTCGAGCTCGTCGCCGAAGGCTGCGCGGTAGCCGCGGTACGGATGGAATATCCGCGCCCACAGGTTGTAGAGCGGGATGTCGTGGTTGCCGGGCAGCGCCAGCAGGCGAGGCACGTTCAGTGAATCGCAGAACTCGCGCGCGGCGGCGAACTGCGCGGAACGGGCGCGCTGGGTGATGTCGCCGCTGAGCACGACCACGTCGGGCCGCAGCTCGTGCGCCATGCGCCGCAAGGCGTCGACCACCGGCGGCTGTTCCGTGCCGAAATGGGTGTCGGAGATGTGCAGCAGCAGGCTCATTCGACCGGCGCCCGGTGCTCGGGGCGCGGGACCATGAGGAACAGCGGCCGCTCCGCCACCTGGAACACCAGCGGCGGCGTCATCGCGCCGACCTCGCCGTCGGCGGCCACCTTGGCGCGGCGCCTCCGCGGCATGTGCACCGTGAGCTTTCGGAATGCGAAGCTGCGCACCTGCTCCGAGTCGCCCAGCCGGCCGAAGAGGCCGCGCACCATCAGCCAGACCATGGTCCAGGTACCGATCGGCCTGGCCATCAGGGCCGCCAGGCAGCCCTCCCCCACCTTGGAGGCGACGTCCGGCTCCATGCCCACGCGTTCGAGCTGCAGGCGGTTGTTTCCCACGAAGAGAGTGGGCGTCGTCACGCGGGTGATGCGCCCGTCGAGTTCGATGTCCAGCTTCAGCTGCCGGCGCCAGTCGAAGATGGTCTTGAGCCCCGCGAGGACAGCCACCCAGCGCTTGCGGCCGAACTGGCGTTTGAATTCCTCGCGGTCCTGCAGCAGCTGCGGGTACAGCCCCAGGCTGGCGTTGACCAGGAACAGGCGGTGGTTGATCTGCCCCACCTGCACCGGCTGCGATCGCGCCTCCAGCAGCGCGCGGGCGGCGGTCTCGAGGTCCTGCGCGATGCCCCACTCGCGCCCGAACAGGTTGAAGGTGCCCTGCGGCAGCACGCCGAGGATGCAGCCGCGGCGCCAGACCGCCTGGGCGACGGTGTTGATGGTGCCGTCGCCGCCGACGGCCACCACGATGCCGCCGTTCAACTCCGCGAGCGAGCAAGCCGCCTCGGCGGCTTCCCCCAGGTTCCAGGGGCCGTCCAGGTCGACGAAGCGGAAGCGCCGGCCGGCCTGGCCGAACACCCGCTCAAGAACCGCGCGGCGCTCCTGCGCATCCTGGTCGCCCGAGCCCGGGTTGATCACGATGAACAGCTCGGGACCGGCGCGGGCGGCGTCGGGACTGGCTGCGGCATCGGTGAACTCGGCCCACATGGACCCGGATTTGGCCGCGCGCGGCGGCGCCCAACTGTCGGACGCCGGCTAGCGAAGCTGTACGGAACCCGAGACGTTCACCATCACGGCCGTCTTGCCCGCCTCGACCGGCACCGGCGCGTCGGCGGAAGCGGCCTTGGCTTCCATCGTCATCATGCGCGGCCGCGGCGGGATGCCCGGCTCCTGCGCATGCACGGACACCTCGCGCAGCGTGTAGCCGTTGAAGCCGAAGCCCTTGGCCAGCTCGCCGGCGCGGGCACGGAAGCGCTGCACGGCCTCGGCCTGGGCCTGCCGTTCGGCCTGCTCGCGCTGCTCGCGGCTGAGGCGGAACGAGGCGCCCGCGACGTTCATGCCGGTCAGGCGGCCGGCGGTCTGGCTGATGCGGCCGAAATCCGTGCCTTCCAGCAGCAGTTCGGCGGTGCCCACCCAGCCGGTGATGCGGCCGTCGCGGCTGTAGCGCGGGCTGACGTTGAAGTTGCCCGTGCGCACTTCCATGGCTTCGGGGCGGGCCGATTTCTTCGCCTCGGCCAGCGCCTGGTCTAGCACGGCCTTCAGCTGGGTCTGGATCTGCCCCGGATCCGTCCCTTCGCGGGTCGCCGCAAGGACGAAGGACAGGGTGTCCTGGGCCACCTCGACGGTGGCGCTGGCGGCCAGCTGGACCACGTTCTCGGGCACCGGCAGGGTCTGGGCCATCGCCGGCGCGGCGGCCAGGAGCGCAGCAGCAGCAAGGGTTTGGACGTGAAGGCGGAGGAAAGGAAGAGCTTTCATCTCAGCTTGAACGTTGCGGGCGGTGGAAGTTCACGCCCGAAAAGTGAATCGCGGCCACGTGCCGCAACTTGTGTAACAGTGTGTCAAGGCCCGGCGGAAACCGCGTTTTTCGCTGGGCAAGGCCTTCAGAATCGGCTCTGTTACAAATACGTTTTGGAGCATCATGACACAAGCCGCTGCCCGGACCGACAAGATCCTGGTCGTCGATGATGACGCCCGGATCCGTGACCTGCTCAGGCGCTACCTCACGCAAGAGGGCTTCGAAGTCATCCTGGCCGAAGATGGCAAGGCGCTCAATCGTCTGATGCTGCGCGAGACCGCCGACCTGATCGTCCTGGACCTGATGATGCCCGGCGAAGACGGTCTTTCGATCTGCCGCCGCCTGCGCGCCGCCAACGACCGCACCCCGATCATCATGCTCACCGCCAAGGGCGAGGACGTGGACCGCATCGTGGGCCTGGAAGTCGGCGCCGACGACTACCTGGGCAAGCCGTTCAACCCGCGCGAGCTGCTGGCCCGCGTGCACGCCGTGCTGCGCCGCCGCCCGGCGCAGGAAGCGCCCGGCGCGCCCTCCAGCGAGAACGAGGTGGTCACGTTCGGCCCCTTCGCCTTCGACCTGGGCGCCCGCACCCTGCGCAAGAACGGCGACGAGCTGCCGCTGACCACGGGCGAGTTCGCGATGCTCAAGGCGCTGGTGCGGCATCCGCGCCAGCCGCTCTCGCGCGAAAAGCTCGCGCAGCTGGCACGCGGCCGTGAATTCGAACCGTTCGACCGCAGTCTCGACGTGCAGGTGTCGCGTCTTCGCAAACTCGTCGAGCTGGACCCCTCGGCCCCACGCTATATTCAGACCGTGTGGGGCGTGGGCTACGTGTTCGTACCGGACGGCGCGGGCTGACCCGGCCCCCATCGCAGCCCCGGCCGTGTCCGGGGCATTGCATTCCTAGAGGGGTCAGGTGATTCGAGGCGTTGCGACCAGCATGGATTTGACGGGCCCCGCCCCGCTGGAAACGGCGCCTGCACCGCTGGAGATGCGTCCGCGGGTGGGCCTGTCGCTCTTCTGGCGCACCTTCTTCCTGCTGTCCCTCCTGCTGATCGGCTCCATCGTGGCCTGGCTGCAGACCTTCCGCGCGCTGGAATTCGAGCCGCGAGCGGTGCAGACGGCCCAGCAGATCGCCTCCCTGGTCAATCTGAGCCGCGCGGCGCTGCGCTATTCCGACGCGATCGCCCGCGTCTCCCTGATCAAGACCCTGGCCGAACAGGAAGGCGTCCGCATCCTTCCGAGCAAGCCTACGGACGTTTACGTGGTGTTCGATTCGGCCTCGCTGGATGAGCGGGTCGCGGAAGAATTGGTCACACGGTTGGGTCCAGGAACCGTGCTGGCTTCCGCAGTCAACCAGGAAAAAGGTTTCTGGGTCGGCTTCAAGATCGACGCCGATTCATACTGGCTGCTGATGGACCGCAATCGCTTCACCCGGGTGGGCGGACGCACCTGGCTCATCTGGCTGATCACGGCGGCCGGCCTGTCGCTGGCGGGCGCCGCGCTGATCGCGCGCCTGATCAACCGGCCGCTGAAGCAACTGTCCTTCGCCGCCAGCCGCGTGCGCGACGGCGACTTCGACGCCAGCCGGCTCGACGAGAAGGCCGTCACCAGCGAGATCCGCGAGGTGAACATCGGCTTCAACCGGATGGCGCAGCAGCTGGCCAAGATCGAGCAGGACCGGGCCGTCATGCTGGCCGGCATCTCGCACGACCTGCGCACGCCGCTGGCCCGCCTGCGTCTCGAGACCGAGATGAGCGTCGCCGACCAGGAAGCGCGCGAGCACATGGCCTCGGACATCGACCAGCTCGACGCCATCATCGACAAGTTCCTCGACTACGCGCGCCCCGACCATGCGGAGCTCAAGCAGGTCAACCTGCGCGAGGTGATCGAGGCCTGCGTGTACGCCGTGCAGGACCACGGCGACATGCGCATCAACACCGACGTGCCCAAGAGCCTCTACGTGCTGGCCGACGAGGTGGAACTGGCGCGCGTGGTGTCCAACCTGCTGGAGAACGCGCGCCGCTACGGCAAGACGCCCGAGACCGGCATCGCGGTGGTGGACATCGCCGCCAAGCAGCGCAACGAGTGGGTGCTGCTGAAGGTGCGCGACCACGGCATGGGCGTGGCGCCCGAAGCGTTGCCCAACCTGGTCAAGCCGTTCTTCCGTGGCGACGCGGCACGCACCGCCGCCACCGGCGCCGGCCTGGGCCTGGCCATCGTCGACAAGACAGTGCAGCGCATGGGCGGCATCTTCGCGCTGGCCAACACCACGTCCGGTGGCCTGGCCGCGCACATCAAGCTGCAGCGGCCGAAGGCCGCGGGCGCGGGCGAGGCGCCGCTTCCGGCACCCCGGGTCGAAGAGGTCAGCTGAAGGCCGCAGGCCGTCATCCCCGCGCAGGCGGGGATCCAGCTCCAATCAGCAGCACGACGGCGCGCGCCTCGATGCTCTGGCCCTGCCCCACCGGGCCCAGCTTCTCCGCCGTCTTGGCCTTCACGTTCACCTGCGAAGCCGGCAACCCCAGGCCCTTGGCGATGCGCTCGCGCATCGCGGCGATGTGCGGCGCCAGCTTGGGCGCCTGAGCCACCACGGTGCTGTCCACGTTGGCGATGGACCAGCCCTCGGCCGCCACGCGCCGCATGGCCTCTTCCAGCAGCAGCATGGAATCCGCGCCCTTGAAGCGCGCATCGGTGTCGGGGAAATGCCGCCCGATGTCGCCCAGCCCCGCCGCGCCGAGCAGCGCGTCGGTGATCGCATGCAGCAGCACATCGGCATCCGAGTGCCCCAGCAGCCCGCGCTCGTAGGGCACCACCACGCCGCCGATCACCAGCGGCCGCCCCGGCACGAGCGCGTGCACATCCCATCCTTCGCCGATCCGCATTCCCGTCATTGGTTCGTCCTGCTCCTGAGTACCGCCTCGGCCAGGGCGAAATCCTCCGGCCAGGTCACCTTGAAGTTCTGCGGGCTGCCCGCCACCAGCCGCGGCCGCAGCCCGATCGCCTCGATGGCCGAAGCCTCGTCCGTCACCGCATCGCCTGCATGTTCCAGCGCGCGCCGCAGCAGCGCCAGCCGGAACATCTGCGGCGTCTGCGCCAGCCATTTGCGATCGCGAGAGAGCGTTCGCGCCACGCGGCCGCCCTCTTCCTCTTTCAGCGTGTCGGCCAGCGGCTGAGCCAGCAGGCCGCCGGCGTCGTCGCCCACGCAGGCATCGATCAGCCGGTCGATCTGCGCCGGCGTCACCAGGCAGCGTGCCGCGTCGTGCACCAGCACCCAGTCGTCGTCGTGCGCCCCATGGGCCTGCAGATCAGCCAGCCCGCCCGCGACCGAGGCCGCGCGCGTGGCGCCGCCGCGGGCGCTGATGCGGTAGCCGGGCCCGGCGGGCATCAGTTCGTCGCCGGGCGCGACCACGACCAGCACCGAAGCGATGCGATCGACGTGCGTGAACGCCTCCAGCGTGTGCTGCACCAGCATCCGCCCCGCCAGCATTTCGTACTGCTTGGGCCCGGCCGTGCCGGCGCGGGAGCCGGTGCCGGCGGCGGGGATCAGCGCGTGGCAACGCGCGGGGGATTTAGGAGGATGAGCAGCAGCCAAGATGAGGGGATTCTAGAATTCGTCGCATCACCCCTCACCTGCGTCGTGAGGGGTGTTTGCATTTGCCACTCGAAAAAGAATGGATCTTCCCAAGCTCACCGCCGGCAAGCGTTTCGCCCTGCCCCGTCCGCCCGGCTCGGCCGACGCGCTGCTGCTGGCACGCCTGGCCGAACGCGAGAAGGCCGCCGGCCGCCCCACCGCCATCGTCACCTCGGGCGCCGGCGACGCGCAGCGGCTGCTCGATGAACTCGTCTTCTTCGCGCCCGACCTGCGCGTCTGCCTCTTCCCCGACTGGGAGACGCTGCCCTACGACACCTTCTCGCCGCACCAGGACCTGATCAGCGAGCGCCTCGCCACGCTGTGGAGCATCTCGCAGGGCGAGGCCGACGTGGTGATCGTGCCGGCCACCACGGCGCTTTACCGCGTCGCGCCGCCCTCGTTCCTGGCGGGCTACACCTTCCACTTCGCGGTCAAGCAGAAGCTGGAAGAGTCCAAGCTCAAGGCGCAGCTCACGCTCGCGGGCTACAACCACGTCACGCAGGTGGTGAGCCCGGGCGAGTACGCGGTGCGCGGCGGACTGATCGACCTGTTCCCCATGGGCTCGCCGGTGCCCTACCGGGTCGACCTGTTCGACGACGAGATCGATTCCATCCGCACCTTCGATCCGGACAGCCAGCGCAGCCTGTATCCCGTGCCCGAAGTGCGCCTGCTGCCGGGCCGCGAGTTCCCGATGGACGACGAGGCGCGTGCGCGCTTCCGCAGCCGCTGGCGCGAGCTGCTCGAGGGCGACCCGACCAAGAGCCGCATCTACAAGGACATGGGCAACGGAGTCGCCACCGCCGGCATCGAGTACTACCTGCCGCTGTTCTTCGACGAGACGGCGACGGTGTTCGACTACCTCGGCGCGCAGGCCACGCTGGTGCTGCACGGCGACCTGGAGCCCGCGTTCCAGCGCTTCTGGCAGGACACGCGCGACCGCCATCGCCTGCTGCAGGGCGACCCCGAGCGGCCCATCCTGCCGCCCGAGGCGCTGTTCCTCACCATCGAGCAGTTCTACGCGCGGGCCAACGAGCAGGCGCAGCTGGCGCTGCGGCCCGGTGCGCAGGATGTCGCCGACAGCGCCCTCTTCCAGAAGCTGCCCGACATCTCCGTCGTCCGCGGCGCCGAGGAGCCGCTCGCCCGCTTCAAGCAGCACCTGGCCGCCACCACCGAACGCACGCTGTTGCTGGCCGAAAGCGCCGGCCGGCGCGAGAGCCTGCTGGACTTCTTCCGCGCCAGCCACCTTTCACCGCCGGCGTTCGATTCGCTGGCGGAATTCCAGGCCAGCGACGAGAAACTGGGCATCGCCACCGCGGCGCTGACCGAGGGCTTCCGCTGGATCGAGGAGTCGATCGACTTCGTCACCGAGACCGAGCTGTTCGCGGCCGGTCCCACCACGCGGCGCCGCAAGAAGCAGGAGCAGGTCAGCGACGTCGAGGCGCTGATCAAGGACCTGTCCGAGCTGAACGTCGGCGACCCGGTGGTCCACGCCCAGCACGGCATCGGCCGCTACAAGGGCCTGGTGAACCTGGACCTGGGCCAGGGCAACACCGAGTTCCTGCATCTCGAATATGCGGACAAGGCGACGCTCTACGTGCCGGTGAGCCAGCTGCACCAGATCAGCCGCTACACCGGCGTGTCGGCCGACGAGGCGCCGCTGCACAAGCTGGGCTCGGGCCAGTGGGAAAAGGCCAAGCGCAAGGCCGCCGAGCAGGTGCGCGACACCGCCGCGGAGCTGCTGAACATCTACGCCCGCCGCGCCGCCCGCGAAGGCCACGCCTTCCGCTTCTCGCCGCAGGACTACGAGGTGTTCGCCAACGACTTCGGCTTCGAGGAGACGGCCGACCAGAACGCCGCCATCCACGCGGTGATCCAGGACATGATCTCGCCGCAGCCGATGGACCGCCTGGTGTGCGGCGACGTGGGCTTCGGCAAGACCGAGGTCGCGCTGCGCGCCGCCTTCATCGCCGTCACCGGCGGCAAGCAGGTGGCCTTCCTCGCCCCCACCACGCTGCTGGCCGAGCAGCACTACCAGACGCTGGTGGATCGTTTCTCCAAGTGGCCGGTGAAGGTGGCGGAGATGAGCCGCTTCCGCTCGCAAAAGGAGATCACGGCCGCCGCCAAGGGCCTGGCCGACGGCAGCGTGGACATCGTGGTGGGGACGCACAAGCTTTTGTCCAACACCGTCAAGTTCAAGAACCTGGGCCTGCTCATCATCGACGAGGAGCATCGCTTCGGCGTGCGCCACAAGGAGGCGATGAAAGCGCTGCGCGCCGAGGTGGACGTGCTCACGCTCACCGCCACGCCGATCCCCCGCACGCTGGGCATGGCGCTGGAGGGCCTGCGCGACCTGTCGGTGATCGCCACCGCGCCGCAGCGGCGCCTGGCCATCAAGACCTTCGTGCGCAACGAGGGCAACGGCGTGATCCGCGAGGCCGTGCTGCGCGAGTTGAAGCGCGGCGGCCAGGTCTATTTCCTCCACAACGAGGTCGAGACCATCGAGAACCGCCGCGAGCGGCTGGAGCAGCTGCTGCCCGAGGCGCGCATCGCGGTGGCGCACGGCCAGATGCCCGAGCGCGAGCTCGAGCGCGTGATGCGCGACTTCGTCTCGCAGCGCTTCAACGTGCTGCTGTGCTCGACCATCATCGAGACCGGCATCGACGTGCCCACGGCCAACACCATCGTCATCAGCCGCGCCGACAAGTTCGGCCTGGCGCAGCTGCACCAGCTGCGCGGCCGCGTCGGCCGCAGCCACCACCAGGCCTATGCCTACCTGATGGTCCCGGACCTGGAGAGCCTGACCAAGCAGGCCGCGCAGCGCCTGGACGCGATCCAGCAGATGGAGGAACTGGGCTCGGGCTTCTACCTCGCCATGCACGACCTGGAGATCCGCGGCGCCGGCGAGGTGCTGGGCGAGAACCAGAGCGGCAACATGCTGGAGGTCGGCTTCCAGCTCTACAACGAGATGCTGGCCGAGGCGGTGAAGTCGCTGAAGGCGGGCAAGGAGCCGGACCTGCTGGCCCCGCTGTCGGCCACCACCGAGATCAACCTGCACGCCCCCGCCCTGCTGCCCGAGGACTACTGCGGCGACGTGCACCTGCGGCTGTCGTTCTACAAGAAGCTGGCGACCGCCAGGACCACCGACCAGATCGATTCGCTGCTGGAGGAGATCGTCGACCGCTTCGGCAAGCTGCCGCCGCAGGCGCAGAACCTGGTGGACGTGCACCGGCTGCGCGTGCTGGCCCGGCCGTACGGCGTGGTCAAGGTCGATGCCGCGCCTGGCGTCACGAACATCAGCTTCCGGCCGAACCCGCCGATCGACTCGCTGCGCATCATCGAGCTGGTGCAGAAGAACCGGCACATCAAGCTGGCCGGCAACGAGAAGCTGCGCATCGAGCGCGAGCTCAAGGAGCCCAAGGACCGGGCGCAGATGGTGCGCGACGTGCTGCGGTCGCTGGGGCAGCCGAAGGTGGCGGAGACGGCGTAAGCGTCGTCCCCCGCCGCCCGCCACCGGCCTCGTCATCCCCGCGGAGGCGGGGATCCAGTGCTTCCCTCGGGCGCTGCAGAAGGCGGGAGCTCTGGATTCCCGCCTTCGCGGGAATGACGGTTTCTTCCCGGCTGAGCTTGCCTAAGCCCTGACGAGTGTCGAGACTCGTCGCATGAGCCGCGCCGTCCGCCTGCTCTGCCTGCTGGCCCTGTGGCTTGCCGCATCCTGGGCCCTGGCGCAAGACGTTGCCCGGCCGCCGGTGGTGGTGCTGCAGCTCGATGGCGCCATCGGCCCGGCCAGCGCCGACTACCTGCGCCGCGGGCTCGCGCTGGCGCACAAGCAGAAGGCGCAGCTCCTCGTCCTGCAGATCGACACGCCCGGCGGCCTCGACGGCGCGATGCGCATGATGATCAAGGACATCCTGTCCTCGCCGGTGCCGGTGGCCTCGTTCGTCGCGCCCGGCGGTGCGCGGGCGGCGAGCGCCGGCACCTACATCCTGTACGCCAGCCACGTCGCGGCGATGACGCCGGCCAGCACGCTGGGCGCGGCCACGCCGGTCGCGATCGGCATGCCGGGCGGTCCGCAGCCGAACAATCCCCTGCCCCCGGGCAAGCCGGCCTCCGGCGCCAGCGCGCCGAGTGCGCCCGACCTCGGCGACGCGCTCACGGCCAAGCGCATCTCCGACGCCGCCGCCTACATCCGCGGCCTGGCGCAGCTGCGCGGCCGCAATGCCGAATGGGGCGAGAAGGCGGTGCGCGAAGCGGTGAGCCTGTCGGCACCCGAGGCGATCCAGCTCAAGGTGGTCGACCTGGTGGCCGTGGACCTGCCCGACCTGATGCGCCAGCTCGAGGGCCGCGAGCTGCGCATCGGGGCCACCGTGCACCGGCTGCAGACCCGCGACGCGCCGCAGGTCGCCTTCGAGGAGGACTGGCGCAGCCACCTGCTGTCGGTGATCACCAATCCCAGCCTGGCGCTGCTGCTGATGATGGTCGGCGTGTACGGCCTGGTGTTCGAGTTCAGCAACCCGGGCATGGTGGCGCCGGGCGTGATCGGCGCGATCTGCCTGGTGCTGGCGCTGTTCGCGCTGCAGATGCTGCCGGTCAACTACGCGGGCCTCGCGCTCATCCTGCTGGGCATCGCCTTCCTGGTCGCCGAGGCGTTCCTGCCGAGCTTCGGCGTGCTCGGCCTGGGCGGCATCGTCGCGTTCGCGTTCGGCTGCGTGATGCTGATCGACAGCGAGTCGCCCGGCTGGGGCGTGCCGCTGCCGCTGGTCGGCGGGCTGGCGCTGCTGACCGCCGCCTTCATCCTGCTGGTGGTCGGCATGGCGGCCAAGGCCCGGCGCCGTCCGGTCGTCACCGGCCCGCAGACGCTGGTGGGGGCCGGCGGCGAACTCGTCGAGTATTCCGGCGGCCAGGGCTGGGCGCTGGTGCAGGGCGAGCACTGGAAGGTGCGCGGCCCCGCGCAGCTGCAGGTGGGCGACCGCGTGCTCGTGAGCAGCCTGCGCGACGGCGTGCTGGACGTGGTGCCGTCGCCCTGAACGAACAACAAGGAGAACGCGATGATCGTCGGCGGCATCGGCTTCGGCCTCGTGGTGTTCCTGGTCGTGGCGTTCCTCGCCACCGCGCTGCGCATCCTGCGCGAGTACGAGCGCGGCGTGGTGTTCCAGCTCGGGCGCTTCTGGAAGGTCAAGGGTCCCGGCCTGGTGATCCTGATCCCCGGCATCCAGCAGCTGGTGCGCGTGGACCTGCGCGTGGTGGTGATGGACATCCCCAGCCAGGACGTGATCTCGCGCGACAACGTGTCGGTGAAGGTGAGCGCGGTGCTGTACTTCCGCGTGGTCGATCCGGCGCGCGCCATCATCCAGGTGGAGCGCTACCTCGAGGCCACGAGCCAGCTGGCGCAGACCACGCTGCGGGCGGTGCTGGGCAAGCACGAGCTCGACGACCTGCTGTCCGAGCGCGAACGCCTGAACCTCGACATCCAGAAGATCCTGGACGCGCAGACCGACACCTGGGGCATCAAGGTCACCAACGTGGAGATCAAGCACGTGGACCTGAACGACACCATGGTGCGCGCCATCGCGCGCCAGGCCGAGGCCGAGCGCGAGCGGCGCGCCAAGGTGATCCACGCCGAGGGCGAACTGCAGGCCTCGCACAAGCTGGCCGAGGCCGCCGAGATCCTGGCGCGCCAGCCACAGGCGCTGCAGCTGCGCTACCTGGAGACGCTGACGGTGATCGCCGCCGACAAGAACTCCACCATCGTGTTCCCGCTGCCGGTGGACATCCTCGCGCCGCTCCTGCGGCGGTTCACGGGCGCGCCCGAGGCCTGAGCGCGCGCGGCCCGATGCGACAATCCCGGGCATGCCGCACCAAGATTTCGCCCCCGGCCTGCAGATCCGGGGCATCACCCCGCCGCTGCGCCTGAAGGACTTCGGGCTGATCGCCTTCGACATGGATTCCACGCTGATCAACATCGAGTGCGTGGACGAGATCGCCGATGCCGTGGGGCTGAAGGAGGAAGTCGCGGCCATCACCGAGGCGACGATGCGCGGCGAGATCGCCGACTTCAAGGAAAGCCTGCGCCGCCGCGTCGCGCTGCTGCGCGGCGTGACGGTGGCCGACATGGAGCTGGTCTACACCTCGCGCCTGCAGCTCAATCCGGGCGCGCAGGCACTGGTGAAGGCCTGCAAGGAAGCGGGCCTGAAGACGCTGCTGGTGTCCGGCGGCTTCACCTTCTTCGCCGACCGGGTCGTCGAGAAGCTGGGCATCGACTTCGCGCGTTCCAACGTGCTGGAGATCGAATCCGGCCCCAACTGCGGCCAGCTCACCGGCCGCATGGTCGACCAGCCCTGGGGCGACATCTGCGACGGCGCCGAGAAACGCAAGATGCTGCTGGAGACGTGTGCGCAGCTGGGCATCTCGCCGAAGCAGGCCATCGCCGTGGGCGACGGTGCCAACGACCTGCCCATGATGGGCGAAGCCGGCCTGTCGGTCGCGTATCACGCCAAGCCGAAGGTGCGCGAGCAGGCGATGGTGGCGATCAACGAGGGCGGGCTGGATCGGCTGCTGGAGCTGTTCAAGGCCTGAGCTTCGTCATCCCCGCGAAGGCGGGGATCCAGTGCTTCCATGGAAGTCGGCTGAAGGCGGACGCTCTGGATTCCCGCCTCCGCGGGAATGACGTCAGAGGACGATCACCTCGTCCTGCACTGGGAGCCGCACGGTGAAGCGGGTCCCCTTCCCCAGCTCGCTGCTCACCGCGATGCGGCCGCCGTGCTTGTCCACCGCGTGCTTCACGATCGCCAAGCCCAGCCCCGTGCCCTGGATCGCGCCGACGTTGCTGGCGCGGTGGAACGACCCGAACAGGTGACCGACCTCTTCGGCCGGGATGCCGATGCCCCGGTCGCTGACCTCGAACACCATCTCCTCGCCTTCGCGCCGCACCTCGAAGCCGACGGTGCCGCCGCCCGGCGAGTACTTCAGCGCGTTGGACAGCAGGTTGCCCAGGATGTGGCGCAGCAGCTTCTCGTCGAAGCGGCCCTCGCCCACGTCGGCGCCCCAGCCGGTGATCACTTCGCAGCGCGATCCGGGATGCTGCGCGCGGACCTCCTCGACCAGGCGGCCGCACAGCGCCGGGAGATGCACCGGGGCCGGCACGAAATCCAGCATGCCGGCATCGGCGCGCCCCAGCAGCAGCACGCGATCCATCATCCGGGACATGCGCTGCACGCCTTCGGCGATGCTGTCCAGCGTTTCCATGCGCTCCGCGTGCGGCAGCCGGTCGCCGTGGTGGCGCAGCACCTCCTCGGCGGACAGGATGGCGGCCAGCGGGGTGCGGAACTCGTGGCTGGTCATGGCGACGAAGCGCGTGCGCAACTCGTTCAACGCCTTCTGCTGCTCCAGCGCCTCTCTCATCTCCGCCTCGGACTTCTTGCGGCCGGTGATGTCCAGGAAGGTCCAGATCACGCCCGAGTCCGGGTCGTGCGGCCGCACGCAGCTGCCGCCCATCTCCACCCAGAACAGCCCGCCGTCGCGGCGCTTGAGCTGCCGCTCGCAGACGTAGCCGTTGGTGGCGATGAGCGCCGCGCGCGCCTCCACGCCGAACCGCAGCCAGGCCTTCTCGTCCGGATGGATGTACACCGACGACAGCCCGATCAGCACCTCGCGCGGATGGCCCAGCATCTGGGCGAACTTCTCGTTCACCCATTCGTGCCGGCGCTGGATCGACAGCACGATGCCGACCACCGCGTTGTTCAGGATCGCCTCGCGCTCGTCGAGCACCTCGCGCACCCGCGCCTGCGACTGGCTGAGCACCTCCACCATGGCACGCTCGGCCGCGATGCGGGCCTGGGCCTGCTCCTTGAAGCGGCGCGCCACGTTGATGCGGTCGCCCAGAGCGAACGACAGCAGCACCATCTCCAGCGCCGAGCCGATCAGCAGCGAGTTGGAAGTGAACACGTTGGACGGCACCACGCCCATGTTGTGCAGCGCCAGCGTGAACACGCCCACCAGCAGCACCGCCCATGCGGTGAAGAACCAGCGGGCGCCGCCATAGCCGCGCCGCACGCTGACGGAGGCCAGCGTCAGCAGCGTGCCCACGCTCAGCACCGCCAGCGCCTGCACCATGTACGCCGCCACGTGGTAGTGGAAGACCAGCGAGGCCGCGAGCGCGAGGCTCCAGCCGGTCATCAGCGCCAGCATCAGCCGGTCGAGCCGCGGCAGCCGCGCGGCACTGGAGAGGAAGTTGCGCGCGAACAGCAGGCCGAAGATCGCGCAGACGGACAGCGCCACCGGCGAGGAGACGGCATTCCAGCGGAGCCAGTCGGTCCAGACGAACTGCAGTCCCAGGCCGTTGAGGGTCGCCTGCGCCACGCCCATGCTCGCCACGAAGGCGGCGTACAGCAGGTAGCCGACCTCGCGCACCGAGACGAACAGCAGGAGGTTGTAGGCCATCAGGCCCAGCAGCAGGCCGAAGTACAGGGCGAAGCTCGCGTAGCTGACCTGGTCGTGCCGCCACAGCGCGGAAGGCTGCCACAGGAACAAGGGGGCCGCGAGCGTGGCGTCGGAGCGGATCCGCAGGTACAGCGTGGTCGGGCCCTCCGCCAGCTGCACCGGGAAGACGTGGTTGCGATGCGAGATCGCGCGCTGCCCGAACGGCAACGTGTCGCCGCCGGCCTGGTGCTTCCAGCCGTCCTGCGCTTCGGGCGAGAACACGTCCACCCGGTCCAGCGGCGCGAAGGCCAGCTCCAGCAGCCAGTCGCGCGGCAGCCCGGCCGGCCGGTCGAGCGTCACCCTCAACCAGTAGGCCGAGCGGGTCAGGCCGAAGTTCGTGCCGGGACCGTTCGACGGAACGCGCTGGAAGGCCGCCTGCCGCTCCGGCTGCAGCACTTCACCCAGCGTGAGCCGGCCGCCCTCGTCTTCCAGGTAGTCGACGGAGCGGGAAAGATCGAAGCGGGATTCGTTCGAGAGCCGCACTTGCGCGGCGTGCGAGAGGCCCGCGACGAGCAGCAGGAGCCAGAGCAACCCGGCGAACCGCAGCCGCGGCATCAGGCGCGCTCCACCCGCGCGCGCCCGCGCTCGACCGCGAAGCGCGCCAGCGTGGAGACCTGCGCGTCGCGCCGCTTCGCATCGTCCAGCACGCGCAGGCTGGTGGTGAGGCGCGCAGGCGTGAACTCGGCGACGCCGTAGCCGCGCTGCCAGCCGTCCGCGAACACGTAGTGCGGGTTCTCCGCCAGCCGCGCCGCGACGACCTCGGGTGCACCGGATTTCGAGGTGATGCTGGTTCCGCAGAACTCCACCCCGATCGCCGGGCTGTCCGCCCTCGCGTAGTCGGCCTTCACATGGCCGACCCAGTTCTCGTGCACGTCGCCGCCCAGCAGCACCGCGTCGCGGATCGAATGCCGCTGCAGCGAATCGGTCAGGCGCGCGCGGGCGGCGGGATAGCCGTCCCAGCCGTCGTTCCAGAGCAGCTCGCCGGGACCGGGCTGGGCGTCGCGGCGGCCGAACAGCGTCTGCTGCCCCAGCACCGTCCAGCCGCCGCCGGCCTGCGCGAACTGCGCGTCCAGCCACTGTTCCTGGGCCGCGCCCAGGAAGCTTCGGCGGGGATCGTTCCAGGCCGGGCAGTCGGCGGGCCTGCCGTAGCCGGAAGGCCGCGGCGCACGCGAAGAGCACACCATCGGATCGCGGAACTGGCGCGCGTCCAGCAGCAGCAGGTCGGCCAGCCGGCCGAAGCGATAGCGCGAATGCACGCGCAGTTCCGGGCGCGCGCCGCCCTGCGCCAGCGCCCGCGCGAAGTCTGCGGCCCGCACCGGCATGTGCTCGTACCAGGCCTGGTAGCCGGCCGCGCGGCGCGCGGCGAAATCGCCGGACGCGTTCAGGTTCAGGGGATAGCGATCGCCCTCGGTCGCGCCCGCGTAGTCGTTCTGCACCTCGTGGTCGTCCCAGGTGACGAGCCAGGGGCAGTGCGCGTGCATCGCCCGCAGGTCCGGGTCGCTGCGATGCAGGGCGTGCCGCTCGCGGTACTGCGCCAGCGTGCGCACCCAGCCCAGCGTGGGAAAGCTGCGCACCGCGGCCGTGGCGTTGGGGTACTCGTAGATGTAGTCGCCCAGGAACATCACGAAGTCGAGCTGCTCCTCGCGCATGTGTCGCCAGGCCGCGTAGTAGCCGTGCTCCCAGCGCTGGCAGGACGCGTACGACACGCGCAGCCGCGCGGGCCGGGCGTCGGGCGCCGGCAAGGTGCGCGTGCGGCCGACCGGGCTCGTCGCGTCGCCCGCGTGGAAGCGATAGAAGTACCAGCGGTCCGGCTCCAGGCCCTGCGCTTCCACGTGCACGCTGTGCGCGAGTTGCGGCAGCGCCTGCGTCTCGCCGCGCTGCGCGATGCGCGAGAAGCCTTCGTCGTGCGCGATCTCCCAGCGCACCGGCACCGGCGATCGTCCACCGTCGGGCAGGCCGCCGTGCGCGGGCAGCAGGCGCGTCCAGAGCACGACCGAATCGGCGAAGGGAGAGCCGCTGGCCACGCCGAGCGAGAACGGATCGGAATCCCATCTGCCGCGGCCGGCGCACCCCGCCAGGCCCAGCAGGCCGCCTGCCGAGGCCGCCGCGACGGCGGCCTTCAGCAGCCGGCGGCGGTGCGGGTCCAGGGGGTCGTTCATCGCCGAGTCACTATAGCAACCCATCGGTGCGGCCCTGCCTACACTGGCCGCCACCGAAAGGCATCCCCATGATCGTCATCACCTGGAACATCCAGTGGGGCCGCGGCGTCGACGGCCGGGTGAACCTGGCGCGCATCGTCGACACCGTGAAGCACTGGGCGCCGTTCGACGTGCTGTGCCTGCAGGAAGTCGCCGACAACTATCCCGGCCTGCGAGGCCTGCACGCGGGCGTGGATCAGTTCGCCGAGCTCGCGCGGCTGCTGCCGGAGTACCACGCGGTGGAGGGCGTCGCGGTCGAGCGCTGGACGCACGACATCGGCCGCCAGCGGTTCGGGAACATGGTGTTCAGCAAGCTCGCGCCGCTGCAGGTGCTGCGCCATCCGCTGCCGCGCCCCCCCGATCCGGACCACGACAGCATGCCGCGCCTGGCGCTGGAGGTGGTGCTGCCCGCGACCGGCGGGCCCCTGCGCATCATGACCACGCACCTGGAGTACTACTCCGCGATCCAGCGCGCGGCCCAGATCGACGCCCTGCGCCACCTGCAGGAGGAAGCGGCCGCGCATGTGTTCCCCGGCCGCGAAGGCCAGCAGGGCAATCCGTTCGAGCCGCGTCCGCGCGGTCCGCGCGCGGTGCTGACCGGCGACTTCAACTGCGATGCGGGCGATCCGCTGATCGCGAAGCTGCAGGCGCCGCTGGCCGGCGCGCCGCACTGGGTGGATGCGTGGACCTGCGCGCATCCCGGCCGGCCGCACGCCAAGACACTGGGGCTGTACGACGAAGCGCAGTGGCATGGCCAGGAGTACAGCTTCGACTTCTGCTTCGTCAGCCAGGACCTGGCGACGCGCGTGCGCCGGCTCGAGGTCGATTCGCGCACGCAGGCCTCCGACCATCAGCCGCTGCTGCTGGAACTGGACCTCACCCGGTAGAGCAGGTACAGCACGATCGAGAGGTTGAGCGCGTTCCACGCGATGCCGTTGAGGAAGGCCGCGCGGTAGGAGCCCGTGAGGTCGAATACCGCGCCCGACATCCAGCCGCCCAGCGCCATGCCGAACAGCGTGGCCATCAGCACCGTACCCACGCGCGCGCCCGCCTCGGCCGGCGAGAAGTGCTCGCGCACGATCAGCGCGTAGGCCGGCACGATGCCGCCCTGGAACAGGCCGAACATCGCCGACACCAGGTACAGCGACACCAGTCCCTCGGACGGCAGGAACATCAGCAGCGCCACGCCCTGCAGGACGGACCCGAGCAGCAGCGTGCGCAGCCCGCCGATGCGGTCCGAGATCCAGCCCGACACGAGGCGGCTGACCACGCCCAGCCCCAGCATGATCGCGAGCATCTCGGCACCTCGCGCCGCGCCGAAGCCCAGGTCGGAGCAGTACGCCACGATGTGCACCTGCGGCATCGACATCGCCACGCAGCAGGCCACGCCGGCGACGCACAGCAGGCCCTGCGCGGTCGCGGGGCTCAGGCCCATCGGCCGCGAGGGGTCGCGCGGCAC
>JAEWBU010000168.1 GCA_023390985.1 Pseudomonadota bacterium
GCGCAGGCCGGTGCGCCAGGCGCCCAGCTGCGCGCTCAGGTAGTCGCGCGACAGGCCCAGCAGCCCGGGCGTGTTCGGCTGCACGCCGGTGAGCGCCTCGCCGTGGCAGCCGGCGCACGAGGGCAGCTTGGCGCCCGCGTCGCCCTGCAATGCCAGATGCCGGCCGCGCTCCAGCACCGCGTCGGTCGCGCGTGGGGCCGGCGGCTGCGCGTAGGGCAGGTCGAGCTGCGCGAAGTGCTGGGCGATCTCCAGCAGGTAGGGCTCGGAGAGGGGATCCAGCAGGCGCGTCATCAGGCCGTAGTGGCGGCGGCCGTCACGGAAGTTGAGCAGCTGGTTGTAGAGGTAGCCGGCCGGCTTGCCCGCGATGCGCGGATAGTAGCCGTCCGGGCCTGCGCGGCCCTGGGCGCCATGGCAGATCGTGCACGCCGCGGTGCGCTGGGCCATGCTGTCCTCGAAGGGAGCGGGCGAGGCGGCGAATGAGGAGCCGGCCGGCCCGAGCAGGGCAGCCGCCAGGATCGCGACGAGGAACGATTTCACGGGGCCGGATCATGCATCACGCGTGCTGCGCGGCCGTGCCCATGCGCCGCCGTCCTACAGCACGGCCATGGCCGGGTTCCTAGAGTCGGGAATCCAAGGACGTTCCATGAACAAGCCCGCATCCGCGCCCGACACGATGCCGCCCCATGAGCTGCCGCCGCCCGACAAGGACGAGGTGCCCGAGGGCAGCAACGCCACCATCCACCATCCCGACGACAAGGCCGAGCAGCATCCCGCGCGCGAAGAGCGCAAGCCGCGCGGCCCCTACGTCACCGGCAACACGTGAGGCCGCGCGCCTCAGGCCAGCACGATGTCCGCGGCCGGGTGCGCCACGCAGGGCAGCACCCAGCCTTCGCGCTTTTCCTCTTCGAGGAGACCGGGCCACTCGATCCGGTAGCGCACCTCGCCCGAGAGCATGCGCCGCATGCAGGTGCGGCAGGTGCCGTTGCGGCACGAACTCTCGATCGGAAGGCCGGCGGCTTCGGCGGCCCGCAGCAGGGTCTGATCCTCGCGCGCGTCGAACGTGGGGCCGTCCACGCCCATCGTGATGCGCCAGGTCCTCGTCTCGCCGCCTTGCTCGTCCATCAGCCATCATAGGCACGCCCCAACGACATCCACGACAACCATGGCATCGAGCTTCTTCGCCCTGCTGGACGACATCGCCACCATCCTCGACGACGTCTCGCTGCTCACCAAGGTGGCCGCCAAGAAGACCGCGGGCGTGCTGGGCGACGACCTCGCGCTCAACGCGCAGCAGGTGTCCGGCGT
Source organism: Pseudomonadota bacterium (assembly GCA_023390985.1). Lineage (GTDB taxonomy): Bacteria > Pseudomonadota > Gammaproteobacteria > Burkholderiales > Burkholderiaceae_C > Ramlibacter. The sequence goes on from JAEWBU010000168.1 coordinate 1,306, forward strand.
GGCCGCCGACCGCGAACTGCCGGTGGTGTGGGCGGTGGCCAAGGGCTCCGCGGTCAACAAGCTGATCCTGGTGCCGGCCGCGCTGCTGATCAGCGCCGTCGCGCCTTGGGCGGTGCTGCCGCTGCTGATGGTGGGCGGCGCCTACCTTTGCTTCGAGGGCTTCGAGAAAGTGGCGCACCGCTTCATGCACCACGAGGACGAGAACGCCCGCGTGAAGGCGCTGGAGCGGGCGCTGGCCGATCCTTCCGTGGACCCGGTCGCGCTGGAGAAGGAGAAGATCAAGGGCGCGATACGCACCGACTTCATCCTCTCGGCCGAGATCATCGTGATCGCGCTGGGGACCGTGGCCGACGCCCCGCTCGTGACTCGCGTCGCCGTCATCGCGGGCATAGCCTTGCTGATGACGGTGGGCGTGTACGGCCTGGTCGGTGCCATCGTGAAGCTCGATGACCTGGGCCTGTGGCTGTCGCGCGCCGGCTCCGACGCGCGGCGGGCCGTCGGCCGCGGCATCGTGGCCGCGGCGCCCTGGTTGATGAAGGCGCTGTCGATCGCGGGCACGGCAGCCATGTTCCTGGTGGGCGGCAGCATCCTCGCGCACGGCGTGCCGCCGCTGGAACATGCGGTGGAGAACGCCGCCGAGGGGCTGCCGGCCGTGGCCGGTTTCCTGGTGCCGCTGCTCGCGCATGCCGTGATCGGCATGGTCGCCGGGGCGGTGGTGATGGCGGGCGTCGCCCTGGCGCGCCGCTCCTTCGGCCGGCGCGCGCCGGCCTGACGAAAGATTCGAGCGATGGATTTCTCCGAGTGGATCGACCTGCTGCAGTGGCCCGCGATGGCCGCCAGCCTCGCGGCCGCCTGGCTGGTGGCCTCCAACCACAAGTCGCGCCGCAACATCGGCTTCTGGGTGTTCCTCGCCAGCAACGTGCTGTGGGGCATCTGGGGCTGGCATGACGGCGCCTGGGCGCTGATCGCGCTGCAGGTGGCGCTGGCGGCGCTGAACATCCGGGGTGTCTCGAAGACCGAGCCGGCCCAGGGTTCCGAGCGCCACGAAGCTCAGGCGTAGGCGCATTCCTACCGCAGAGCGCGGCCGGGGCCCATGCCGCGGTCTGGCTCGACAGCCCATCATTTCCTCGAGGCGGAAGCGGAACCGCCGAAAGGGAAGATCCATGTCGCGCCTGCTGCAGCAAATCCTCGCCCCTCTCGATGCGGACGCGCGCGATGCGCGCGAGCATGCCTTCCTCCAGTCGTCGTTCGACGACGACCTGGCCCTCGGCTGCGAATGCGCCAACCCCGCCTTGCAGTTCGAAGGCTGGGAGCCCGCGGCAACGCCACAGGGGCCGGCGGCAGGCTACTGAGCAGCAAATCGTGACAGTGGCGGTCCTACAGGCCCTGCCGTTCTAAGCTCACTTCGAGGCTCGTGTGGGGGGACCTAATCTTTGCTCCAGCCGGCGCCCTTCTTGCCGGCGCCTTCAAAACCGGACCCCCTCGTGGGCAGTTGAATCAAGGAGCTAGACATCATGATCAAGACGACCCTCACCACGGTGGCAGCCGCGGCCGCTCTGGCCTTCGGTGGCTACGCGATCGCGCAGAGTTCCGCCTCTGGCAGCGGCAGCAGCGGCAGTTCCGCCGGCCCCGCCAGCAGCGCCGGCGATACCTCCGGCTCCGGCGCGGCGGCGGGCGGCGCTTCGCCGTCGGGCACCTCGCCTTCGACCGGCACGATGGGCGCCTCCGGCTCGGGCAGCTCGAGCCCGAGCTCCAGCAGCTCGTCCAGCACCCCGAGCTCCAGCAGCTCGTCCAGCCCGAGCGCCAGCACCGGCTCGAGCGGCTCCTCGGCCAGCACGCCGAGCAGCAGCGGCACCTCGATGGGCGCCAGCGGCTCTTCGTCGTCCAGCAGCCCCTCCACGACCTCCCCCTCGAGCTCGGGTTCCTCGACCACCGGCTCTTCGGGCTCGTCCAGCACGCCGTCCTCGAGCTCCAGCTCGTCCAGCTCCCCGAGCAGCAGCAGCGGCACGATGGGCGCCAGCCCCTCGACCTCGGGC
>JAEWBU010000309.1 GCA_023390985.1 Pseudomonadota bacterium
TGGCCTTCTGCGCCGCGATGATGTCGGCCACCGACTTGTAGGGCGAGTTGGCGGGCACCGTCAGGATGTTGGGCGCCTGGACCGCCACCGTCAGGTAGTCGAAGTCCTTCAGCGGGTCGTAGCCCAGACCCTTCATCAGGTGCGGGCCGATCACGAACGGTCCGAGCGACGAGACGAAGACGGTGTAGCCGTCCGGCGCCGCGCGCTTGGCCGTGGTGGCGCCCAGCGTGCCGCCCGCGCCCGACGTGTTCTGCACGACGAAGGTGCCACCCAGCTTCTCCTGCAGCTTCGGCTGCAGCGAGCGCGCGATCATGTCGGTGGACCCGCCGGGCGGGAAAGGCACGAGCAGGGTGACCGGCTTGGCCGTGGGCCAGGCCTGGGCATGGGCGATCACGGTCGCGGCGCCCAGCGCCAGGGCGGCAATGGCTTTCTTCATCGGTTGTCTCCTTGTGGGTGATGGAAGGGGCGCGCGTTACAGCGGCGCGCCGGTGTGGAAGGTCTCGCGCGTCCAGGCCCGGGCCTGTTCGCTGAGCGTGAGGCCGAGGCCGGGCCGCGTGGGCACCCGCATGCGGCCGGCATCGATCTCGATGCGTTCGTTGAAGAGCGGCTCCAGCCACTCGAAGTGCTCGACCCAGGGCTCGCGCGGGTACGCGGCGGCCAGGTGCACGTGCAGTTCCATCGCGAAGTGCGGCGCCAGCATCAGGCCGGCATGCTCGGCCAGCGTCGCCACCTTCAGGAAGGGCGTGATGCCGCCCACACGGGGCCCGTCGGGCATCAGGTAGTCGGCCGCGCGGTGGCGGATCAGGTCCCAGTGTTCGCCGACGCTGGTGAGCATCTCGCCGGTGGCGATGGGCGTGTCGAACTGCGCCGCCAGCGCGGCATGGCCTTCGTGGTCGTAGGCGTCCAGCGGCTCCTCGATCCACACCAGGTTGAAACGCTCGAAGGTGCGGCACATGCGCTGCGCGGTCGGGCGGTCCCACTGCTGGTTGGCGTCCACCATGATCGATGCGGTGTCGCCGAGGTGTTCGCGCACCGCTTCCAGCCGGCGGATGTCGAGCGCGCCGTCCGGCTGGCCGACCTTGAGCTTGATGCCGCCGATGCCGCGGTCCAGCGACTTGCGCGCGTTGACCAGCAGCTGGTCGGTGGGTGTGTGCAGGAAGCCGCCCGAGGTGTTGTAGCAGCGGACCGAGTCGCGGTGGGCGCCGAGCAGCTTGGCGAGCGACAGGTTCGCGCGCCGGGCCTTGAGGTCCCAGAGCGCGACGTCGAACGCGCCGATCGCCTGCGCGGCCATGCCGCTGCGGCCCACCGAGGCGCCCGCCCAGCAGAGCTTGTCCCACAGCCGGGCGATGTCGCTGGGGTCCTCGCCGATCAGCGCCGGCGCGATTTCACGGGCATGGGCGAACTGCCCGGGACCGCCCGCGCGCTTGGAGTAGCTGAAGCCCAGGCCCGTGTGGCCGCTCCCGGTGCGCACCTCCGCGAACAGCATCGCGATCTCGGTCATCGGCTTCTGCCGGCCGGTGAGGACCTTGGCGTCGCTGATGGGCGTGGCCAGCGGGAGGTAGCAGGAGGACAGGCGAAGGCCTTCGATGCGGTCGCCGGAAGTGAATGGTAACGTTGTCATATTGAACGGAAAGCAAAGGCCATAGGCCCGAATTCGAAGTCATGGTAACGTTGCCATTCGCCACGCGTCAACCCTTGTTTCCCGATGAACCGCACTGCCGCGCTCAAGCCCCCGACCCTGCACGACGTGGCCCGCGAGGCCGGCGTTTCGCTGATCACGGCCTCGCGGGCGCTGAGCAATCCAGGCGTGGTCTCGCCCAAGACGCTGGAGCGGGTGCGCGAAGCGGTCACGCGGACCGGCTACATCCCCAACCTGCTCGCCGGCGGCCTGAAGTCCAAGCGCAGCATGACGATCGCGGGCCTGGTGCCGATCATCTCGGTGCCGCAGTTCCTGCCAACCATCCGCACGCTGACCGAAACGCTGGACGCCGCGGGCTACCAGCTGATCCTCGGCCAGAGCGGCTACGACTATTCGCGCGAGGAGCGGCTGATCGACACCATGCTCGCGCGCCGCCCCGACGGCATCGTGGTCGCGGGGCTGGTGCGGTCCGAGCAAACCCGCGAGCGCCTGCGCCGGGTGGGCATCCCGGTGGTCGAGACCTGGGACATCAGCGACCGCCCGATCGACGTGGTGGTCGGCTTCTCGCACCTGAAGGTGGGCAGCGCGGTCGCGGGCTACTTCCTGTCGCGCGGCTGGGAGCGCGTCGCCGTCGCCACCGGCGACGACCAGCGCGCGATGCAGCGCCTGGAGGGCTTCCGCGCCGCGTTCGGCCGCGACGTGCCCGTCGTGAAGGTGCCGGCGCCGAGCAACCTGGCCGTCGGGCGCCGAGCGCTGGCGGAGCTGCTGGAGCGGGAGCCCAAGCTGCAGGCGATCAGCTGCAGTTCCGACGGCCTGGCGCAAGGCGTTCTCGTCGAGGCCGCGAGCCGCGGCATGCGCGTGCCGCAAGACCTGGCGGTCTGCGGCTTCGGCGACGCCGACTTCGCCGCGCACCTGCTGCCTTCCCTCACCACCGTCCACGTGGACGGCGCCGAAATCGGCCGCCGCGCCGCGCAACTCATGCTCGAGCGCTGCAACGGCAACGCGATCGAGCAACCCGTCGTCGACCTGGGCTTCCGCATCGTCGAGCGCCAGTCCACCGGCGGCCCATCCCCGTCCCCGAAGTGATCACCATGTCCACCGTCCAACGTCCCCCGCTGCACATCGTCATGCACCCCGCCGACAACGTCGCCATCGTGGCGAACGACGGCGGTCTGCCCGCCGGCGCCACGCTGTCCACCGGCCTCACGCTGCAGGAGCGCGTGCCGCAGGGCCACAAGGTGGCGCTGGTGGACATCCGCGCCGGAACCGCCGTGAAGCGCTACGACGTCACGATCGGCTACGCGGTGGACGACATCGCGGCCGGCCGCTGGGTGCACGAGCGCCTGCTGCGCATGCCGGACGCCCGCGAACTGACGGACCTGCCGATGTCCACCGTGAAACGCGAACTGCCGCCGCTGGAGGGCTACACCTTCGAGGGCTTCCGCAACCCGGATGGTTCGGTGGGCACGCGCAACATCCTGGCGATCACGCAGACCGTGCAGTGCGTCGCCGGCGTCACCGACTTCGCCGTGCAGCGCATCAAGTCCGAACTGCTGCCGAAATTCCCGAACGTGGACGACGTGGTGGCGCTGGAGCACGGCTACGGCTGCGGCGTGGCCATCGACGCGCCGGACGCGGTGATCCCGATCCGCACGCTGCGCAACATCAGCCTCAATCCCAACTTCGGCGGCGAGGTGATGGTGGTGAGCCTGGGCTGCGAGAAGCTGCAGCCCGAGCGCCTGCTGCCGCCGGGCAGCTTCCCGCTCGTGGACGAGCGCAACGTCGCGGACGTGGGCGCGAACGCCGACAACGGCCTCGATGTCGTGTGCCTGCAGGACGAGGCGCACGTCGGCTTCATGTCGATGGTCGACTCGATCATGCGGCAGGCCGAGCAGCACCTGGAGCGGCTGAACGCGCGGCGGCGCGAGACGGTGCCGGCCAGCGAGCTGGTGGTCGGCGTGCAGTGCGGCGGCAGCGATGCGTTCTCCGGCGTCACGGCCAATCCGGCGGTGGGCTTCTGCGCCGACCTGCTGGTGCGCGCGGGCGCCAGCGTGATGTTCTCGGAGACCACCGAGGTGCGCGACGCGGTGGCGCAGCTCACCTCGCGCGCAGCGACGCCGGAGGTCGCGGAGGGCATCGTGCGCGAGATGGCCTGGTACGACGCCTACCTGCAGCGCGGCTCGGTGGACCGGGGCGCCAACACCACGCCGGGCAACAAGAAGGGCGGGCTGGCCAACATCGTCGAGAAGGCGATGGGCTCGGTCATCAAGTCGGGCAGCGCGCCGATCGCGGGCGTGCTGGCGCCGGGCGAGAAGCTGAAGAACCGCGGCCTCACCTACGCCGCCACGCCGGCCAGCGACTTCATCTGCGGCACGCTGCAGCTGGCCGCCGGCATGAACCTGCACGTGTTCACCACCGGCCGCGGCACGCCCTACGGCCTGGCCGAAGTACCGGTGATCAAGGTGGCCACGCGCTCCGACCTGGCGCGCCGCTGGCACGACCTGATGGACATCAACGCCGGCAAGATCGCCGACGGCGAGGCCACGATCGAGGAGGTGGGCTGGGAAATGTTCCGCCTGATGCTCGACGTGGCGAGCGGTCGCAAGAAGACCTGGGCCGAGCAGTGGAAGCTGAAGAACCAGCTGGTGCTGTTCAATCCGGCGCCGGTGACTTGATCGCGGGAGGCTGGCGGAGAGTGTGAGATTCGAACTCACGGACGTCTTTCAACGTCGCCGGTTTTCAAGACCGGTGCATTCAACCGCTCTGCCAACTCTCCGGGAGCGGTGATTCTAGGCGGCCGGCCGCGTCGGTCTCCATGGATGAGCTTGCCCTTGCGCGACCGTGGGGCAAAATGGTCCCGTGACATACCGCGAACTGCTGCAAACCTCGCTCGACCTGGGCCTTCCGGTCGAGCGGGCGCTGGAGTTCCTGCGCGGCAACGGTGCGTCGCCGATGGAAGCGGCCCGCGCGGTCCAGGAGGCGACGGGCACCAGCTTCGAAGAGGCTCGGGCGGTGGTGGCGCGCACGCGCGCCTGGTCGGGTCCGCGCTCGGGCGTGCAGCCGGCTCCGGCCCGGCCGCGCGAGTGGTACGGCGCCATCGGCCAGCACGGCCGCTCGGGTCACGGCGCCGCCAGCGTGTTGCCGCACCTGGGGCGCGTGCCGCCCTTGCGCGCCACGGCCAAGCGCTAGCCTTCCAGAAACAGGCTCTGCAGGTCGCTGAGGAAATCGAAGCCCTGCTCGGTGGGCTGCACCCAGCCGCCATCGACCGTGAGCAGGCCCTTGCGCTGGCCTTCGTCCAATCCCGACTGGATCGCCGAGAGCGGCAGGCCGGTTCGTTCGAAGAATGACGGCAACGAGAAGCCCTGCCGCAGGCGCAGCGCGTTGAGCATGAACTCGAACGGCAGCTGCTTGCGGCCGACCTCTTCCTCCTGCGCGACAGCCTGGCCCGTGAGCGCGTTGTCCATGTACAGCCGCGGATCGCGATAGCGGATCTGCCGCACGACGCGGTGCGCGAAGCTCAGCTTGCCGTGCGCGCCCGCGCCCAGCCCGAGGTAGTCGCCGAACTGCCAGTAGTTCAGGTTGTGATGGCAGGCGTGGCCGGGCTTGGCGTAGGCCGAGACTTCATAGCGCTGGAGGCCCGCGCCCGTCGTCATCTCGGTGATGCGGTCCAGCATCGCGTAGGCCAGGTCGTCGTCGGGCACGCGCGGCGGGAACTTGGCGAACACCGTGTTCGGCTCGATCGTGAGGTGGTAGACCGACAGGTGCGGCGGCATCAGCGCCAGCGCCTGGGTGAGGTCCTTCTCCAGCATCGCCAGGTCCTGGCCCGGCAGCGCGTACATCAGGTCCAGGTTGAAGGTGTCGAAGGCGAGCGCCGCTTCTTCCGCGGCCGCGACGGCCTGGCGGCTGTCGTGGACCCGGCCGAGCGCGCGCAGCTTCTCGTCGTCGAAGCTCTGCACGCCGATCGACAGCCGCGTGACGCCCGCGTCACGGAACGCGCGGAAACGGTCCTTCTCGAACGTGCCCGGGTTCGCCTCCAGCGTGATCTCGCACCCGGGCTCCAGCTTCAGGCGCGCGCGCAGGCCGGCGATCAGCGATTCGATCCCCGCAGGCGAGAACAGGCTGGGCGTGCCCCCGCCGATGAAGACGCTGTGCACCGTGCGCCCCCAGACCAGCGGCAGCGAGGCTTCCAGGTCCGCCATCACGGCGTCCAGGTAGCGCTGTTCCGGGATCTCGCCCTTGGCCTCGTGCGAGTTGAAGTCGCAATACGGGCACTTGCGCAGGCACCAGGGCAGGTGCACGTAGACGGATAACGGCGGCAGTGCAGGCAGCTGCAGCAGGCCGGGCCGCATGTAGTGCGCAGGATCGGGTCGCGTCGTGTTCACAGCCACCGCTCCCGCATCAGCTGCACCATCTGGCGCGCGGCCTGGCCGCGATGGCTGTGGGCATTCTTCACCTCCGGCGGCAGCTGCGCGAAGGTCTTGTCGAAGCCCGGGATGAACATCACGGGATCGAAGCCGAAGCCGTGTTCGCCCACGGGCGCGGCTGCGATCTCGCCGACCGCGCGGCCCACCGCGACCAGCGGCTCGGGGTCCTGCGGCGAGCGCACGGCCACCAGCGTGCTGACCAGCGCGGCGCGGCGGTCCTGCACGCCGCGCATCTGTTCGAGGAGAGCCTTCACGTTGTTGTCGTCGCCCTTCTCGTAGCCGAACTGGGTGGCGTAGTACGCCGTGTCCACGCCGGGCAGGCCGCCGAAGGCGTCGACGCACAGGCCGGCGTCGTCGGCCAGCGCCGGCAGGCCGCTGTGCTGCGCGGCGTGGCGCGCCTTGGCCAACGCGTTCTCGATGAAGGTGCGGTGCGGCTCCTCGGCTTCACCGATGCCGAGGTCGGCCTGGCGGACCAGCTCGATGCCGAGCGGCGCCAGCATGGCCTGCAGCTCCGCCAGCTTGCCGCGGTTGTTGGACGCCAGCACGATGCGCGGGACTTTCACGCCCGATGCTCCTCAGCGGGCCAGCGGAGCGGACAAGGCCCGCGACTGCAGTTCGACCAGCTCGGCGATGCCCTTCTCGGCCAGGCGCAGCAGCTGGTCCATCTCGGCCCGCGTGAAGGCCACGCCTTCCGCGGTGCCCTGCACTTCCACGTAATGGCCGGCGCCGGTCATGACGACGTTCATGTCGGTGTCGCAGGCGACGTCCTCGACGTATTCCAGGTCCAGCATGGGCGTGCCCTGCACGATGCCCACCGAGACCGCGGCCACGGGGCCGGTGATCGGCGAAGCGGCGAGCTTGCCGGTCGACATGAGCTGGGTGACAGCATCCTGCGCGGCGACGAAAGCGCCGGTGATCGCCGCCGTGCGCGTGCCGCCGTCGGCCTGCAGCACGTCGCAATCCAGGTGGATGGTGCGTTCGCCCAGCGCCTTGAGGTCGAACACCGCGCGCAGCGAGCGGCCGATCAGGCGCTGGATCTCCTGCGTGCGGCCGCTCTGCTTGCCGCGGGCGGCTTCACGGTCGCCGCGGGTGTGGGTGGCGCGCGGCAGCATGCCGTATTCGGCCGTCACCCAGCCTTCGCCGCTGCCCCGCTTGTGCGGGGGCACCTTGTCCTCGACCGAAGCGGTGCACAGCACGCGCGTCTGGCCGAACTCGATGAGCACCGAGCCTTCGGCGTGGATGGTGAAGCCGCGCGTGATGCGCACGGGACGAAGCTGGTCGGCGGCGCGGCCGCCGCTGCGGTTGAATTGCATAGGGGCGAGAGGCTAGGGACGAGGGATGAGGGAAAGAAAGCGAGGCACATGGCCCGGAAAACACCGGATTGTCGGCTGTTTCCCTAGCCCCTAGCCCCTCGTCCCTCGCCCCTGCATTTCTCAGCCCTTGCGGGCGGCGGAGCGCTTGATGGCCTCGTTGATCTCGGCGATGGAGCGCTCGATGGCTTCGTCGTCCAGGTCGTCGATGAGCGAGTCGACCAGGCCGGCCTGGATGGTGGAGGCGAACACGCCTTCGGAGATGCTGTCGGTGGACACGCCGTGGGTGGACTCGAACGGATCGGGCGTCTCCCACTCCAGGGCGATCACGGTCACGTTGTCGCAGGTGTCGCCGCCGTTGCGCAGCGCCATCTCGACCAGCTCGGGCACCGCTTCGGCGACCGGCTGGGTGCTCAGGTGCCGCACGATCTCGCACTCGTCGACCGTGCCCCACAGGCCATCGGAGCACAGCAGGATCTTGTCGCCTTCCTGCAGCACCACGGGGCCGGTGATGTCGAAGACCGGCTTGGTCGGCGAGCCCAGGCAGGTGAACAGGATGTTGCGGTTGATCCGCTCGTTGCGCAGCGCGCCGGTGCTGTGCTGCTCCAGGTACGAATGGTCGCGGGTGCGCGTGAGCAGCTCGCCGTTGCGCACCACGTACAGGCGCGAGTCGCCGCAGTGCACCCAGGTGGCCGACGTGCCCTGCAGGACGGCCGCCACCAGCGTGGTGCGCGGCGTGTCCAGCATGCCCTTCTCGGCGGCGTAACGGATGATCTGATGGTGCGCCGCCATCAGCGAGCCGGACAGGAATTCCGCCGGATCGCGCACCTGCGGCCGGGCGTCGCGCTGGTACATCGCGGAGATGGTCTGCAACGCCAGCTGCGCGGCCACCTCGCCCTCGGGATGGCCGCCCATGCCGTCGGCCAGCACGAACAGGCCCGACTCCCGCGTGTAGCAGTAGCCCATGCGGTCCTCGTTCTTCTCGCGCGCGCCCTTGCGGCTGATCTGGAAGACGGAGAACTTCATGGGTTCGGGCGCCGTCTCATTTCAGCTTGGCGCCGATCTGGGTGGCGCGGCGGATGCTCTTCTTGGAGTCCGACACCATGTTGTCGAACTGCAGGCGCATCTTCTCGCCGACGGTGAGCTTGGTGTAACGGCGCTCGCCCTCGCGGCTGAGCTCCTTCTGCAGCGCGAACACCGATTGCGGGCGCGACAGCGGATCGAGCGACATGCACCACTCGACCACCTCGATCAGGTTGTCGGAGTAGACGCCGCGCAGGCGCGAGAGGGCCAGCGCGAGGCGGTCCTTCTCGAGGCGCTGGGGCGCGTCGTTGGGCGGATAGCCCTGCATGCAGGCGTAGATGCAGGCGCCGATGGCGTAGATGTCGGTCCACGGGCCCATCGACGAATCGCGCCGGTACATCTCGGGCGCGGCGAAGCCGGGCGTGTACATCGGGCGGATGAAGTTGCCTTCCTTGGACAGCACTTCGCGGGCGGCGCCGAAGTCGATCATCACCGCCTTGTTGTCGTCGGTGATGAAGATGTTGGCCGGCTTGATGTCCAGGTGCAGCATCTTGTGCTGGT
>JAEWBU010000311.1 GCA_023390985.1 Pseudomonadota bacterium
GCCTGACGGAGCGTGAGTGCGAGGTGCTGCGGCAGGTGTCGCTGGGTTACAGCAGCCGCGAGATCGCCGGCAAGCTTTCGATGAGCGTGCAGACGGTGAACACCCATGTGCGCAACATCTACCGCAAGCTGGATGTGAAGTCGCGGGCCCAGGCGGTGGGCCTGGCCGCGCAGCATCGCCTGATCTGATGCGGCGCCCTTCCCCCGCAGCGCAACCCGCATGAACCTCGCCGCGCAAACCGGCCCCCTCGTCGGGCTTGTCGCGGTGGTCCTCACGGTGGGCGCGTTGTCGGTCTCCGGCCGCCGGCGCGAGCACAAGGGCGTGGACCTGGGCATGTCGCTGGGACTGCTCGCGTGGATGGTGTTCCTCGTCTGGCAGGCGCGCTTCTCGCCGCAGCCGCCGGGCGCCATCGACGAATTCATCGAGCACATGGGCTACCAGCTGTGCGTCGCCGCCGCCTGCGGGCTGGCACTGGCCGGCGCGCAGGCGGGCCACCGACTGCCCCGACTCGCCTGGATCGTGCAGGTGCTGGGAGGCGGGGCCATCCTGCTGGCGTGGAGCTGGAGCGGGAACGACGGCTGGTTCCAGCTGTGGGAGGCCAGCAACTGGGTCATCGTGGGCTCGCTGCTGGGAATGCTGGCGGCGCGCTGGAGGGCGTACCGGCGCGAGAAAACGGTCGCGATCGCCATCTTGTCCGTGGCGCTGCTGCTCTACTGCCTTTTCGCCGACTTCTGGCACCACCCGACGTCGCGCCTGGCCACGGCCGGCATGTTCATCTACCCGGCGACGCTGCTGACCCTGTGGTTCATCGTCTCGGCCCACCTGCGCGCGCGAGCCAGCATGGCGATGCGAGGGCTCGGCGAACAGCAGCGCCGGCGCATCGCGCAGGACGTGCACGACGGCGTCGGTTCCCGGCTGGTGGCCATCATCTCCTCGCTCGACCCGAAGAACCCGGAGCACCAGTCGCTGGCGCTGTCGCTCGAGCAATGCCTGCTGGACCTGAAGATCACGGTGGACACGCTGTCGCAGGACAGTCCCTGCCTCACCGAGGGCCTGGCCATGCTCCGCTACCGCATCCAGCCGAGCCTCACGCGGCTGAACGTGCAGCTGCATTGGGACGTCGAGGACCATCCCGCGTTCGACCGGCTGGCGCCACTGAGCGTGACGCACAGCCTGCGCATCGCCCAGGAGGCCGCGGCCAACGTGCTGCGCCATTCCGAGGCGCGCCGGCTCGAGGTGAGCTGCCGCCATGACGAAGAGGCCAACCTGGTGCGGCTGACCCTCCGCGACGATGGCCGCGGCATGCCGGCCCCCGGCGCTCCGGTGCGCGAAGGCCGCGGGCTGACCGGCATGCAGCGGCGCGCGCAGGAAGCCGGCCTGCAGCTGGCGATCTCCAACGAACCCGGCGGCGGCACGGCGGTGCGGGTGGGGATCCCGGTAGCAAGGCCCGGCCCGTAGAAGGCCGCCCCTACCGGCGCACGTATCGCAAGTGCGTGGCGGCCGCGGTATCGAGCACCCGTTCGACACGGAACTGCGGCCCGGGCTCGCGGATGTTCTCGAACAGGCGCCGCCCGCCGCCGAACAGCACGGGGGCCAGGGCGATCTCCAGCTCGTCGACGAGGTCCAGGTCCAGGTACTGCTGGATCACGTGGGCCCCACCCGAGATGCGGACGTCGCGGCTTCCCGCGGCCGCGCGGGCCAGCTCCAGCGCGCGCTCGGGCCCGTCGTTGATGAAGTGGAAGGTCGTCCCGCCGGGACGCACCCACGGCTCGCGCTTCTCATGCGTCAGCACATAGACCGGCGTGTGGAACGGAGCCTCCTCGGGCCAGGCGACCTCGCCCTGGTCGAACATCCGCTTGCCCATGATGTTGGCGCCGATGCGCCCGGTGGTGGCGCGAACGAGGTCGTTGACCGGGCCGGTCTCGCCTCCCGGTCCGAGCTTGAGGTTGTCGCGGAAGGCCTGCTGCCGGATCAGCCAGCCCATCATCGCCCCCCACTTCGCGCCCCAGTTCTTGTATTCCGGCTTCCCCATGGTCATGCCTTCCGGCGCCAGGTAGCCATCCAGGCTCAGTCCGATGTTGACGAATACCTTGCTCACGATTCCTCCCAGGGTCGGCCGCCGATTGTGAGCACGTTCCGCAGAGCCTTGCCTGCTGAGTTTGGCCGCAGGCTGTATGTTGGTATACCATCTGACAAGTAGACCAAGGAGATCCCAGATGCCGGCTTCACGGCGCTTCGGCGCAACCCTCGTTTCGCGTGCCCTCTGCAGCTTCGCGCTGGCCGGCCTGGCGGTCGCCGGCTCGCCGGCGCATGCGGCCTGGCCCGACAAGCCGATCACGCTGGTCGTCCCGTTCGCGCCGGGCGGAAGCTCGGACAACGTGGCCCGCACCATCGCGCCGCTGCTCGGCGAAAAGCTCGGCCAGGCGATCGTGATCGAGAACGTCGGCGGCGCCGGCGGCGTCCTGGGGACGCAGCGCGCGGTCCGCGCGGCGCCGGACGGCTACACGGTGCTGGTGGGGTCGGGCTCGGAGGTGCTGATCAACAAGGTGATCAATCCCAAGCTGTCCTACGACGGCCTGCGCGACCTCGAGCCGATCACCTTCCTGGCCACCGGCCCGATGGTGCTGGTGGGCAAGCCGGGCCTGGCCGCCGGCAATGTGCGCGAACTGCTGCAGGCCGCGCGCGCCAAGCCGAATGCCCTCAGCTATGCATCGGCCGGCAATGGAACGCCGATGCACGTGGCCGGCGAGCTGCTGAAGATGCGGGCCAACATCGAGATGACGCACGTGCCCTATCGGGGCGCGTCGCCGGCCCTGGTGGATGTCATGGGCGGCCAGATCGACCTGGCCGTGTCCACGCTCAGCGCCGCGCAGCCGCACATCAAGTCCGGCAAGGTCAAGGCCTATGCCGTGACCAGCGCCCGCCCCTCGGAGCTGGCGCCCGACATCCCGGCGCTCGGCGCGGAAAAAGGGCTCGAGGGCTTCGACCTCGGCGTCTGGTTCGGGCTGTTCGTGCCGGCGAAGACGCCCGCGGACATCGTGCAGAAGATCCAGGCCGCCGCGCAGCAGGTGATGGCCGACCCGGCGGTGCGCAGGAAGCTGGCCGAACAGGGCCTGAGCGCCTCCGGCGGCTCGGCCGCCGAGCTGCGGAAATTCATGACGTCCGAAGTCGAGAAGTACAGCGCCGTCGTCAAGGCCGCCCGGATCACCGCCGATTGAACCCACCCATTGAACGGAACCGACCCATGAACGCGCAGATCCGCAAGATCGTCCACTACCACGAGGAAACGCTCATCGAGGGCGGCAAGGAAGCGGGCCGGCCGCTGAAGATGTTCGCGGCCGCGGCCGTGCTGCGCAATCCGTGGGCGGGGCGCGGCTTCGTCGAAGACCTGCAGCCCGAGATCCGCGCCATCGCGCCGATCCTCGGCGAGGCCCTCACCAGCCGGGTCATCGCCATGGCCGGCTCGGGCGATGCCGTCGAGGGCTACGGCAAGGCCGCCGTCGTCGGCACCTCGGGCGAGATCGAACACGCCTCGGCCCTGATCCACACGCTGCGGTTCGGCAACCACTTCCGCAAGGCGGTGGGCGCCAGGAGCTACCTGAGCTTCACCAACGTGCGTGGCGGCCCCAACTGCCCGATCTCCGTGCCGATGATGCACAAGCACGACGAGGGCATGCGCTCGCACTACCTCACCCTGCAGTTCGCGATCAACGATGCGCCGGCCCCGGACGAGATCGTCGTGGTCCTCGCGGCTTCCATCGGCGGCCGCCCGCACCATCGCATCGGCGACCGCTACCAGGACCTGAAGGAACTCGGCGGCAATGACGCCTGATCCCCTGGTCGCGTCCAAGCGCTCCGGCAAGGCGGGCCCGACGGCGTACAGCGTGTCGGGACAGGGCGACGCGGTCGTGCTGGTGCACGGCGTCGGCATGGCCCGGGACATCTGGATGCCGCAGGTGGCGCAGCTGTCCCGCCGCTTCCAGGTCGTCACCTACGACATGCTGGGGCATGGCGGCAGCGACCTTCCGCCCGAGGGCGTGACGCTCGGCGCCTATGCCGACCAGTTGCGTGCGCTGCTCGATCACCTGGGGATCGATCGCGCCGACGTGGTGGGCCACTCGATGGGCGCGCTGGTCGCGACCGAGTTCGCCCTGACGCATCCGGCGCGCACGCGCAGCCTCGCCGCGCTCAACGCCGTGTTCCAGCGCACTTCGGAACAGCGGGCGGCGGTCGAATCGCGCGCGGCGCTCCTCAGGACCGCGGGGCTGGCCGGAACGGTGGCGCCCACGCTCCAGCGCTGGTTCGGCGATCCCGTGCCGGCGGAGCTCCAGGAAGCCGCGGCCCTGACCGAGCGCCTGCTCCGATCGGTGGACCCGGTGGGCTATGCCAGGACCTATGCGCTGTTCGCCCGGTCCGACCGCGTGCACGCCGACCGACTGCCCGCGCTGTCGCCGCCGGCCCTCTTCATGACCGCCGATGGCGACCTGAACTCCAGCCCGTCGATGTCGCGCGGCATGGCCGCCCTCGCCCCCCGGGGTCGCGACCACGTGATCCAGGGCGCCCGGCACATGATGACCGTCACGCATCCGCGGGCCGTCAACGATGCCCTGATCTGGTTCCTGGAGACCGCGCACCGATAATCCAGGCCGCCCATGACCGCCGCCGCTCCATCGCTTCGCATCGACCGCAACGCCAAGACGCTGCGCGAGCTCGCGCTCGAGAAGATGCGCGGCGCGATCCTGTCGGGCCACTTCAAGCCCGGCGAGCGGGTGGTCGAGCGCAGCCTGTGCGAGCAGCTCGACGTGAGCCGCTCCATCGTGCGCGAGGTGCTCCGGCACCTGGAAGCCGAAGGCCTCATCGAATCGGTCCCGCACAGCGGCCCCGTCGTCGCCTCGCTCAGCGCCGACCAGGCGGCGCAGATCTATGCCTTGCGTGCGCTGATGGAAGGCCGCGCCGCCCGCCTCTTCGCCGAGACGGCGAGCGACGACGCGCTGGCCCACCTGGTGACCCTCAACGCGGCGATCCAGGCCGCCTTCAAGGCCGGCGACCACGCGGCGGTGGTCGAGCGCACCACCGCCTTCTACGAGGCCCTGTTCATGGGCGCCGGCATGACGATCGCGTGGGACATCGTGCGGTCGCTGAACGCGCGCATCAACCGCCTGCGCCTGATGACGATCGGATCGCCCGGCCGGCAGAAGGAGGCCGCGGCCGAGATGGACAGGATCCTCAAGGCGCTGCGCAAGCGCGACCCGGAGGCTGCGCAGGACGCGGCGCAGTTGCACGTCCAGCGCGTGGCCGAGATTGCGGCCGACGCGCTGGGCGATCGTTGACGGCTTCCGAGGCTCAGGCCGCCATCGGCATGTCCACCTCTGCGGGAACCGCATAGGTGAGGGGCGCGAGCGCGGATTCGATGCGCTTGCGCTGCTCCTCGTCGATGAGGCCGAAAAGCACGTTCTGGAAGCGCGGCTCGCCCGCCCCGGAAACGATGTACTGCCACCGGTAGGCCTTGAGCATCCTCTCGTGGATCTGGTCGCGCTGGCTGGCCGTGAAGCGACCGGCCGCGACGTCCATGAAGTAGGTGGCATCCGCGGCGGCCTGCCCCTGCAGGATGCCGTCGATCGCGCCCACCAGCTCGATCAGTTCGCCCACCCCGGCGGCCCGCTGCGCGGAATCCAGTCGCGCGTCCTCCCGTCGCAGCTCCATCTCGTCGAGGATCGCGTGCTGCGACTCCTCGCGCCAGTGGAACAGGAACACGTCCTTCCACAGCGGCGAGAGGCCTTCCTGGGGCCCGATGCTGGCGCGGTAGTGGGCCTGCGACATCAGCTCGATGTTCAGCGTGAGCGCCAGGACGGCCCAGGTGCTCTTGCCCAGCACCAGGTGGGCGACGTCGTTGGGGGCGGCGGTCTGGACATGCCCGGCCGGCATGTCCTGCGCCATCTGCGACTCGAGCCGGCGGAACAGTTCCTGGTGCTTGATCTCCTCGTCGCCCATCCGCACCATGGCTTCCAGCGCGACCTGGTCGCCGAAGCTGTGGTCGCGACCGAGGTCCAGCACCTTGGCGCTGATGAAGCGTTCGACCAGGCCGAACATGTAGGCGTAGGTTCGCCCCTGCACCTGGCTGAGGAGCCGGGCGTCGGCGGGGCTGAGGAAGGCCAGTTCATGGGCCAGCGACAGCCCGGTGGGCATGAAGGTCTTCCCGTAGTCGAAGCGGCGGCCCCGGATGACGTCGCGTTCGATCTCCCATCGAACGCGTCTGGAGACTTCGATGACCCGGGCATAGCGCTCGGTGGCGGTGGTGGCGGCGGTGTTCATGGACATTCCTTTCGCAGGGGTGGACATCTCGGCCCGCGCTCGGATGAAGCGGGCCGGCGAGCAGTCTGGAAAACGCCGGTATCAGGGACGCATCCATCGATGGCGCGGTCTGTATCGATCGCGTATCGCACGCCGGCGACAAAGCGCGGGCCGATGGACATGTGCCGGTTACCGGCGCGCCCGATGCTCCGAAGCCACGAAAGAAAGGAGCCCCGCCATGTTGAAGCGTCCCCTGCTCTCCCTGCTGGCCTGCGCCGTGCTGCTGGTCCTGCTGGCCGCCTGTTCCGCGCAGGCGGAAGACTTCGGACCCGTCGTCAACGCCTTCGAGCAGTCCCGCCTCGAGGACGGCGCCCGCGAGATGTACCGGGCACCCGCACCATGATCGACTACGTGCTGGTCGGATCGAACGCCGGCAGGGCCGGCTCCCTGCGCTATCATGCATTCATGAATGAAGACACGCGTTCACATTCATGAACGACGTCAAGAGCGCCAAGCGGGTTCTCGACATCCTGCGCTTCTTCTCCGAGGAGAAGGCGCCGGCCTCGCTCGCGCGGCTGTCCTCGGCCCTGAACTTTCCCAAGTCGAGCTGCCTGGCGCTGATGGAGACGCTGGTGGCCGAGGGCTACGCGTACCAGTCCGACGGGCGCTACTACCTCACCGGCCGGTGGCTGCGTGAGTCCGAAGCCGTCGCGAAGCACGACCACATCGCGGTCCGCTGCCGGCCCACGCTGCAGCGGCTGGGCGACGAGCTGGGCGAGACCGTGATCCTCGCGCAGCTCGCGCAGAAGAAGGTGGTGTACCTGGACGTCATCGAAGCGGCCCACGTGCTGCGCTTCGCGGCGTTCACGGGGCAGCGCAAGCCGATCCACGCCGCGGCCTCGGGGCGCGCGCTCTTGGGCGCGCTGGCCGATGCCGACGCGCGGCGCATCGCCGAATCGCTGGACTACGAAAAGTACACCGCCCACACCCCGCACAACGCCGCGTCGCTGCTGAAGGCCGTGGCGGAAGGACGGGATCGCGGATGGCACGTCAACCTGGGCGAGCACCAGGCGGACACCATCTCGATCGCGGTGCCGCTGGTGCTGGACGGCGCCGCGCTGGCGCTGGTGGTGGGCGCGCCGGCCAACCGGCTGAAGAACAAGCTGGACAAGACGGGCGCGGCGCTGCGGCGCGCGGCGGCCGGCCTGATGGCGGCGGACAAGAGTTGATGGATTTCACCTGAAGGAGATCGCGACATGCCAGGCCTGTATTTCGAAGAGTTCGAAGTGGGACGCCGTTTCGACCACGAGTGGACCCGCACCGTCACCGAGATGGACAACGTGCTGTTCAGCACGCTCACCATGAACGTGCAGCCGCTGCACATCGACCACCATTTCTCCGCTCGGACGGAGTTCGGCAAGCCCATCGTCAACAGCCTGTTCACGCTGGGGCTGGTGATCGGCATGTCGGTGAACGACACCACCTTCCGCACCACGGTGGCCAACCTGGGGATGAGCGAGACCAGCTTCCCCGCGCCGGTGTTCGCCGGCGACACCATCCATGTGCGCACCACGGTGCTTTCCAAGCGCGAGAGCAAGTCGAGGCCCCACGCCGGCATCGTGGAGTTCGAGCACGTGGGCCTGAACCAGGACGACGTGGTCGTCTGCATCTGCAAGCGCGCCGCCTTCATGCACAAGCGGCCCCAAGCGGTGACCGCATGAAGGCCTCCATGCTGTTCGTTCCGGCCAACCGGCCGGAGCGCTACCTCAAGGCGCAGTCGGGCGATGCCGGCGCGCTGATCCTGGACCTGGAAGACTCCGTGCCGCCCTCCGCCAAGGACGAGGCCCGGGCCCACCTCGCGCGGATGCTGGCCGCGCAGCCGAAGCACCAGCAGGTATGGGTGCGCGTCAACCCGGCGTCCTCCGGCCTGCTGCTCGAGGACCTGGCCGCCGTCGTTCCGGGCCGGCCTTTCGGCATCCTGCTGCCCAAGTGCAGCGGCCGCGAATCGCTGCTGCCGGTCTGCCACCAGCTCGACGCCCTGGAGACGGCGTTCGGCGTGCCGCTGGGACACACCCGGATCCTGCCGATCGCCACCGAAACCGGCGGCTCCATGTTCCACCTCGGCGAGTTCGCCGGCGCCACGCCGCGCCTGTGGGGCATCACCTGGGGCGGCGAGGACCTGGCCGCCGACATCGGCGCGTTCGGCAACCGCGTCGAGGGTCGCTTCACCGAGCCGTACCGCATCGCCCGTTCGATGTGCCTGTACGCGGCGGCCGCGGCCGGCGTGCGCGCGATCGACACCGTGAGCGTGGCGATCAATGCGCCCGCCGAGGTGCAGGCCGAGTCGGCCGAAGCCTTCCGCGACGGCTTCGTCGG
>JAEWBU010000336.1 GCA_023390985.1 Pseudomonadota bacterium
TGCGGCAGGCCGCGGGCGATCACCTGGCCGAAGTT
Source organism: Pseudomonadota bacterium (assembly GCA_023390985.1). Classification (GTDB taxonomy): domain Bacteria; phylum Pseudomonadota; class Gammaproteobacteria; order Burkholderiales; family Burkholderiaceae_C; genus Ramlibacter. The sequence goes on from JAEWBU010000336.1 coordinate 36, forward strand.
GAGCACCACCACGTGGTCGGACAGGTCCATCACCATGCCCATGTCGTGCTCCACCATCAGCACCGTCACGCCCCAGTCGCGCCGCACCTCGAGGATGAAGCGCGCCATGTCCTCGGTCTCCTCGCGGTTCATGCCCGCGACCGGCTCGTCCAGCAGCAGCAGCTTGGGCCGCATCGCGAGAGCGCGCGCGAGTTCCACGCGCTTCTGCAAGCCGTACGACAGCGCCCCCACGGGCGCCTTGCGGATGTGGTCGATCTCGAGGAAATCGATGATGCGTTCCTCGATCTCGGTGCGCAGCTCCTCCTCCTCGCGCCGCGCGGCGGCCGAATAGAACAGCGCGCCCAGCGCACCGGTCTTCAGGTGGCAGTGGCGGCCGAGCTTGATGTTGTCCAGCACCGTCAGGCCGCGGAACAGCGCGATGTTCTGGAAGGTGCGCGCCAGGCCCATGGCCGCGCGCCTGGGCGGGGCCACGCGCGTGATGTCGCGCCCTTCGAACCGCACCTGCCCGGTCGCCGGCCGGTAGAAGCCCGAGATGGTGTTGAACACCGAGGTCTTGCCCGCGCCGTTGGGCCCGATCAGCGAGGTGATGGAACCGGGCGCGACGTCGAACGCCACGTGGTTGAGCGCCTTCACGCCGCCGAACGCGAGCGTCAGCCCTTCGACCCGCAGCAGCGGTGGATGCTCGGCGGCCAAGCGGTCTCCTCTTGTCCTCGCACCGGCGGCGGCGCGGGGAAACCCCGCTTTCTCTACTCGCCGGTAACGTGCTGAATTACAAGTAAGTTGCCGCGTTCCGTGCGCTAGGGATTACCCGCGCGGCGATTCCTCAGGGGAAAAGCCATGGCTGAGCACCACCCTCTTCGCTTCGAACGACGCGGCGCCATCGCGCTGATCACGCTCGATCGCGCGGACGCAGCGAACACGCTGAACCCGGAACTCGCACGCGAGCTTGCCGATGCCGCCGCGGCCTGCGACGCCGACAAGGGCGTGCGCGCCGGTGGTGCTCACCGGCAGCGGGCGCTTCTTCTGCGCGGGCGGCGACGTCAAGGCGATGGCGGGGTTCGGCGACGCCGTCGGCGAGCGCATCAAGGCCCTGGCCGACGACCTGCACCGCGCCATCTCGACGTTCGCCCGCATGGACGCGCCGCTGGTGGTCGCGGTCAACGGCCCCGCGGCGGGCGCGGGCCTGAGCCTGGCGGCGATCGGCGACCTGGTGGTGGCGGCCGACGACGCGCATTTCACGATGGCCTATTCCAGCGTGGGCCTGAGCCCGGACGGCAGTTCCACCTGGTACCTGCCGCGCTTGATCGGCCTGCGCCGCACGCAGGAGCTGATGCTCACCCCTCGGCGTCTGTCGGCGCGTGAGGCGCTGGAGTGGGGCCTGGTGCACGCGCTCGCGCCGGCGTCATCGACGCTGGACGAGGCGATGCGCCGGGCCGAGTCGCTGGCGGGCGGCGCGGCGGCGTCGCACGCCAGCATCAAGCGGCTGCTGCTCGCGAGCTGGGGCAACGGGCTGGAGACCCAGATGGAACTGGAAGGCCGCGCGATCGCGGCCTGCGCGGCGGGGCCGGAGGGCCGCGAAGGGATCGCCGCGTTCGTGGCGAAGCGCAAACCCCGTCATTCCCGTGAAGGCGGGAATCCAGGGCTTCCGACTTCAGGAGCCGCCGATGAAAGCACTGGATCCCCGCCTCCGCGGGGATGACGGATTCAGTGCGCGTGTTCCCGCTGCGCGAACAGCTCCACCATCGCCTGGTTGAACTGCGGGATGTCGTCCGGCTGCCGGCTCGACACCCAGTTGCCGTCGCGAACCACCGCCTGGTCGCTCCACTGCGCGCCCGCGTTCTTCAGGTCGTCCTGCAGCGTGTGGTAGCTGGTGAGCTTGCGGCCCTTCACCAGGCCGGCGGACACCAGCAGCCACGGCGCGTGGCAGATGATCGCGAACGGCTTGCCTTCGCGCTGCATCGCCTGCACGAACTGCTGCGCCTTCGGCATCACGCGCAGCGTGTCGGCGTTCATCACGCCGCCGGGCAGCAGCACCGCATCGAACTGCGCCGGGTCGGCCTGGTCCAGCGTGAGGTCCACCGGCACCTTGTCGGCGGGCTTGTCGTGGTTGAAGCCCTGGATCTGGCCGGCCTTGGCCGAGACCACGCTGGCCTTCGCGCCGGCGGCCTGCAGCGCCTTGCGCGGTTCGGTGAGCTCGGCCTGCTCGAAGCCGTCGAGCGCGAGGATGGCGACCTTCAGGCCGCCGAGTTCGTGTTGGGAGGAGGATTGAGAAGCCATGCGCCCATGGTCGCGAACCCCGCCATGGAGCGCTGTCGGTTCGCCCTGCCGATGCCTGTAGGAAAGACCGGCGCGACCGCTCGCCTCACCCGCCCTTGCCGTCGTCTCCGCCGAAGAGATCGCGCAGCGTCCTGCCGCCTTCCGGCGAGGCCGAACCGCGCGGCCGCGCCTTCGGATACTCCTCCGCGATCCGGTCTTCCCAGTAGGTGGCCGGATTCGGCGCGCTGCAGAGTCGCCGGAACACTTCTTCCGGCACATGCGTGTAGGCCAGCACGGTGCGGTTGTCGAAGTGCAGGTCCAGCTGGCGCGACGCGGCGTCGTAGTCCGCCTTGCGCAGGCGGCCGGTGGTGAAGGTGCGGACGGGCATGGCGCCACCAGTCTACGCCCCGTAGGCGTGCGACTACGCCAAGCTCCGACGCCCTCACCTGCCGCCCGCAGGGCCTCTTGCGTAGCTTGTTCCCTGGACCTTTCCAAGGACGACACACAAGGAGAACCCCATGGCCCAACAGGACGCCTGCACCCTGCTCGACGAGGACCACAACCAGGTGGCCCGGCTGTTCGAGCAGTACAAGTCCGCGCGCGACAACAGCCACAAGCGCGTGCTCGCCCGGCAGATCTGCCACGAGCTCACCGTGCACACGCAGATCGAGGACGAGATCTTCTATCCCGCCTTCCGCCAGGCCACCGCCGACGAAGGCCTGGTGAACGAAGCGGTGCACGAGCACCAGGAAGCGCGCGAGCTGATCGCGAAGATCGAAGGCTCGGCCCAGCCCGACGACAAGGTGATGCTGGACCTCGAGGACGCGGTGCTGCACCACGTCAACGACGAGCGCGAGAAGATGTTCCCGAAGGCGCGCAAGGCGCAGAACCTGGACCTGATGCAGCTGGCCGACCGGCTCGAGGCACGCAAGTCCGAGCTGACCGCCGCCCACCCGGCATGAACACCCGGCCCTGGTCCCAGGCCCTGCGCGAGGGCGCGGTGGCCGGCACCGCCGCCGGCCTGCTGTCCAGCGCCGCGCTGGCCGCGGTCGGCAAGCGCCAGGCCGGCAGCATGGCCGCGCCCTTCAACGCCACCAGCCACTGGCTGTGGGGCGACCGGGCGCTCCACGAGGACCGCGCGAGCGTGCGGCACACGCTGGTGGGCTTCGTCACGCAGAACGCCGCTGCGATCTTCTGGGCGGCGATCTACGCCGCGCTCTGGGGCCACCGGGCCGACGCCAAGCGCGTGCCGGACGCGATCGCGGGCGGCATCGCCACCAGCGCGGCCGCCTACCTCATCGACTACAGCATCACGCCCAGGCGGCTCACGCCGGGCTACGAGCACCGGCTCGACGGCAAGGGCATGTTCGCGGTGTACGCGGCGCTGGCCGCCGGATTCGCCCTGGGCGCCCTGGCCTTGCGCCGCCGCTGAGCTCGGTGGCGCCTTCCCCTGCACACGGCCGCGTGAACGCGGCCGTGTGCTTTCGAACAGGCGGTTGGAAATCACTTGCATAGGCGATCGCACGCACACGACGGGGTCGCATGAGCTTGCTATCCTGTGTTCTTCCCGCGCGAGCGGTCAGGGACCCGGAATGGAAGCCGCTTCCAATGCCTTCCTGCTGAAGCTGAGCGATGCCATGCGGCCGCTGGCCGATGCCACCGCCATCCAGGCCGAGGTCTGCCGCCTGCTCGGCACCCACCTGCAGGCCGATCGCACCTACTACGCGCAGATCGAGGAGGACAAGGCCGTCGCGCGCGTGGAGCGCGATTTCGTCCGCGGCGAATCGCCGTCCCTGGTCGGCAGCTACCGCTTCGAGGATTTCGGCTGGATCATCCCGCTGCTGCGCGAAGGCCGCACGGTGGTGGTGGACGACGTGGACCACACCGACCTGATCCCGATCGGCGACCGCCCGGCGATGACGTCGATCCGCATCCTGTCCCACATCTCGGTGCCGGTGATCAAGCGGGGCGCGCTGGTCGGCGCGCTGTCCGTCACCGAGCCGCACCCGCGCGGGTGGACCGATGCCGAGGTCCGGATCGTGCAGCTCACCGCCGAGCGGCTCTGGTCCGCCATCGTGCGGGCCCGCGCCGAGACCGCCCTGCGGCAGTCCGAGGAGCGCTACCGCCTGCTGTTCGACACCATGGGCCAGGGCTACGTCGACGCCGAGCTGGTGCGCGACGCCTCCGGCCGGGCGATCGACTACCGCCTGCTGGAGGTGAACGCCGCCTTCGAGCGCCTGACCGGCGTGCCGGTGACGCAGGCGCGTGGCCGCACCGCGCGGGAGGCGATCCCGCAGCTGGAGGATTGGTGGGTGGAGAACTGCGCGCGCGTCGTCGCCCAGGGCTATCCCGAGCGCATCGAGCACGAGGTGGCCTCCCTCGGCCGCTGGTACGAGGCCCACGTCTACCCGCGCGGCGGCGACCGCTTCAACGCGCTGTACGAGGAGATCACCGAACGCAAGGTCGCCGAGCAGCGCCTGCGCAGCAGCGAGGAGCGCCACGGCTTCCTGCTGCGGCTGAACGACGCGCTGCGCGGGCTGGCCAGCGCCCACGACATCCAGTCGGCCGCCGCCCGCATGCTGGGCATGCAGCTGGGCGTGTCCTCGGTGGGCTACTGCGAAGTCGAGGCCGACGAGGACACCTACGTGGCGGGCGGCGAGTACGGCGACGGCCGCATGCCCAGCCTGGCCGGCTGGCGGGCGCGCATCTCTGACCACGGCCCCGGCTTCGGCCCGCTGATACGGGCCGGAAAGATCGTGGCCACGTCGGACGTGCGCCGGGACCCCAAGGCGCATCCCGGCGGCTCGGCCGATGCCGCCGCCCGGTCCATCGTTTCGGGCGCCGGTGTGCCGCTGCTCAAGGCGGGCCGGCTGGTCGCCTTCTTCTACCTGAGCCACCCCGAGCCGCGTGAGTGGACCGACGAGGAGCTGGCCGTGATGCGCGACGTGGCCGAGCGCACCTGGGCCGCGGTCGAGCGTTCGCGCGCCGAGGACGCGCTGCGGCTGAGCGAGGAGAAGTACCGGTCGCTCTTCCAGACGATGGGCCTGGGCTACGCCGAATGCGAGGTGGTGCGCGGACCCGACGGCGGCCCGGTCGACTACCGGCTGGTCGAGCTGAACCCGGCGTTCGAGCGCCTGTTCGGCGTGCCGCCCGAGCAGGCCCGCGGCCGCCTGGGCAGCGAAGTCGTGCCCGGCAGCCAGTCCACCTGGGTCGGCAAGTTCGACGCCATGGTGCAGGACGGCCGGCCGCGCCGCATCGAGCACGAGATCGCGCCGCTCGGCCGCTGGCTGCTGGTCTACATGTACCCCACGCGCGGCGACCGCTTCGCCGTGCTGTACGAGGACATCACCGAAAGCCGCCGCGCGCAGGGCGCGCTGCAGGTGCGCGAGGCGCAGCAGGCCTTCCTGGTGCGGCTGAACGATGCGCTGCGGCCGCTGGTGGACCCGTCCGCCATCCAGGCGACGGCCTCGCGCCTGCTCTGCGAACACCTGCAGGCCGACCGGGCGATGTACGCCGACGTCGAGGGCGCGGCCGGTGCCGAGATCGGCACCGTGCGCGGCCAGTACGTGCGGCGCGGCGAGCCGTTCCCGCCGCGCTTTTCCTACCGCGCCTTCGGCGAGCGCGAGCTCTCGCGCCAGCAGCGCGGCGAGACCACCGTCGTCGCCGACGTGCTGGCCGACCCCGATTTCGGCGAGCGCGAGCG
>JAEWBU010000023.1 GCA_023390985.1 Pseudomonadota bacterium
CCGCGGGCCGCAGGAGCTGCACTACGACTTCTGGTGGAACCTGCCGCAGGACTACATGGTGTCCAGCGAATGGGCGCTGCCGCCGCAGTTCGAGAACGGCATCGTCGCCGAGGACCTGCTGGCCAACAAGTACGGCCACCGGCTGCATTTCTGGGACCTGCGCGGCCGCCGGAACGTGCAGACCATCGACCTGGGCGCCAACCACCAGATGGCGCTGGAGGGGCGGCCCGCGCACGACCCGAGCAAGGACTACGGCTTCGTCGGCGTGGTGGTGGACACCACCAACCTGGAGGCGTCGATCTGGACCTGGTGGCGCGAGAACGGCACCTTCCACGCCCGCAAGACCGCCGTGGTGCCGCCCGAGCCGGCCGACAAGGCCAGGTTGCCCGATCTGCTCAAGGGTTTCGGCGCGGTGCCGCCGCTGATCAGCGACATCGACCTGTCGATGGACGACCAGTTCCTGTACGTGGCGTGCTGGGGCACGGGCGAGCTGCGGCAGTACGACGTGAGCGATCCGTTCGAGCCCAGGTTGGCGGGCAGCGTGCGCGTCGGCGGCATCGCGGCGCATGCGCCGCATCCGAGCGGACGGCCGTTCGGCGGCGGACCGCAGATGACGGAGATCAGCCGCGACGGCCGCCGGGTGTTCTTCACCAACTCGCTGTACAGCAGCTGGGACACGCAGTTCTATCCCGAGGGCATCCCGGGCGCGCAGGCGATGTGCCGGGTGGGGGCGCACGGCGGCATCGAGCTCGACGAGCGGTTCTGCGTCGAGTTCGGCGACGGCTACGGCGCGCACCAGGTGCGACTGCAGGGCGGCGACTGCTCCACCGACTCCTTCTGCTATCCCTCGGCTTGAGCAGCACCGCGGCGCTCTGGCTCACCGTCGTCGCGTTCGGCGTCTACCACGGCCTGAACCCGGCGATGGGCTGGCCGCTGGCCGTGGCGAACGGGTTGTCGGCCCGCGCGGGCCGCGCCGTGTTCTCGACCCTGCTGCCGCTGGGCGCGGGCCACCTGGCCGCGATGTCGGTGGCGCTGGTGCCGTTCGCCTGGCTGGCGGGCTACGTGTCGTGGAGCCGCGCCATCCAGGTCGCGGCGGGCACGACCGTGCTGCTGTTCGGTGTCTACCGGCTCCTGCAGCGACGGCATCCGCGAGCTCTCGCGCGCGTGCGGCCGACGCAGCTGGCGTGGTGGTCGTTCCTGATGGCGACCTCGCACGGCGCGGGCCTGATGCTGGTGCCGCTCACGCTCGGGCTCTGCGCGGCCCATGCCGATGTCGATCGCCTCCTCGGGGCCTCCAACGTCGCCACCGCGCTGTGGGTCGCCGCCGTGCACTCGCTGGCCATGCTGCTGTCGGGCCTCGCGATCGCCTGGGCCGTGTACCGCTGGCTCGGCCTCGCTTTCCTGCGGCGAGCCTGGATCAACCTGGACCTGGTGTGGGCGGGCAGCCTGGTGCTCGCGGGCGGCGCGGGCGTGCTCACGGCCGCGTGAGGCGCCGTGATCTCACGCGGAAAGCAGGCGCGCCGCCCTGCGCACCAGCGCATCCGCTTCGCGATCCAGCTTGAACGCCTGGGTGAAGTCGTCCACGCCGTACGCGCCATGGCTGCGGTGGATGGCGGCGGCGCAGTCCTGCGCTTCGCGCGTGCGGCCCGCCAGCGCCAGGCAGAACATCGCGACCGCGCGGATGTGCACGTGGGCGTTCGGCCGCGCCGCGGACCGCACGGCCCAGTCGGCCGCTTCCTCGTGGCGGCCCTGGCGCATCAGGGCGATGGCGCGCGAGGCCAGCATGCCGAACAGCAGAGGATCGAGCGGGCTGAGCGCGCGCGCATGGTCCGCCTCGGCGACGGCCACCTGCGGATCGCCCGACTGCGCGTGCACGAACGCCAGCGTGTAGTGGCCCAGCGCGAAGTTGGGGCTGAGGTCGATGGCCGAGCGCAGCTCGCCCAGCGCGTCGTCCTGGCGGTCCTGCAGCCACATCGCGCGGCCCAGCGCCCAGTGCGCGGCGGGATCGCGCTCGTCGGCCATCACGCCCTGCGCCGCCGCCGCGTAGGCGCGCTCGATGGCCGTGCCGCGATCGCCCCAGCCGAGGAAGGCGTCCTGGAAGTGCGTGAACGACAGCCCGGCCAGCGGCCGCGCGAACGTGGGGTCCAGCCGCACGGCGGCCTGGAAGAAGTGCCGCGCCTGCTCGTTGTCCTCGCGGTTGAACCGGACCATGTGCCACAGCCCGCGGTGGTGGGCTTCCCAGGCGTTGAGCGAATGCGGATTGCGCAGGATGGCGCGGTTGCGCTCGGCGCTCTCGATCTGGTTGGCGATGGAGGTGACGATGCGGTTGCCGATCTCGTCCAGCACGCCGAAGGTGTCGTCCAGGCGCCCGGAGAACTCCTCGGCCCAGACCACCTGCGCGCTGCGCGTCTCGGTCAGCTGGACGCTCACGAGCAGGCGCTGGCCCGGACCGCGGCGCAGCGAACCGCCCGCGACGTAGTCCACGTCCAGCCGCCGGCCGGCGTCCTGCGGATCCACCCGCCGCTCGGACAGCGCGAACATCGTGCCCTCGGCGATCACGAACATGCTGCGCAGCTTCGCCAGCCGCGTGATGACGTCGTGCGCCATGCCGTCGCCCAGGCCGCCGCGCAGTGCCACGCCGGGCGTGCGGTCGGCGAAGGGCATGACGGCGAGCGAAGCGCGCCGCGTGGCGTCCTGGATGGGCTGCGGCTCGGTTTCGATCCGCGTCGCCACCGCGACGCCACCCGCATGGCGCGACCGTGCCGCGCGCCAGGCATGGCCGATCGGCGCCCAGTCCTGGCC
>JAEWBU010000031.1 GCA_023390985.1 Pseudomonadota bacterium
ATGCAGGTTCAGGTGAACACCAGCAATGGCATCGAAAACAAGGACACGCTGGAGCGCTGGGCAAGCGACTACCTCAACGACGCCCTGGATCGCTTCTCACAGGACATCACCCGCGTGGAGGTCCAGCTGCGCGACACCAGCAGCGGCAAGAAGAGCGGCGATGACATCCGCTGCACGCTCGAGGCGCGCATCGCGGGCCGCGAGCCGGTGGCTGCGACGCACCACGCGGCCTCGCAGGACGAAGCCTTCCGCGGCGCCACGCAGCGACTGATCCACGTGCTGGAGCACACCCTGGGCAAGCTCGACCGCCACCAGCACCGCGACCGCGACACCATCCGCCGCGACACCGCTGCGGTCGGCGACACGACCTCTTCCGTCGAGTAGCCCGCGGGCCCTCCCGTCCCGGTTCCAGTTCTCCCGCCGGCCGGCGATCAGTCGGCCGGCGAGTTCGCGCGCCAGGCCGGGCCGTGATAACCCATGAAGGCGGCGCCGTCCTGGGTCGCATGCCCGCCCTGGTCGGGCGCGCGGGCGGAGCGCCTGTCGGCGGCGCATGCCGACAGCAAGGCGGCGGCGGCGAGGGCGAGGACGATCTTTCGCATGGGTTTCCAGGCTAGCCGCGGGTCCTCGGAAGCGACGTAGGAACAGGGCGTTGCCGCACGTGGTCCGCGCTGCTCATCCGTGACCCTCGCTCCCCACAATGTCGCGCCACACGCGTATATTGGTCCGGCGCCGGAACGCAAGCCGGCGCCGTTTCGTTCCACAACCTTACAAGGAGCCCGAAGATGAACCTGAAGAAAGTGACATGCCGTGGTCTTGTGGTGTCGATGCTCGCGCTGTCGTTCCAGACGGCGGGGGCCGGGATGATCGGTGCCGAGCAGGCCGCGCCGGGCACGGCGCAGACCGACCGCGCCATGGTGCTGGAAACGCTGGCACGCGCCGACACCAGCTCGCAGCTCGAAGCCCTGGGCGTGGACCCGCGGCAGGCCCGCGACCGCGTGGCCGCGATGAGCGACCAGGAAGTCACCCAACTGGCCGGCGACATCCGCCAGGCTCCCGCGGGCGCCGACGGCGGCACCGTGCTGGCCGTGCTGGTGATCGCGGCCGCGATCTGGTACTTCGCGTTCCGTCGTTGATGCACGCCGCCGGATGACCGGCCCGCGGTCCCGCTTCGAAGCCCGCCTCGCGCGGGCTTGTCGTTTGCTCTTCGCCGCCGCCGTCGTGCTGGTGGCGAGCGGCTGTGCGCAGATGGTCCCGCAGACCATGGCGCTGCGCACCGGCTGGCCGCATGGCGTGCCGCAGACGCAGCTGGTCGAGGGCGTTCCCTTCTTTCCCCAGGACGAGTACCAGTGCGGCCCGGCCGCGCTCGCCACCGTGCTGGCCTTCACCGGCGTGCCGGTCACGCCCGAGGCGCTGGTGTCGCAGGTGTACGTGCCCGCACGGCGCGGCAGCCTGCAGCTGGAGATGCTGGCCGCCGCGCGCCGGCAGGGCCGCGTGTCTTACGTGCTCGCGCCGCGCTACGGCGACCTGCTGCGCGAGGTCGCGGCGGGCAATCCGGTGCTGGTGCTGCAGGACGTGGGAGCGATCGCGCAGCAGTGGCACTACGCGGTGGTCAACGGCTTCGACTACCCGAGCGGCACCGTGTACCTGCGCTCGGGCACCGTGGCGAAGCTGGAGATGCCCTTCACCGCCTTCGAGCGCAGCTGGATGAAGAGCGGCTACTGGGCCATGGTGGTAACGCCGCCCGACCGCATCCCCGCCACGGCCACCGAGCACGCATGGGTCAACGCCGTGCTGGCCTTCACGCGCGTGGGCACGCCGGAGCAGGTGACCACCGCGTTCGCCACCGCGCTGGAGCGCTGGCCCGAGAACCTGGCCGCGGCCGTCGGCCTGGCCAACCAGCTGCACGCGCGCGGTTCGCTCGCGCGCGCGACCGAGGTGCTGCGCGAGGCGCGGCGGCGCCATCCCGGCTCGGCCATCGTCGCCAACAACCTGGCCCAGGTGCTGTCCGACCAGGGCCAGCAGCGCGAGGCGCTCGCGCTCATCGAGCAGGCCGCGTCCGATCCATCCAACCCCTTCGCTTCCGAGATCCGGAGCACGCGCGAGTCCATCGTCGAGCGCATCAAGCGCGGCGGCGGGACGGCACGGTAAGCACGCCGACGGACGCTTCGTCCGGGTTCAGGCCTACAGTCCTTCGGGTCCCCTGCCTGCGGCGCCGGCGCGGCGCGCTGCCACACTGCAAGCGTGCCCGCCGGGGTGCCGCGCGACGAGACAGGTATCGGTCTTCCGCCACCAGTGCGAAACGAACGAACATTGTCCAGCGGCCACGGTGGGCCATTGCCTTTCAGCGCACCGACCATTGCGACCCCGCGCACGAACTCCCCATCGCCTTGCACTCGCACCGGATGCGTGCGCGCGCTGCGCCCACGCGCGCTGACGCCTTTGCGGACCGCCCGCAGCGCGTTCCGCCTACAGGCGGCGCGGGGCGCGCTGCCTACTCTGGCGTCATCCACCCACCCCGTCCCGGGAGTTCCCATGAACCGGCATCCCGCTCGATTCCTCGCCCTGATCGCCATGGCGCTGGCGGCCCTCAGTGTCCATGTGCGCGCCGTCGCAGCCGGACCGCTGGCGGACGACGAGGTGGACCGGGTTCGGGAGGTGATCGTCGCCCAGCTGTCGGCGCTGGCGCTCGACGATGCCGACAAGGCGTTCGAGACCGCCACGCCCGAAGTGCGCGCGGCCATCGGCAGTTCCAACCGGTTCCTCGCGATGGTGCGCGGCGCCTATCCGATGGTCTATCGCCCGGCCTCGGTGAGCTTCCACAAGCCCGAAGAGGAAGACGGCAGCGTGCTGCAGCTGGTCGAGATCAAGGACGGCAACGACAAATCCTGGCTGGCGCTGTTCGCGCTGGAGCGGCAGCCCGACACCACCTGGCGCATCAGCGGCTGCGTGGTCGCGGAGAACCACTGGCAGTCGATCTGAGCGCTCCCTCGGATCAGAGCTGGACGAACAGCTCGCGCGCGCTCTGCGTTTCCGGCAACACGTACACCACGCCGCTGCGCGAGCCGAGCAGCGGCTGCACCACGTCCAGGTAGAAGTCCACCGGCACCACCACGCAGCCCAGCGACAGCCGGCGTTCCTGCGGCTGCGAAGAGGCCAGGCGCGCGGCGCGGGTCTTGTACGAACGGCCCGGGCGCAGGCGGTGCAGCGCGAGCGCCTCGCCGTAGTCCAGCCAGACCACGTGCTCGCCGTCGATGTTGCGGCCGGGCTGGGTGACGTAGCGGCCGGCCGGCGTGGTCTTGTCCTCGGGCGTCAGCGTGCCGTTCTGGGCGCGCTCGCCCACCCCCGGCGTGCTGCTGTCGCCCAGCGCCGCGCCCAGGATCACCGGCGTGGCGGCCAGCAGGCGCCCGTCGGCTTCGAACACGAACAGCCGGGCCGCCTTCTTGTCGACGATGAGGTAGGGCTTGCCGCCGGCGTCGTCGCTGGCCTGCACCCAGGCCGCCACTTCGCGCGCGTCGGCCGAGGGGCGCTGCCGTTCGAAATCCTGATCCGGTTCGGCAGCCGACGCCGCGAACGCGACCGCCCAGGCGACGCAGAGCGCCGCCGCCTTGCTCTTCCATTGCATCCGAGTCCCCGCTCCCGCCTGCGGGCGGGATCCTTGTGGTCGAGCCGCGAGGAATGCGGCTCAGCTGCGGGGAATGCTAGCGCTGGGTCAGGACGAAGGTCCCGTCAGGCGGGGCTACGGATGGGTTGAAGCGGGATGCCGTGCGCGATTTCACGCCGGCGCGGTGCGTGTGCCGCGCCACCGTGCGGACACGTCGTACGAGCCGAACTGCTGCTGAGCTGAGCGGGTTTCGGGCAGCACGTAGATCGTCGCCCCGGTGCCGCGCACGGCCGGCAGCAGCGATTCCTCGTAGAACGCCACCGGCAGGTTGATGCAGCCGAAGGAGATGCGGTTGTCCTCCGACGTGGGGGACGCCAGGCGCTCCAGGCGGCGCTCGGACTTCACGGTGGGACGCACGCGGTGCATCGACACCGCCAGGTCGTACGAGACCCACACGATGTCTTCCCCGTGGCTGTTGACGCCGTGCTCGGCGATGAAGCGGCCGGCCGGCGTGGTCTTCTCCTCGGGCAGGATCTCCGACAGCGGCTTCTCGCCGATGCCGGGCACCGGGTCGTCGCCGTGCGCCGCGCCAAGCAGGGCGGGCGTCTGGGCCACGAGCGTGCCCTGCGGGTCGAACAGCCAGACCCGCGCTTCATGCTTGTCGACGATCACGATCGAGCGGCCGCCCGCGTCGCCGGAATCGATCGACCAGTCGGCCACGTGGCGGACGTCGTCGCTCGGATGTTCCGCGCCGAAGGAGGCGAATTTCGGTTGGTGCGGGGCCGGCTTCGGGGCCTGCGTTCCGGCCCTCGTGCCCGGTGCCTGCATCGGGCCCTGCGGCTGTCCGAGCCACCAGCCTGCGGCGGCCGACGCCCCCAGGATCGCGGCGACCACTGCCGCTCGCAGGGCCTCGCGCCGTTTGCGCGCGGGCCGCGCGGGATGCGGATCGGAGGTCGGCGGGATGGGCATGGTTTCGTGCGTCGAGGCGAAGGAACGAAAAAGGGCGGGCCCGCAGGCCCGCCCTTGCTTGTGGCGGGCGTTCCGCCTCAGTTGCGGTCGGCGCGAGCCGCGCGGCTGCCGCTCGTGTCGCTGGAGCTGCCCGAACCCATGGTGCTGCTGCTCGGCGAGCTCGACGAGCTGGAGCTGCTGCTGCCCGAGGTCGAGGGGCTGGCGCCCATCGTGCCGCTGCTGCTGCTGGGCGAGCTGGACGAGCTGGAGCTCGAGGACGGGGTGCTGGACGAACCCGACGAGCCGGCCGTCGAGGGCGAGCTCGAGGACGACGACGACGGGGTGGAGCTCGAGGAGCCGCTGGCGCCCATGGAGGTGCCGCTGCTGCTCGGCGTGCTGGCCGACGAGCTGGAGGAGTCGCTCGAGCCGCTGCTGGCGCTCGGGCTGCTGCTGGACGAGCTGCTCGGCGTGCTGCTGGAGGAAGAGCTGCTCGGGGTGCTCGAGCCGGAGGCGCCCATCGTGCCGGTCGACGGCTGGGTGGTCGAGCTGGAGCCCGTGGAAGCGCCCGCCGCCGGGCCCGCGC
>JAEWBU010000049.1 GCA_023390985.1 Pseudomonadota bacterium
GCGTTCCTGACGCCGGCCGTGCAGCAGCCGGCCTCGGCCGACCAGGCGTCGGCAGGACCGCAGCCCGTCGTCGCGAGCAACGTGCCGACCGCGCCGGTCGCCGAACGCAGCGCCCTCTCGCCGGACGACGGCGTGCCCACGAGCGACGTCGCGAAGGCCGGCGACGGCAGCTGCCACCACGGCCTGTAGTGCCCGGGTTCGACCTCGAGCGCTTCGTGTCCGCGCAGGCGCCGGTGTGGCCGGCGGTGCGCGCGGAACTGCAGGCGGGCCGCAAGACCAGCCACTGGATGTGGTTCGTGTTCCCGCAGCTCGCGGTGCTCGGGCGCAGCGCCATGGCCCGGCACTACGGGCTCTCGGGCCTCGACGAGGCCCGGGCCTATCTCGTGCATCCCGTGCTGGGTGCGCGGCTGCGCGAGTGCTGCGGCATGCTGCTGCAGCTGCAAGGTCCCACGGCCCTCGACATCTTCGGCGGCATCGACGCGATGAAGCTGCGCTCCTGCCTCACGCTGTTCATGCTGGCGAGTCCGGATGAAGCTGTGTTCCGCGAGGGCCTGGGCAAGTACTACGACGGCCAGCCCGATCCGCTGACGCTGGAGGAAGTGGCGCGCCAGGAGCACGCATGAAGAAGAACGAATTGAAGCCGGCGGCCGAACTCGCCGCCAGGGCCAGGACGCCGTTCCCGGGCGCGTCGGCCGAGTACGAGGCGGCGCGTGCCGCGCTGCTGGCCGAGGAGATCGAGTTCCGCCGCCACATGACGCGGCTGGTGGAGCAGCGCCGCGCCTTGCCGCCCGGGCCCGTCATCACCAAAACCTATCGCTTCCGCGACGAGGAGGGCGCCGAGGTCCGGCTGCCGGACCTGTTCGGCGACAAGGACACGCTGGTCACCTACTTCTGGATGTACGGCCCGCAGCGCGAGCGGCCTTGTCCCATGTGCACCAACTGGCTGGGCGCGGTGAACGGCAACGCCGCGGACATCAAGCAGCGCGTGGCGCTGCGCATCCTGGGGCGCTCCAGCGTCGAGCGGCAACGGGCCTTCGCCCAGGAACGCGGCTGGCGCGACCTGAACTTCGCCCAGACCGTGGGCGACGACTACGCGAAGGACCTCGGCGTGCTGATGGACGACGGCAGCGAGTACCCGGCGCTGGTCGTCTTCACGCGCGAAGGCGAGGAGGTGCGCCTGTTCTGGGCCAGCGAGATGACGGCCGAAATGGCCGACCCCGGCCAGGACCCGCGCGACGCGCCGGACATCGCATCGCTCTGGTCGGTGCTGGATCTCACGCCGCAGGGACGCGGGACCGGCTGGTACCCGAAGCTGTCGTACTGACTCGGACCCGCGCCCGGACCGGCTGCCGCGGCGCCGCGGCGTCAGCCCACCGAAGGCGGGCGGCGGTTCGCTGGCGCCGGCTCCGGGACACCGGGCGCCAGCTTGTCGAAGCCGGACATCGGCCGCGTCTTCTCGAAGCCCATGGGCTGGGTCTTGCTGAAGCCGCCCGCCTCGTCGCGCCCGAAGTCGGCGTCGCGCTCGCTCATCATGCGCTCGAGCGCCTTGCGGCGGTCCTCGCCGGCTGGAGCGGACGCCTGGCCGATGCGGGTGGGGCCGCTGATCACGTCGGCGCCGGCCTCGGCGGGCTGCGGCTGGGGCTGCGGCTGCGGGGCGAAGCGCGGACCGGACCCGGGCGCTTCGGCGGGAGCGGTCCAGCTGCCCGGATGCGGCAGGGGCGGGCAGAGCGAGACGTCCTCCAGATCGAACTGCCAGGACAGGCCCATCAACCAGTTCTCGGCCGCCGGGTCGAGCGCGAGGATGCGTTTTTCCACGTGCTCCTGCAGGGCGACGGTGCACTGCATCAGGCGGGCGTCCCAGTGCTGCACCACCAGGCGCACGTGCACGCCGGTTTCGCGGCCGGGGGCGGAGGTGGTGAGGGGGTCGGCCCGCACCCAGGCGGCGGGGATGCCGTTGTGCAGCAGGGTGTCGCGCACCGAGACGCGCACCAGCTCCTTGCGGATCGCCTGCGGCGACGAAGGCCCGCGGGTGGACGGCCCGCCGGCCTGGGCGGCGGCCGGGCCGGGCCGCGACGTAGCCGGCTTGGCCGTTTTACCGAGCAGGCGATCCATGAAACCCATGCGAACCCTCCGGGGGGAAAGGGGGAAAGACGTCCTTGACGACGCCATCTTGTTATGGTCCGCGAGTATGCGCGCTGGCCGGGATTCCGGCAAAGCGATGTCGTTTTGGCGCACGTCGAAGGCGGTCCCGTTCCGCTCCGGCGCGGCCCTTCGATTGCGGGGGCTTGCGCAGATGACGCATGATCTCGCCCTTGATGACGAAACAGGGGACGAGGAGGCCGGCGGCGTCCGGGAACACGGATTTCGGGCCGACCGCGCTGTCGATCTCCGTCCCCGCGGCCGCGCCGCGCCGGCGCCGGGTGTTCGGATGGGTGGCGGCCTTCGCCGTTCTGTCCGGCGCCTTGCTCGCCACCGCGCTGTGGGTGCTGTACGGCGAGGCCGTGCGCGGCGGCGAGCAGCTCACCCGGGCCCTGTCGCGGGTGATCTCGGAGCAGACCACCCGCAGCATCCAGACCGTCGACCAGCGGCTGCAGTTCGCGGGCTACCGGCTGCGCGAGGCCGAGGCGGACGGCCCGCTGGAACCCCAGGCCGCCCGCGAACTGCTGCGCGGCGAACGGGCCGACCTGCCCTACGTCCGCGCCTTGTGGGTGATGGACGTGGAAGGCCAGCAGATCCATCACTCCCAGGAAGGCCTGCCGCGCGTCAGCTCCGCCGACCGCGAGTACTTCCGGTTCCACGCCGACGCCGGCGCGCCCACGCCGATCTTCATCAGCCCCATGCTGCGCAGCCGCACCACGGGCCGGCTGCAGATGGTGGTCTCGCGGGCGATCCGCGACGACGACGGCCGCTTCCGGGGTGTGATCGCCGCGGCGATCGAGCCGCACTACTTCCAGTCGGTCTGGGACGGCCTGGACACGCGCACCGGCGGCATCATCAGCCTGCTGCACCGGGACGGGCAGCTGCTGATGCGCAGCCCGTCCGAGGAGGACGCCATCGGCCGCGACATGTCGAAGACGGACCTCTTCACCTCCTGGCTGGCCCGGTCGCCCGAGGGCCTGCACCACCGCGAAAGCGTGATCGACAAGGTGCAGCGCATCCTGGCCTACCGCACCCTCGACGCGTATCCGCAGCTGGTGGTGATGGTGGGCTCCTCGTACGGCGAACTGCTCGCGCCCTGGCGCCGGTTCGCCGCGCTCACCGTCGGCGGCTGGCTGCTGGCGGTGCTGGGCGCCGGCGCGCTGGCGACGCAGCTGCACCGCCAGTCGGCGCGGCGGCAGCACCTGGAGCGCCGCTTCGGCGATCTGGCCAAGGCCATGCCGCAGATCGTGTTCATCGCCAACCCCGACGGGGTGGTGGAGTTCGTCAACCAGAGCTGGTCCGACGTCACCGGCCGGCCGCCGGAGGCCGCGCAGGGCTCGCGCTGGCACCAGCTGGTGCACCCCGACGACGCCGCCTGGGCCGAGGAACGGATGATGTACTCGCTGGCCACCGGCCAGCCCCTGGAAGCCGAACTGCGCCTGCGCTACGCCGACGGCCTGGACCACTGGCAGCTGGTGCGGGCGCGCCCCAACCTGAATGCGGCGGGACAGGTCGTGTCCTGGTACGGCACCTCCACCGACATCCACGAGATGAAGCTGGCCCAGGACCTCCTGCAGGACCAGGCCGACATGCTGCAGATGGCCGGCCAGCTGGCCCGCCTGGGCGGCTGGGAGCTGGACCTGGCCACCGGGCAGATCTACCTGTCGGACGTGGCGGCCGCGATGATGGACCTGGAGCCCGGCGCCACCACCACGCTGGCCGACGTGTTCGGGCTGCTCGGCCCGCGCGCCCGCGCCGGCGCCGAGGCCGGCCTGCAGCGCTGCGTGCAGAACGGCGAGCCGTTCGACATGGAAGGGCGGGTCAATACGCCGGCCGGCCGCGAGGTCTGGATCCGCGCCATGGGCCAGCCCGTGCGCGACGACACCGGCAAGGTGGTGCGCCTGCAGGGCGCGCAGCAGGACGTCACGCAGCGCGTGCGCATGCTGGCCGAGATCCGCGAGCTCAATGCCACGCTGGAGGAGCGCATCACCCAGCGCACGCGCGAGCTGGAGCGGCAGCAGGCGCTGTTCCGCACGCTGGCCGAGCAGGCGCCGCTGCCGATCTGGACCATCGACCCGCGCGGCCGCGCCACCTTCCTCAGCCCCGCCTGGTTCGACCTGGTGGGCGGCGAGCCGCCCCGCTGGAGCGGCATGGAATGGCTGGAGGCGATCCATCCCGACGACCTGCCGGCGGTACGCGCCAACTGGCGGCGCTGCCGCGAGCGCGGCACCGTGTTCCAGGGCACGCGCCGCATCCGCGCGCGCGACGGCACCTTCCACACCACCACCTACCGCGCGACCCCGGTGCGCGGCGAGGACGGCCAGATCGTGTTCTGGGTCGGCATCGACGCCGACATCACGGACATCATGGCCAACGAGGCGGCGCTGCGGCTGGCCAACGAGCAACTGCGCGCTTTCTCCTATTCGGTCTCGCACGACCTGCAGTCGCCGCTGCAGCGCATCGGCTCGTTCACGCAGCTGCTCGCCCGCGAGATCGGTCCGCAGCCGGCCGGCTCGCGCACCGAGCACTACCTCAACCGCATCCAGGCCAACGCCGAGGAGATGGTGCAGCTGGTGCAGGGCATGCTCTCGCTGGCCGAGGTGTCGCAGTCCGACATGGTGCGCGGCCGGGTCGACCTGACCAGCATGGCCACCGAGATCCTCGACCGGCTGCAGGCCGAGTCGCCCGAGCGCCCGGTGCGCTGCCAGGTCGAGCCGGGCCTGGTGGTGATGGGCGACGTGCGCCTGATGCGGTCGGTGATGGAGAACCTGCTGGGCAACGCCTGGAAGTTCAGCGCCCAGCGCGACGAGGCCGAGATCGTCGTGGGCGGTTCGGTGGCGCGCGGCGAGTTCTTCGTGCGCGACAACGGCGCCGGCTTCGACATGGCGCATGCCGACAAGCTGTTCGGCACCTTCCAGCGGCTGCACCGGCAGGACGAGTTCCCGGGCACCGGCATCGGCCTCGCGACGGTGGCGCGCGCCATCCAGCGCCAGGGCGGGGCGGTGCACGGGGAGAGCCAGCCGGGCCGCGGCGCCACCTTCCGCTTCACCATGCCGGTGCCCGCGGCCGCCACCGCCAAGGCCTGACGGCAACTCTGCCGGCACGCCCTGTCACAGCTTTAGCACTCATCGGGAACTGCTGACCGCGCGGCTCCTGTTGAATGGGCAAGCTGTACTGGGAGGGTGGCCATGAGCATTGCGTTTCCTTCAGCGGCCGTGGGCGCGCCGCTGGACCTGGACCTGATCAACCGCGCCACCTGGCAGCGGCCCGACACCGTGGCGGTCTACCGGCGCATGCGAGGCTGGACCGATCCCGGCGAACAGGCCGCCCTCGAATGGGTGGCCGACCGCGCCCGGGCGGCCCCGGTGCTGGACATCGGCGTCGGCGCCGGCCGCACCACCGCGCTGCTGCTGCCGCTGAGCACCGACTACCTGGGCGTGGACTACACGGCCGAGATGGTGGAGGCCTGCCGCCGCACCTATCCCAACGCGCGCTTCGAGCACCTGGACGCGCGCAACCTCACGTCGCTGCCGGCCGGGCACTTCGGCCTGGTGGTGTTCTCGTTCAACGGCATCGACTCGGTCGCGCCGCAGGACCGGCGGCTGGTGCTCGCCGAGGTGTTCCGCGTGCTGCGGCCGGGCGGCCTGTTCGTGGTGTCGGCGCACAACCGCCACGGGCCCGGTCCGGGCGAGAAGCCGCGGCTGGACGTGCCCTGGTCGTCCAATCCGCTGCGGTTCGGCTGGCGCCTCGCGCGTGCCGTGGCGGCGCTGCCGCGCGCGGTGCACAA
This sequence comes from Pseudomonadota bacterium, assembly GCA_023390985.1. Classification (GTDB taxonomy): domain Bacteria; phylum Pseudomonadota; class Gammaproteobacteria; order Burkholderiales; family Burkholderiaceae_C; genus Ramlibacter. Next base: position 5,927 of record JAEWBU010000049.1, read on the forward strand.
CCACCTGCGCCTGCGCGAGGCCAACGAGGTGCACGAGGACTGGGCGGTGATGAACTGCGGCGCCCACGGCTTCGGCCTGGTGGTGGTCTACACCAGCCTGCAGGAGCAGCTGCGGCAGCTGAACGAGGCCGGCTTCGATGTCGAGGCGGTGTTCGACGACAAGCGCGGCCGCGCGATGGAAGAGGGCGACGACACCCGCTCGGCCTGGTGGTTCCACTACGTCGCGCGCAAGCCGACGCTGCGCTGACCGCGGGCGCTATTCGCTGTCGTCGAACCTGCGCGGGTCGCGGCGTGGCTGGGCGACCGGGGCGGCGATCGTGCTCGGCGCGAAATCGGTGGAGTCGGCCGGGATCAGCGTGGGCGCCGTGTCGCGGCGCGGCGGGACCGGCGTGGGCTTGCGCGCGTAGGCGATCACGCCCACCACCAGGCCGGCCAGCAGCGCCAGCGAAGCGACCGTCGCCCAGGAGATTTCCAGGATCTCGGCCATGCCCTCAGGCGTCCGCGTCCGCGCCCGGCGCGGTCACCAGCGACAGCGACAGCTGCCGCACCAGCTCGCCCAGCTCGAGCGGCTTCATCCACAGCCCGTCCAGCGGGATGGTGGCCGCGATGGCGCGGTCGCGCGGGGTGAACCAGGTGCGGGTGAGCAGGATGCGGGTGTGGTCGAAGCGCGGATTGGCGCGCAGCACGCGCGCCAGGTCCAGGCCGCTGCCGCCCAGCAGGTGCATGTCGAGCAGCACGGCGCGCGGCGTGCGATGGCGCAGCCAGGTCAGCGCCGCGTGATGGCTGCCGGCGGTGCGGACGGAGTAGCCGCTGAACTCCAGCGCCATGGCCAGCGTTTCACGGCAGTCCGGGTGGCTGTCCGCCACCAGCAAGGTGTCCTCGAGTCCCATGCGGCACAGTCTGGCGCACCGCAAGAACGAAGGCAACAGTGGGCGGATGGAGGAATGCACTGACGCAGCAAAGTGCAGGTCCTGCGGGTAAGCCCTGATGCGCGTAAACCTGTAAGAAGAAGGGCTTGAAGGCTTTTGCGTAATGCCTCACGTTTTGCGAAAGACGCCGTTGCCGCGCCGCGACGAAACTGCCGAGCCTGGTTACACGGCTCACGGCTTGTCGAGGTGATGCACCTTCCGTTGCACTTCAGCGTCTGTCTGTCCGGCCACAGTTGGCAGGATCAGGCTCAGCTGTCTGTTACGCGAGTTCACGATGTTTCAAGCCCGCGCTTCCTTCCTCGCCGCCTCGCTCGCCCTGGCGGCCCTGCCGCTGGCCGCCCAGGACTGGCAGGCCCCGGTCTACAAGTGCGGCAACCACACGTACAGCCAGGCGCCCTGCGGCCAGCTGCTGGGTGACAAGCGCGTGTCGCGCACCTACGAGGCGCCGTCCCAGGACCGCGCCCGGCGGATGCAGCGCGCGCAGCTGCCGCCCGAAACGCAGAAGCAGTGCGCGGACCTGGAGCAATCGATCCGCAGCGAAGAAGCGCGGTTGCGCGCGAAGCCGGCCCCGACGGAGGAGGAGCTGGGCAACCTGTCGATCCGGCGCGTGAACTACCGCGAGATGCGCTGCTGAGGCTGGCGCCGCCGGCGGCCGCAGGCACGGCCGCAAGGTGGCGCCAGCCAGGGGCGGGGGAATGGCCCGCCCGTCGCGCCCGCCGCCAGCGCGCGCGATCGTCCTACCGCCGCCCCGCCGCTCGGCGCCTAGCCTGCCGGTTTTCCGATCTCTGACGGGAGCCAACGCGATGCCGGGCAGCAAGAAGAAGCAGGGCCTCTACGCCAACATCCACGCCAAGCAGGAGCGCATCCGCCATGGCAGCGGCGAGAAGATGCGCAAGCCGGGCGACGACGGTGCGCCCACGGCCAAGGCCTTCGAGCAGGCGGCCAAGTCCACGAAGGCGGCGAAGCCGTCGCGCTCGCGCAAGAGCAAGTCGTAGGCCGGGCCTGTCGATCCGGGCCGTCCCCGTTCGTCGTGGGCATGGACGGGCGGAGAACCTGCTCGTCCTTGGCACCTCAGGAGACCCCATGCCCACCCTCGACAGCTACCTCTTCTTCGACGGCCAGTGCACCGAGGCCATGCGCTTCTACGAGCGCACCCTCGGCGGCCGGATGGAAGCGCTGATGACCTATGCGCAGTCGCCCGACCCGTCGACCTGCGCGCCCGGCGACAAGGACCGCGTGATGCATGCCTGCATCGTGCTGCCCGACGGCCGCATGCTGATGGCGTCGGATTCGCCCGGCGGCATGCACAAGCCCATGGGCGGATTCGCGCTGGCGCTCAACTACCCGACGGCGGACGAAGCCCGCCAGGTGTTCGACACGCTCTCGGCCGGCGGCTCGGTGCTGATGCCGATGGGCAGGACGTTCTGGACCGAAGCCTTCGGCATGCTCACCGACCGCTTCGGCACGCCATGGATGGTGGGCGGCGGCGCGAAGCCGGGCTGAGCGGCCCGGTTCCTGTCGAGCGAGCGGCGGCGCCGTCCTACGACGTTGGTTCGCCGCTTCGGTAGATTGGTGCGGGTCAGCGGCGAGCGGGAACGTGTCGCCGCGCCCGACCATGCCGTCGCATCGCCCCCAAACCCTGAACAAGGTGCTGTGGCGCCTGCTGGCGGCCGTGCTCGCGCCCTTGCTCCTGGGCACCTTGCTGCTGCTGGCGCTGCAGACGGTGCAGGAGAACCGACTCGCGCGCACCCGCCTGGCGGCGCTGGCGCAGACCCTGGCGCTGGCCACCGATGCGGAGTTCGACCGCGCCCGCGCGCAGCTCGAAGTGCTGGCCGCGTCGCCCCTGCTGGATGAAGGCGACTGGCCGCACATGCGCGAATTCGCCACCGAGGTCACGCGCAAGCGGCCCGGCAGCCTGATCGTGCTGGTCGCCGCGGGCGGCCAGGTGCTGTTCAACACCGCCGCCCAGCGCGGCGAGCCGCTGCCCAACCTGTGGGAGCAGGCGGCCGACTCCGCCGAGGTGCAGTGGGAGGGCCGCACGCTGCCCCTGAGCTCGGGCAACCTGTCGCGCCGCGCGTTCGAGTCGGGGCAGCCGGTGTTCAGCGACCTGTTCTACGGCGCGCAGCTGCAGCGGCCGGTGCTGTCGGTGGCCGTCCCGGTGCTGCGGAATGGTGTGTCGCACTACGCGATGCTGTACTCGTTTCCCCCCAACGAGCTGCAGGAGCGGCTGGAGGCCGCCGTGCGGGCGCCGGACATCCGCGCCGTGCTGGTCGACCGGCGCGGCGTCGTCGTCGCGGCGAACGAGGCCTCGGTGGCGCGCATCGCCGACCAGGCCACCCCGATCAGCGCCAAGCCGGATTCGAAGAGCGGCTTCTATCGCACCCACTCGCGCGACGGCTCGCAGCTGATGGGGGCGTACGCGGTCTCGCCGATCGGCTTCACCGTGCGGGTCGCCCAGGTCCACGGCAGCGACCTGATCCCCACGCGCTGGACCTCGCTGGCGCTGGTCGTCCTGCTGCTGATGGCCACCGTGGTCAGCATCCTGCTGGCCGGCGTGCTCAGCCGGCGGCTGGCGCGCCCCCTGCGCGAGCTGGGCGACGACGTGCTGGCCGGCCGCTCGCCGCCCGTCGAGCGCGACACGGGCATCGCCGAGATCGACCTGCTGGCGCAGGCGGTGCGCGACGGCGTCGCGGCCGAACACTCGCGCGCCGACGAACAGACGCGCCGGCGCGTGGCCGAACACCAGGAGTCCATGCTGCGCCAGGCCGACCGCCAGAAGGACGAATTCCTGGCCACGCTGGCCCACGAGCTGCGCAACCCGCTCGCGCCGATCCGCACCGCGGCCGAACTGATCCGGCTGCGCTCGCCCTCCGATCCCGCGATCGAGCGCGCGCGCGCCGCCATCGAGCGCCAGACGCTGCACCTGTCGCACCTGGTGGACGACCTGCTGGACGTCTCGCGCATCACGCTGGGCCGCATCCAGCTGCGGCAGGAGCCGGTCAACCTGGGCGAGGTGGCCGCGACCGCCGTGGACTCGATCCTGCCCGCGGCCACCAAGGCGGGCCTGACCACCGAGCGCGAGATCGAGGAACCGCCGCCGTACGTGCGCGGCGACGTCACCCGCCTCACGCAGTGCGTGGTGAACCTGTTGAACAACGCCGTCAAGTTCACCGCGGGCGGCGGCCATCTCAAGGTGCGCGCGTTCCGGCAGGGCGGCAGCGCCGTCGTGGAAGTGCGCGACAACGGCGTGGGCATCGCGCCGGAGAACCTGGAGCGCATCTTCGACCTGTTCGTGCAGGAGCGGCACAGCGGCCACGGCGGCAACACCGGCCTGGGCATCGGCCTGGCCCTGGTCAAGCGCCTGGTGGAACTGCACGGCGGCAGCATCCGCGCCAGCAGCCACGGGCTGGGGCAGGGCAGCAGCTTCCGCATCGAGCTGCCGGCGATCGAGGCGCCCGCGCCCAAGGCGCCGGTGCGCGAGCCCGAGCGCAGCCACGAGCGCGGCGCAAGCGTGCTGGTGGTGGACGACAACCGCGATGCCGCGGAGACGCTGGGCGAGCTGCTGTCGATGAGCGGCTACCGCGTGTCGATGGCGCACGACGGCGAATCGGCGGTGCACGCGGCGCTGGAGCAGGCGCCCGACGTGGTGCTGCTGGACATCGGCCTGCCCGACATCGACGGCTACGAGGCCTGCCGCCGCATCCGCGCGCTGGCGGGCGAGCGTCCGCCGGTGCTGGTGGCCGTGACCGGCTGGGGTCAGGAGAGCGATCGCGACTCGGCGCGCAAGGCGGGCTTCGATGCGCACGTCACCAAGCCGGTCGAGCCCGATGCGCTGATCGCCCTGCTGGAGGAACGGGTGGGCCAGGGTTCCGCTCGCAGCTCGGCGAAGACGCTGATGCCCTGACGCAACGCGTGCGGCGCACGCGGGTGTGCGGAATTTGCACGCTCGCCGCCGGTGATCCACCACGTTTTGTCACGCATGGCCACGCGCGGCATCGAGCTCTAGCATGGCAGCCAGCTGCCATGGTGAAGAGGACCGTTTTTCTCCCGACGCGACGCTGGTGCTGCGCCCTCGTGGCCGCGGCCGCCGCGGGGTGGGCGCACGCGGAATCGCCGGGCCTGCCGGTCGCGACCCCGCCGGCCCCGCCGCCGGTGTCCATCCGCGATTCGGTCACCTGGCAGCGCCCCGACCTGGAGCTGCGCTACGAGCTGCAGCCGCCGCAGGACGGCCAGCAGGGCCGCGCCCTGGTGCAGGGCGAGGTCGAGACGGCCGGCACGCGCCTGCGCGCCCAGGTGCGCGTGGACCCGAACGCGCAGGGGCAGCCCGCCAGCGGCATGGATCTCAGCTGGTCGCTGCCGGCGCCGGGGCCGCTGAGCGGCCTGGTCGTGGGCGACGGCTACACCAGCGGCTCCGGCTGGAGCGCGCCCGCGCGATTGACGGGCCTGCGCATCGGCCGCTCGCAGGC
>JAEWBU010000141.1 GCA_023390985.1 Pseudomonadota bacterium
GCTACACGCCGCCCGCCGGCGGCCTGCACTACCGCTGGCCCGACCTGCCCTCGCTGGTGATCGAGCAGCGGCTGCACGCCAAGCTGGACGCGGTGCGGGCCTTCGCGCGGATCAACAGCATCGACCGGCAGGTGGTGCAGAGCGAGCGCGCCACCGTCGGCATCGTCACCGCCGGCAAGGCGCACTACGACTTCATGGAGGTGCTGCGCCGCCTGGACATCCCGCCCGAGACGCTCGCGCTGCACGGCGTGCGCATCTACAAGCTGGGCCTGACCTATCCCATCGAGCCGACGCGCATGCGCGAGTTCGCGCGCGGCCTGCGCGAGCTGCTGGTGATCGAGGAGAAGGCCCCGGTCGTCGAGGAGCAGCTGCGCTCCATGTTCTACAACGCGGCCGAGCGCCCGGTGATCGTGGGCAAGGCCGATGCGCAGGGCGCGCCGCTGGTGTCCGCGCTGGGCGAGCTGCGGCCTTCGCGCCTGATCGAGATCGTCGCCGGTTGGCTGGCGGGCCACTTCCCCGACCTGGACCGCCGCCACCTGGTGCGCGACTTCACGCTGCCCGGGCTGCTGTCCAACGAGAGCGACAGCGTCAAGCGCCTGCCCTACTTCTGCGCGGGCTGCCCGCACAACACCAGCACCCGGGTGCCGGAGGGCTCGCATGCCCAGGCGGGCATCGGCTGCCACTTCATGGCCAGCTGGATGGACCGCGACACCGAAGGCCTGATCCAGATGGGCGGCGAAGGCGTGGACTGGGTCTCGCACGCCATGTTCACCAAGGTGCCGCACGTGTTCCAGAACCTGGGCGACGGCACCTACTACCACTCGGGCTATCTCGCGATCCGCCAGGCCGTGGCGGCGCGCGCGACCCTCACCTACAAGATCCTCTTCAACGACGCCGTGGCCATGACGGGCGGGCAGCCGGTCGACGGGATCATCAGCGTCGACGGCATCGCGCGGCAGGTGGAGGCCGAGGGCGTCAGGAAGGTCGTGGTGGTCTCCGACGACATCGCCAAGTACGACGCGATCAAAGGGCGCTTCCCCGCCGGCACCGAGTTCCACGACCGCGACCAGCTCGATGCCGTGCAGCGCCGCCTGCGCGAGATGCCGGGCGTCACCGTGCTGATCTACGAACAGACCTGCGCGGCCGAGAAGCGCCGCCGGCGCAAGAAGGGCGAACTGGTCGACCCGGCCCGCCGCGTGTTCATCAACGACCGCGTGTGCGAAGGCTGCGGCGACTGCAGCGTGCAGAGCAACTGCGTCGCGGTGCTGCCGACCGAAACGCCGCTGGGCCGCAAGCGCAAGATCGACCAGAGCAGCTGCAACAAGGACTACTCCTGCGTGAAGGGGTTCTGCCCGAGCTTCGTGGGGGTCGTGGGGGGCAAGCTGAAGAAGCGGGCGGGAGCACTGGATTCCCGCCTTCGCGGGAATGACGAGGCCGGCGCGCTGGGCCAATTCGAGCGGCAGGTGGAAGCCCTGCCCCAGCCGGCGCCCCACGCCTGGACCGCGCCCTACGACCTGCTCGTCACCGGCGTCGGCGGCACCGGTGTCGTGACCGTGGGTGCGCTGATCTCGATGGCGGCCCACCTGGAAGGCAAGAGCGCCAGCGTGCTGGACTTCATGGGCTTCGCGCAGAAGGGCGGCTCGGTGCTGTCGTTCGTGCGCCTGGCCGACATCCCCTCGCGCCTGAACCAGGTGCGCATCGACACCCAGCAGGCCGACGCGCTGCTCGCCTGCGACCTGGTGGTGGGCGCCTCGCCCGACGCGCTGGCCACCGTGCGGCACGGCCGCACGCGCATCCTGGCCAACACCCACGAGGTGCCCGTGGCCGAGAGCCTGCGCAACCCGGACGCCAGCCTCAAGGTGCCCGCGCTGCTGCAAAAACTCCGCTTCGCGGCGGGCGACGACCGCGTGGAGACGCTGGATGCGCAAGCGCTGGCCGAAGCCTTCCTGGGCGACTCGATCGTCTCCAACATCCTGGCCCTCGGCCATGCCTGGCAGCGCGGCCTGGTGCCGGTGGGCCTGGACGCCCTGCTGCGCGCCATCGAGCTCAATGGCGTCGGCGTCGAGAACAACAAGCTGGCCTTCTCGCTGGGCCGCCTGGCCGCCGCCGATCCGCAGGCCGTGGCCGCGCTGCTGCGCGAGCCGCAGCCTGCGCAACCTGCGCAGGCGCTGGACAGCCTCGACGCGATCTTCGAGCGCGCCATGCAGCACCTGTCCGGCTACCAGAGCGAGGCCTACGCGCGCCGCTTCGCCGAATTCGTGGCGCAGGTGCGCCGACGCGAAGTCGCGCTGGGCACCGATCCTTCGCTGCCCTTCACGCGGGCCGTCGCGCGGTCGCTCTTCAAGCTGATGGCCTACAAGGACGAGTACGAGGTCGCGCGGCTGTACACCGACGGCGAGTTCCTGAAGGCGATGCACCAGCAGTTCGAAGGCGACCCGGCGCTGGAGTTCTACATGGCCCCGCCGATCATCAGCCGCGCGAAGCACGGCGAGCGTCCGCGCAAGGTGCGGCTGGGCGGCTGGATGCTGCCCGCGATGAAGCTGCTGGCGCACGGACGGCGCCTGCGCGGCACGCCGCTCGACGTCTTCGGCTACACGCAGGAGCGCCGCATGGAACGCGCGCTGGTCGCGCAATACCAGCAGCGCATCGAGGCGCTGCTACCCGCGCTGGACGCCGATCGCCTGAAGGTCGCCACCGAGATCGCGCTGCTGCCGCTGTCGATGCGCGGCTTCGGCCCGGTCAAGGAGGCCAACGTGGCGGCGGCCCGCCTGCGCGAGGCGGAACTGCTGCACCGCTTCGATCCGCAGGTCTATCCGAAACCGCGGCAGGAGGCCCGGGCGGGGCAGCTGCGCGGCATCCGCGTCACCGCCGCGGCCTAGGGCCCGTCGAGCGCCTCAGCCCGACACGCGGTTGTAGCGCTCGATCTGGCAGTTCCAGGACGCCTCGCCTTCGGTCGTGCAGGGTGAGGCGGCGGTGGGCGGGGCGATGTAGCCGGCGCAGCCGGCCACGGACAGCAGCAGCAGGAAAGCGGCGAAGCAGCGGGCCATTTGTTCGCTCCTCGTTGGACAGGCGGGGAACGACTGTACGCCCGCCCCCCTGAACGCGATGGCCGAGCTCACGGGCTGCTCGGCGATGGGCGTCGCGGCGATACGTTCGAAATACAAACTGGTACCGCGCCGATGCGGCGCGAATACCACCGTCGCCCAGACTGCATCCACGCCAACGAGGCCGGTGATGCAGGAGCGAAGCAGCCGGTCCCGTCTGTCCACCCCTTCGCTCCGGAGAAGTCCATGAACCAACGCACCGCATCCGCCCTCGCCTTCGCCTGCAGCGTGGCCGCCGCCACCCTCGCAGCGACCGCCATGTCGAGCAGCGCCTGGGCCGATGACATCACGATCGACACCACGCCGTTCGTCAGCCAGCGCAGCCGCGCCGAGGTCCGCGCCGAAGTGCTGGCCGACCGCGCCAAGCTGTCGAGCGCCGGCTACGAATGGATCGCCCAGCAGAGCGCTCCGCTGCCCACCAGCGGCCTGACCCGTGCGCAGGCGAAGGCCGACTACGTCGCCGCACGTGAAGAGGTGATGGCGCGCAATTCCGAAGGTGGCGGATCCGCCCTGATGGGTGGCCGGCCCGCCGTCCGCGTGCTGCCCACCATGGCCGCCGCCCAGCACGCGCAGTGAGCCGGACGCCCGGCGTGGAAGCGCCCCTGTCGTCCCTGAGCCCGGTCGAGCCTGCTCGGCCGGGCTCCTGGCATCCGGATCCCGCGATGGCCGGCCGGCACGACGCGGCGACGTCCGACGCCTTGCGCCGCGCGGCCTCGGCCGTGGCGCATCCCGCCGATGCGCAGCTGTTCCCGGTGCTGGTGCGCGACCTGGCGGGGCTGCTGGAGGTGGCGCTCGTGCTGGTCGCCGTGTACGCCGACGACGCGCGCTCCCGGCTGCGCACGCTGGCCGTCAGCCTGGACGGCCAGCCGCGCACGAATTTCGGCTTCCGCCATGAAGACCTGGACAGCCGCGCCGGCTTCTTCGCGCGCGAGCGCCTGGACGCGCTCGTGTCCGTTCCGCTGACCGACAGCGCGGGCGAGCCGCTCGGCCTGCTGCTGGCGATGGACCGCGGCCCCCTGAACCGCTGGCCCGCCGGCCACGCCGAGGCGCTGCTGGGCCTGTTCGGCATGCGCGCCTGCGCCGAGATCGAGCGCGAGCGGACCGAGGCGACCCTGCGCGCGGTGGCGCTGGCCGTTTCCGGGGCGGGCAGCGGCACGGTGTTCGATGAACTGGTGCGCCTGCTGGCCACCATCCTGCATGTCGATGTCGCGGTGGTGGCCCGCCACGAACCCGCGCACCCGGAGGGCCTGCGCGTGCTCGCGATGTACTGCGACGGGCAGATCCACCGCGACATCACTTACGCGCTGGCCGGATCGCCCTGCGGCACCGTGCTGGGCCAGCATTTCCGCGTCTACCCCAAGGACCTGCGCAGCCTGTTCCCCGGCGACCGCGACCTGCGCGAGCTGGGCTGCGAAGGCTATGCCGGGCATCCGCTGGCGGGGCTGGACGGCACGCCGATCGGCATCCTGTCGGTCGCCTCGCGCCGGCCGCTCACCCAGGTGGGACGGCTGCGCGCCACGCTCAAGATCTTCGCCGTGCGCGCGGCGGCCGAGGTCGAGCGGCTGCTCGCCAGCGAAGCGCAGAAGCAGGCCATGGAAGACCTGCGCCAGCGCGAGGAGCAGTACCGCGCCATCTTCGAGAGCTCGCTCGACGGCCTGTTCCTGTGGAACGAGAACATCCGGGTGGTGGACGCCAACCCGGCCGGGCTGGCGCTGTACGGCTACGGGCGAAAGGACGTGATCGGGCGGGGCTTCCCCTCGTACATGCCGCGCGACTACGTGCGCGCCCGCGAGGACATGGTCCGGCGCGCGCTGGAGGGCCACACCACACACGTGGAGACCACGGTGCTGCGGCCCAACGGCACGAAGTTCGAGGCCGACCTGCGCGTCATGCCCTTCGTGCACCGGGGCCGGCCGCATGCGCTGGCGGTGGTGCGCGACATCAGCGAGCGGCGCGAGCGCGAACGCGAACTGCAGCGCAGCGAGGAACAGTACCGCGCGATCTTCAACGCATCGGTCGACGCGATGGTGCTGCGCGACGCGAACTTCCGGATCGTCGACGTCAACGCGACCTACCAGGCCATGACGGGCTATTCGCGCGCCGAGGTGATCGGGGTGGACCGCGTGCTGGCCAATCCGGAACAGGCCGGCGCCGCCATCCGCGCGCTGCACGTGCAGGCGCTGGCGGGCGCGACGGTCCGGCTGGACACGCAGCTGGTGCGGCGCGACGGCCACCGCTACGAGCTGGAGCTGCGCGGCGTGCCCATCCTGCACCGCGGCCAGCCGCACGTGCTCTACATCGGCCGCGACGTCACCGACCGCGCATCGGCCGAGCGCCGCCGCAACGAACTGGAGCGCCAGCTGCGCCAGGCCCAGAAGATGGAAGCGATCGGCCAGCTCACCGGCGGCCTCGCGCACGACTTCAACAACATCCTCACCAGCGTGCTCGGCTACATCGGCATGGCGCAGGAGCGCGACGGCGCGGCGGCCGACCCGGCGCTGGCGCGCCAGCTGGAGCAGGCGCGCCTGGCGGCCGAGCGGGCGCGCGAGCACGTGGCGCAGCTGCTGTCGTTCTCGCGGCCGCGGCGCGGCGAGCGCAAGCTGCTCGCGCCCGCGCAGCTGGCCGCCCAGGTGCTGCAGCTGCTGCGGCCCAACCTGCCTTCCTCCATCGCGGTGGACTGGGAGGCGCCGCGCGAGGGCGCCGAACTGCCGCCGGTGATCGCCGACCCGGTGCAGTTCGAGCAGGTGCTGCTCAACCTGTGCCTGAACGCGCGCGACGCGATCGGCGAGCAGGGCACGATCCGGCTGCGCACCAGCCACATCGCGGCGGTGGGGCATTGCGCCTCCTGCAGCGCGCGGCTCGACTCGGTGAGCCGCTGGGTCGTGTTCGAGGTCACGGACGACGGCAGCGGCATGAGCCGCGAAGTCATCGACCGCATGTTCGAGCCCTTCTTCACCACCAAGGACGTGGGCCGCGGCACCGGCATGGGCCTGGCCATGGTCCACGGCATCGTGCACGACCATGGCGGCCACCTGCAGGTGCGCTCCACGACCGGTCGCGGTTCGACCTTCCGCGTGCTGCTGCCCGCCGGCGAGCTGCCGGCCGCGCCGGCGGAATCGAGCGCGTCCCTGGCGCCCTCGCCCGCGTTCGGCAAGCCGCTGCGCGGCCGCGTGCTGCTGGTCGAGGACGAGCCCAACGTCGGCGGCTTCATGCAGGAGCTGATGAGCGGCTGGGGTTTGCAGGTGGTGCTGGAGCGCGATCCCCTGCGGGCCGCACGCCGGCTGACGGCTGCCGACCAGCCCTTCGACCTGCTGCTGACCGACCAGACCATGCCCGGCATGACCGGCCTGGCGCTGGCCCGCCATGCGACGCACCAGCGGCCGGGCCTGCCGGTGCTGCTGTACACGGGCAATGCCTCGGACATCGCCGAGCACGAGCTCGCCGCGTGCGGCATCTCCCACCAGTTGCGCAAGCCCGTCGAGGCGAATGCGCTGAGACGACTGCTCGCCGACCTGCTCGGCACGCGGGAAGCAGCCCGGCTGTGATCGCGCGGGCCGGGATCTGTTGTCCCCCGCACGCGGTGTAACGACCGTGTAAGGGGTGCGCGCGGGCCGGACGGCGCGAGCAGAATCCGGCCGCATGAACGACGCTCGCACGCGGCTGCTCGTGGTGGACGACGATCCGTCGATCCGCGCCATGCTGCGCGAGTACCTGGAAGGCCACGGCTATGCCGTCGCCGAGGCAGGCAACGGCGCCCAGTTGCGCGCGGCCCTCGAGCGCGAGCGGCCCGACGCCGTCCTGCTCGACATTTCGCTGCCGGGCGAGGACGGCCTGGTGCTGGCCCGCTTCCTGCGCGAGCGCTACGACCTGGGGCTCATCATGGTCACGGCCTCCGCCGAAGTGGTGGACCGCGTGGTCGGGCTGGAGCTGGGCGCCGACGACTACATCGTCAAGCCGTTCGACCTGCGTGAACTGCTGGCGCGGCTGAAGAGCGTGCTGCGCCGCGTGCACGCCAGGCATGCCACGCCCCCGGCCCAGCCGCAGGCCCAGCAGCAGCAGCAACAGCCCCAGGCGGCCCGGCGCATGCCGTTCGGCCGCTGCGAAGTGGACCTGGACGCGCACCGCATGTTTGAAGCCGGCGGCGGCGAGGTCACGCTGACGCCGATGGAATACCAGCTGCTGGAGGCGTTCCTCGCCAACCCCAATCGCGTGCTCACGCGCGACCAACTGCTGCTGCGCACGCGCAACCGCGAATGGGAGCCCTTCGACCGCTCGATCGACATCCGCATCGGCCGCCTGCGCCGCAAGATCGAGTTCGACCCCGACGGCGACCCGCGCTGCATCCGCACCGTGCGCAACGCGGGCTACATGTACGTGCCCGACGGCAAGTAGCGCGGATGGGTTCGGCGATCGAAACCCGCCTGGTGCGCGTGCGTGGGCGAGTGCAGGGGGTGGGTTACCGCTATGCCTGCGTGCAGCACGCCCGCGAGCTCGGGCTCACGGGCTGGGTCCGCAACCGGATGGACGAGTCGGTCGAGGCCCTGCTGCAGGGCTCGCCGGAGGGGGTGGCGAGCATGTGCGAATGGATGGAGGACGGGGTCGAGAGCGCGCTGGTGGAGCGGATGGAGGTGAGCGAAGTCGAGGCACCGTTCCCGCGATTCGAAACGTTCGACCAGCTGCCGACGGAGTGATGGAAGCACTGGATTCCCGCCGTCGCGGGAATGACGGGCACCTTCTTCGTCATCCCCGCGAAGGCGGGGATCCAGGGGGCGCAGGACTCAGCCGATGACGATCACGCCCTCGCCACCCGCATACAGCCGCTCGACCTCCCCCGCCCTGCGCTGCAGCACCGCGCGCTGGTTGATGTAGCCCTTGTCCGTGATCTCCCCCGCATCCGCGCTCGGCGGCTGCGCCAGCACCAGCGCCCGTACCGGGCACTGCGACGATCCGCCGCCCTCCTCGCGCAGCTTGCGCAGCGCCGCGCCGATGCGGGACGCGAGCTCGTCCGACGGCAGGGCCGCGGCGGCCGGCGTGGGGAACACCAGCACGCCGATCTCGTGCCGGTCGTGCCCCGTGACCACCACGTCCTGGGCGAGCGGCGCGAGCGCCGAGACCACCTTGACGCGCAGCGTTCCCACCGACACCCAGGTGCCGGTGGTGAGCTTGAAGTCCTCGGCCACGCGGCCATTGAACACCACGCCGCTCTCCGGATGCGCCTGGTCGGCGAGGAAGCCCGCGTCGCCGATGCAGTAGTAGCCCTCGGCATCGAAGGCCTGCGCCGTGAGGTTCGGCGCATCGCGGTAGCCGGGGAAGATGCTGACGCCGCGCACGCGCAGCTCCAGCTTCTCGCCGTTGGGCACGAATTTCATCTCCAGCCCGGGCAGCACGCCGCCAATGACGCCCGCCCGGTCCAGCCGCCAGTGCGCGCTGGTGATGGCGGGCGAGGTCTCGGTGGAGCCCCAGGAGGTGGTGAGCCACACATCCTCGCCGCGCACCTTGCGCGCCAGCGCCTGCAGCCGTTCCCAGGTGGCCTGCGGCAGCGCGGCACCGGCGTAGAAGATCACGCGCAGCCGCGCGAACACCTTGCGCGCGAGTTCCGGGTCGGCCTCCAGCAGCGGCAGCGCGACGTCGAAGCCGCGCGGCACGTTGAACCAGATGGTGGGCTGCACCTCGGCGAGGTTGGCCAGCGTCTTCTCGATCAGCCCCGGCGCGGGGCGTCCCTCGTCGATCGCCAGCATGCCGCCGTTGCGCAGCACCATGTGCAGGTTGTGGTTGGCGCCGAAGGTGTGGCTTCAGGGCAGCCAGTCGACCAGCACCGGCTTCTCCTGGTCGAGGAAGCGCCAGGCCTGCGCGATCATCTGCTGGTTGGCGCAGAGCATCCGGTGCGTGTTGATCACCACCTTGGGATGGCCGGTGGAGCCCGAGGTCAGCAGGTACTTGGCGTGCATGTCGGGCGTGATCGCCTCGTAGGCCTGGCGCACGCCCGGCCCTTCCTTCTTCTCCAGCAGCACGCCGAAGGGCAGCGCGCCCGGATGCTTGTCCGCGCCGCGGCCGAACACGACGGGGCAGCGCAATCCGATGCCGGCCACCGCGGGTCCGTACACGGCCGCATCGGACGCGTAGACCAGCGCGGGCACCAGCGTCTTGAGGATGCCGTGCACCTTGCCGTGGTCCTGCGTGAGGCGGCAGTACGCGCTGGAGACGGTGCACACCGGGATGCCCACGTGCATCGCGGCCAGCGCCAGCAGCAGGTGCTCGAGCGCGTTGTCCGAGAGCACGACCACCGGCGCGTGGGGCGGCAGCTTCATGTCCAGCAGCGACTGCGCGATGCGCCCCACCCGCTCGCGCGTCTCGCGCCAGGTCAGGCGCTGCCAGCCGCCGTCGGCCTGTCGTTCCGCGAAGGCGGGCGCATCGGGCGTGCGATCGGCCCAGTGCTCCAGCCATTCGCCGATGCAGCGCGCGTACGGCTTGAGCGACTCGGGCGAGCGCAGCACGAAGCAGCCGTCGTCCAGCGGCACGCGCACCGCGCGCGGCGGTGCCATCAATGAGGGATCGTCCAGCCAGTCCAGCGGCATGTCTTCCATCCGATACAGCGATGGCGCACTGTACGGTCGGGACCTGCCGGCCGGTGATAGGGAAAGTCAGGCTTCGACGCGCGGGCCCGCGGCCATGCGTTCAGGATGCCCGCCCCGTTCGCGCGGCGTGGGACGCGCCGGCGGCTGCGCATCGAGCGATTCGGCCGAGGCCGAGATCGGCTCCAGCGTTTCGGCATCGAGTTCCAGGCGGATCAACTTCACCACGGGCCCCGCCGGCAACTCGCGCGGGATGCGGTTGCGATCGACGTACACGTTGCCCAGGCCCGCGGCGCCGTCCTTGTGCCGGTACACGGGCAGCCACTGCACGATGGAATTCGGCTTGAGCCGGAACTTCAGCCCCGGCGCCGCGCGCACCAGGGTGGCGACCGCGATGCTGGGATCCATGTCGGTCCAGCCATCATCGTTGGGCGTGACCTGGACGACCTGGCCATCCAGCACCGCGCGGATCAACTCGGCGTTCGGGATGTTCATGTTCGGCATGCACTCGCAGAGATAGGGAAACGAAGCATTGTGGGCAATCCGCGGCGGGGGGTCCCGCTGAGCCAGGGGCCCACTATCCTGCGCGGGTGGAAATACGGGTGGAACTCGATGCCGCCGCGCAGGCCGATCCCGCGGTGGTCTGGTTCGGCAGCCGTCGCCTGCCGGTGCTCGCGGTGCTCGACCGCTGGTGGGGACCCGGCATGCGCTGGTGGAAAGTGGAGACGGACGACGGTCCGTACATCCTGCGGCGTTCGGAACACGACCGCCAGTGGGAACTGGCGGCGGTGCCGCGCGGCTGAGCTCACGCCGCGGCGGCTGCGACCGGGGGTGCCGACCGGCGCTCCCACCAGCGGCTGAAGAAGTGGTGCGCGACGGCGTTGGCCAGCGGCTCGGCGACGGCGTACGCGCCGGCCGCGATCCAGCTGCCGGTGAGCGCCCACCCCACGGCGATCGCCACCATCAGGTGCGACGCCGCCAGCGAACCCGACAGCAGCAGCGCGCGACGACGCGGCGTCAGTTCCGCGCGGCCCAGGAATTTCTCGAGGTTGTGCGCGACCAGCGTGTTGACCGTGGGCTCGACGAAGGCCAGCAACCCGCCCAGCACGAAGGCGCCGGTGAATGCCCAGCCCAACAGGACAGCGATGGCCAGATGGATGACCGCGAAGGCGGCGGTCTTGGCGACGGATGAGTTGGCGGCGACGGGGCGGAAGCGCATGCCGTCATTGTCGGGATGAATGCCGCCGGGCGGGATTGGACTTCCCGATGGCGGCGATTGCCTCGCCCACGAAACGGCCGAGCTGGGCCATCATGGAGCCCTGAGCGAGGAGGACCCCGGATGACCCTGCCCAAGGTTGAGTTGCGCTGCCCGTTCTGCCATGCGGTGCTGGCGCCGCACGTCACCGTGTGCCATCGCTGCCGCGCGGAGCGGCGCACGCGCAAGGGCATGTCGGTCCTGGGCTTCCGGCTGTTCGCGGCGAGCTGGCTCGCGCTCGCGCTGCCGATCATGGCGGCCGCCTGCTACCTCGGCTTCGCGCCCTGGGGGCCGACGGGCGTGCCGCCCGCTTACGCCATGGCACTGATCGGCGCCAAGCCGTCGGCGCCGGACCGGTGCCGCGTCGAGGTGACCGGGCCGGACGGCCGCAAGTCGGCCTGGCTGGCGGAGGGGCCGTGCGCACCGGCGTCTCCCACTTCCGCCGCCCAGGAAGGCGGTTCCCAAGCGCAGGCTTCGCTCACCCAGAAACGACTGGCGACCGCGCTGCACTCCACGTTGTGCGTGCTCGCGGGCCTGCTGCTCAGCGCGGGGTTCGTTCCGCTGCTGCGCCTGGCCTTCCTGCGCAAGGCCAGTCCGAGCTGGGTGCGGCGGGCCGCGGCCTGATCAGCGCGGCGGCCCGAGCGCCGCGTCGGCCTGGCATTTCTGCTCGGCCTGCTGCAGCAAACGATTGAGCCGCTCGGCCTCGAGGGGCGGCAACTCGCATTCGGCGTGGCCGTCGGACAAGCCGCGTTCGGCCAGCACGCTGCAGGCGGCGGCCCAGCGCACGTCGTGCAGCATCAGCGCGCCCTCGGCGCACAGCGCCAGCGTGGGGGCGTCCAGGCGGGCGACCTGGGACTCACGCTTCCTCGCGTACTCCACGGACAGCGCGATGCCGAGCAGCACGAACACGATCACGGCCGCTGCGAGCAGGACCGCAGGTAGGCGATGCCCATTGGAGAAGGCGGGCCGGTGGAGCGTGACGCGCATGTCCCCATGCTAGGCCGATCGGACAACTTCCTTAAGCGTTCGCCGCTCATCCGTTCCTACAATTCCGGCCATGACTCATCAGGAGAGGAACGAATGAGCGGACTCACCGCCATCCGGATGGCCGCGCTCATCGCGATCGGCTATGGCTTGTGGGTGCTCTTCGGCGGGCCGGTGCGGTTCGGCGCGGGTGCCGAGGCGCTGACGATGCGGGTGAGCCTGACCAGCCCGGTGACCTGGCTGGTCGGCCTCATGGCGCTGATCATCGGTTGCTCGCTGTGGATGCGCTTCGCGTGGGCGTGGTGGCTGGGACTGGCGGCCGCGCTGTTCCAGCTCTGGCGCATCCTCTACCCGATGTTCGCCAAGGCCGGCCTGCCGCGCCTGCCGGGCGCGTTCACGCTGCTGGTGATCTTCCTGCTGCTGGTGTTCGTGATCCTGCTGTTCATGCCGAAGGCGCGGGCGGCCTGCAGTCGCTGAAGGAAAGCACTGGATTCCCGCCTTCGCGGGAATGACGGGAGGGGGATGTCGTCATCCCCGCGAAGGCGGGGATCCAGTGCTCCCGGCTTCGTTCGCCGTCAGATGTGCAGCGCGTGCCCCAACGCCCGCAGCGCACTCTCCTGCACCGCCTCCCCCAGCGTCGGATGCGCGTGGATGATGCCCGCCACGTCCTCCAGCCGCGCGCCCATCTCGATCGCGTAGCAGAACGCCGCCGACAGCTCCGACACGCCCTGCCCCACCGCCTGCCAGCCCAGCACCTGGTGCGTGTCGGGGCGGGCCACCACGCGCACGAAGCCCTCGGTGCCCTCCATGCTGAGCGCACGGCCGTTGGCGGCGAAGGGGAACGAGGCCACCTTCACGTCCAGGCCGCGCGCTTCGGCTTCATCGGGCGTGAGGCCCGCGACCACCAGCTCGGGATCGGTGAAGCAGACCGCCGGGATCGCCATCGGCTCGAACCTGCGGCGCCGTCCCGCGACGATCTCCGCCACCATCTCGCCCTGCGCCATCGCGCGGTGCGCCAGCATCGGCTCGCCGGTGAGGTCACCGATCGCCCAGACGTTGCGCATCGAGGTGCGGCACTGCTCGTCCACCTTCACGGCGCGGCCGGCCATGTCCAGCTGCAGCGATTCGAGGCCGAAGCCCCCGGTGCGCGGCACGCGGCCCACGGCCACCAGCACCTTGTCGGCGGGCAGGACGAACTCGTCGGCCTGGCTGCTGCGCACGCGCAGGCCGTCGCCCGAATCGGCCAGCCCCTCGGCCTTGCAGTTCAGGTGCAGCGTGATGCCCAGGCGCCGCAGCGAGGCCAGCACGGGTTGCGTGAGCTCCTCGTCGTAGCCGGGCAGGATGCGGCTCGCCGCTTCCACCACGGCCACCTCCGCGCCCAGCTTGCGCCAGGCGATGCCCAGCTCCAGCCCGATGTAGCCGGCGCCGACCACCACCAGATGGCGCGGCGTCTGGGTGAGCGCGAGCGCCTCGGTGGACGTGATCACCGGCCCGCCCACCGGCAGGTTCGGCAGGTCCGCGGCGACCGAGCCGGTGGCCAGCAGCAGGTGCTCGCAGGTGATGCGCAGAGGCTCCCCCTCGTGCGTGGCCACGTCCACGGTCTTGCCGTCGACGACAGTCGCCCAGCCCTTGACCACCTGCACGCCGGCCTTGCGCAGCAGCGCACCGACGCCGCCGGTCAGCTTGCCGACGACGCCGTCCTTCCAGCGCAGCGCCTGCGGCAGGTCGAGCGTCGGGTCCTGCACGCGGATGCCCAGCGGGTTGTCACCGGTGAAGCGGTGCGCGCGCTCGAACTCGCCGGCCAGGTGGATCAGTGCTTTCGAAGGAATGCAGCCCACGTTGAGGCAGGTGCCGCCGAGCGCCTCGCCTTCCACCAGCACGGTGGGAATGCCCAGCTGGCCCGCGCGGATGGCCGCGATGTAGCCGCCCGGACCGCCGCCGATCACCAGCAGCGTCTTGCTCAATGTCTTCATCGTCGGCTCACTCCACGAACAGAAGCGCGGGGGTTTCCAGCAGCGCGCGGATGGCCTGGATGAAGCGGGCGGCGTCCATGCCGTCGACCACGCGGTGGTCGAACGAGGACGACAGGTTCACCAGCTGCCGCTTGACGATCGCGTCGCCGACGTAGGTCGGGCGCGCCACGATGCGGTTGACGCCGATGATGGCCACCTCGGGATGGTTGATCACCGGCGTGGTGACGATGCCGCCCAGCGGGCCCAGGCTGCTGAGGGTGATCGTCGAGCCCTGCAGCTCGTCGCGCCCGGCCTTGCCGGAGCGCGCGGCCTCCGCCAGGCGCGCGATCTCCTTCGCGAAGGCCCACAGGTCCATGGCCTCGGCATGCCGCAGCACCGGCACCATCAGGCCCGCGTCCGTCTGCGTCGCCATGCCCAGGTGCACCGGCTCGTGGCGCGTGACGATGCCTGCGTCGTCGTCGAAGCGGGCGTTCATCTGCGGGAAGTCCTCCAGCGCGATCACCACGGCGCGCGCGATGAAGGGCAGCACGGTGAGCTTGCCGCGCGCGGCGCCGTGGCGCTCGTTCAGCCGGGCACGCAGCGTCTCCAGCTCGGTGACGTCGATCTCCTCGACGTAGCTGAAGTGCGGAATGCGGCGCTTGGCTTCCTGCATCTTCTGCGCGATCTTGCGCCGCAGGCCGATTACCGGAATGGCGTGCTCGCCCTGCTTCTGCCGCAGGCGCGGGCCGCTGGCCGGCTGCGCTTGCCCGCGCGAAGCGAGGTACACGTCCAGGTCGGAGTGCTCGATGCGTCCCGCGGGACCGCTGCCGTGCACGAACTGCAGTTCGATGCCCAGCTCCCAGGCGCGGCGGCGCACGGCCGGCGACGCGATCGGCCGATCGCCCGGATCGCGACGCGGGGGCGGCGTGGCCTGCGGAGGCTCCGAAGGAGGAGCCGTGGTCCGTTGCGCTTCCACCGCGGGCGCCGGCGGCGCCACCGCCACCGGGTTCTCGCGCGTGATGTCGTCCTTGCGGTCGGGCGGCACGCCGGCCGTGGCTTTCGCGGGCGCGGCGGCCGGCTTCAGGTTGCCCTCGCCCGCCACCTCGATGCGCACCAGCTCCGCGCCCACCGCCATCAACTGCCCCGGCTGGCCGCCGAGCTCCATCACCTTCCCCGCCACCGGCGACGGGATCTCCACCGTCGCCTTGTCGGTCATCACGTCGGCGACGACCTGGTCTTCCTTCACCTCGTCGCCCGGCTTCACGTGCCATTCGACGAGTTCCACTTCCGCGATGCCCTCGCCGATGTCGGGCATCCTGATCGCGTAGATCCCCATGGTTCAGCCCTCCATCACGCGCTTGTAGGCCGCGGCGATGCGGTCCGGTCCGGGGAAGTACGCCCACTCCTGCGCATGCGGGTACGGCGTGTCCCAACCCGTCACGCGCTCGATCGGCGCCTCCAGGTGGTAGAAGCAGTGCTCCTGCACCAGCGCCGACAGCTCGGCGCCGAAGCCGCTGGTGCGGGTCGCCTCATGCACGATCACGCAGCGGCCGGTCTTCTTCACCGACTCGATGACCGTGTCGATGTCCATCGGCCAGATCGAGCGCAGGTCGATGATCTCGGCGTCCACGCCGCTTTCGCGCGCGGCGCATTCGGCCACCCACGTCATGGTGCCGTAGGTGATCACCGTCAGCTGCGAGCCGGGCCGGAACACCGACGCGGTATCCAGCGGCACGCGGTAGTAGCCCTCGGGCACGTTGCCGAGTTCGTGCTTGCTCCAGGGCACCACCGGCCGGTCGTGGTGGCCGTCGAACGGGCCGTTGTACAGGCGCTTGGGCTCCAGGAAGATCACCGGGTCGTCGCATTCGATCGCCGAGATCAAGAGGCCCTTGGCGTCGTACGGATTGCTCGGCATCACGGTGCGCAGGCCACAGACGTGCGTGAACAGCGCCTCCGGGCTCTGGCTGTGGGTCTGTCCGCCGTAGATGCCCCCGCCGCAGGGCATGCGCACCGTGATCGGGCAGGTGAAGTCGCCGGCCGAACGGAACCGCAGGCGCGCCGCCTCCGACACGATCTGGTCGCTGGCCGGATAGAAGTAGTCGGCGAACTGGATCTCCGCCACCGGCCGCAGCCCGTAGGCGGCCATGCCCACGGCCACGCCGACGATGCCGCCTTCGCTGATCGGCGTGTCGAAGCAGCGCGGCTTGCCGTACTTGGCCTGCAGGCCCTCGGTGACGCGGAACACGCCGCCGAAGTAGCCCACGTCCTGGCCGAACACGACCACGCTGTCGTCGCGTTCCATCATCACGTCCATGGCCGAGCGCAGGGCCTGGATCATGGTCATCGGCTTCATCGCGCCGGCATCGGCCGCGAGATGCTCTTGTCGGGTCTTGGTCAGCATGCTCACACCCCCAGCTGCTGGCGCTGGGCCCGCAGGTGCGCGGGCATCTGGGCGTACACGTCCTCGAACATGGTCGCCGCGCTCGGGATGTGGCCGTCCAGCAGCGTTCCGTGGCTCTCGGCTTCCTTCTGCGCGGCCGCGACCTCGGCTTCGAGCTCGAGGCGCACCTGTTCGTGCTCCTGCTCGCTCCAGGCGCCCAGGCCGATGAGGTGCGACTTCAGCCGCTGGATCGGGTCGCCCAGGGGGAAGCGCTCCCAGTCGTCGGCGGGGCGGTACTTGGACGGATCGTCCGAGGTGGAATGGGCGCCCGCGCGGTAGGTCACCCACTCGATCAGCGTCGGGCCCAGGTTGGCGCGGGCGCGTTCGGCCGCCCATTGCGAGGCCGCGTACACCGCGAGGAAGTCGTTGCCGTCCACGCGCAGCGACGCGATGCCGCAGCCCACGCCGCGCGCGGCGAAGGTGGTGGACTCGCCGCCGGCGATCGCCTGGAAGGTCGAGATCGCCCACTGGTTGTTGACCACGTTCAGGATGACCGGCGCGCGGTACACGTGCGCGAAGGTCAGCGCGGTGTGGAAGTCGGCTTCCGCGGTGGCGCCGTCGCCGATCCAGGCCGAGGCGATGCGCGTGTCGCCCTTGATCGCCGAGGCCATCGCCCAGCCCACGGCCTGGATGAACTGGGTGGCGAGGTTGCCGGAGATCGAGAAGAAGCCGGCGCGCTTGTACGAGTACATCACCGGCAGCTGGCGGCCCTTCATCGGGTCGCGCTCGTTGCTCATGAGCTGGCACATCAGCTCGGCCATCGAGACGTCGTCGCGGCTGAGCAGCAGGCCCTGCTGGCGGTAGGTGGGGAAGCACATGTCGCCGGCGTCCAGGGCCGCGGCATGCGCGCACGCGATCGCCTCCTCGCCCAGGCTCTGCATGTAGAACGAGATCTTGCGCTGGCGCTGCACGATGAGCATGCGCGAGTCGAAGAGGCGCGTCTTCATCATCGAGCGCAGGCCGCGTCGCAATTGCGCGGTGGAGATCTCCGGCGCCCACGGGCCGACGGCGCGGCCTTCGCGGTCGAGCACGCGGATCAGGCCGTAGGCCAGGTCCTGGGTGTCGAAGTGGGTGGTGTCCACCGGCGGCCTGCGGATGGCGCCGGCCTCCGAAACGTGGAGGTAGGAGAAGTCGGTCGCACAGCCGGGTCGCCCAGAGGGCTCCGGCACGTGCAGCCGCAAGGGCTGGGACGAGCTCATGCAATCGCTCCGCGCGCGGGTAGCGCGCCAAACAAGGTTTGCAAACGGAAGACGACGCCGGCGGGTGGGCCGGCATCCTCCTCCTTCGGTCCCGCGCGGGTTGCGCGCGAGCCGGCTCAGTTTAGGGGCATTCCGGCTGCGCGGGGCTCGCCGTCATTCCCGCGAAGGCGGGAATCCAGTGCTCCCGCCTTCTTCGGCCGCTGATGAAAACGGAAGCTCTGGATCCCCGCCTTCGCGGGGATGACGGGATGGTGGAGCCTCACCCGCGCAGCAGGCGCGCCAGCGTGGCGCCCTGCAGCACCTCGATCTGGCGCGCCTTGGCCAGGCGCGCGGCCTGCGGGCTGAGGTCGCCCAGCGCGACATAGACGCCATGGGAAACCTCCTGCGCCTGCATCGCCTTGTCGAGCGCCTGCACCGCGTCCTCGCCGTGGCGCGCCGCCTTCCAGCGGCGGGCGGAGACGAGGCGAGTCCCCTGTCCGCCGCGTTCCAGCAGGAAGTCGGCACCGCTGCGACCGGCCTGGACCTGCCAACCCTGGCGCGTGAAGCCGGCCCGCAGCTTCTGCTCGAACTCGGGCCAGCCCATCTTCGACGCGCCTTCCAGCAGCGCCTGGACCTCGTCCTCGCTGGGCGCGCCCAGCTGCCTCCAGAACGCGATACCCGCGATCACCAGGAACGGCAACGCACCCATGCTGGCCACCAGCCGGTACTCGGGCGGCAGCAGCGCGCTCACCACGCCGACGAAACCGACCGCGATCAGCAGGCTGATCCACCAACGCGAACGCAGCAGCACCGCGAACAGCGAGTTCTCCGCCATGCGGAACTTCATGGATGGCGCTCCGGGGGTCAGTGGTGGCGGCCGTGCTCGCCGTGCACGTGGCGGTGCGCGATCTCCTCGGCCGAGGCCGCGCGCACGCCGGTCACCTTGAGCATGAACTTCAGCGCCTTGCCGGCCAGCGGGTGGTTGCCGTCGAGGTGGACGGTGTCGCCCTTGATCTTCATCACGTGGAAGACGTGCGGCTGGCCGCCCTCGGTCGTGCCTTCGAGCTGGCCGCCGACCTTCACGCCGGGCGGGAACTCCGACTTGGGCATGGTGCGGACCAGCGACTCGTCGCGCACGCCGAAGGCGTCCTCGGGTTGCAGCGAGAGCGTGGTCTGGAAACCGGGCTCCTTGCCGTCGAGGGCTTCCTCGATCTTGGGCAGGGTGTTGTCGTAGCCGCCGTGGAGGTAGGCCAGGGGTTCCTTGCTCTGTTCCAGGAGGCGGCCCAGGGGGTCGGCGACTTTGTAGGTGAGGGTGACGACGGTGTCTTTGGCGATTCGCATGGACTCGATTGTGCCAAGGGGCCCGCCCTGGACGAGTTGGCCCGTGTCTGGAGCACGAAGGCGGTTCCGCCTTCCACAGTCGACGGCGTCCTACAGCCGCGTCGCGGGCGCTGAAGGACAGTGGCTCGAGCAAGCTCACCCACTCCGCCCATGGCCAAAGAAGACCTCGCCTTCGAGCACCTGATCGGCACCACCCAGCACAACCAGAACCACGAGGCGCGCACCGCCGAGCGCCTGAGCCTGGCGAGGCAGCTTCCCAAACGCACGGTCGCGCTGGTGCTCGCCGGCGGCCGAGGCTCCCGTCTTCGGGAACTGACCGACAAGCGCGCCAAGCCCGCCGTCTACTTCGGCGGCAAGTTCCGCATCGTCGACTTCGCGCTGTCGAACTGCATCAACTCGGGCATCCGCCGGATCGGCGTGCTGACCCAGTACAAGTCGCATTCGCTGCTGCGCCACCTGCAGCGCGGCTGGAACTTCCTGCGCGGCGACGCCAACGAGTTCATCGACCTGCTGCCGGCGCAGCAGCGCATCAACGAGGCCGACTGGTACCGCGGCACGGCCGATGCGATCTACCAGAACATCGACATCCTGCGCAGCTACGGGCCCGAGTACATCCTGGTGCTGGCCGGCGACCACATCTACAAGCAGGACTACTCGCTGATGCTGCTCGACCACGTGGAGTCGGGCGCGCGCTGCACGGTGGGCTGCATCGAGGTGCCCCGCATGGAAGCGACCGCGCTCGGCGTGATGCACATCGACGAGCGCCGCTGGATCACCGATTTCCTGGAAAAGCCCAAGGACCCGCCCTGCATCCCCGGCAAGCCCGACCGCGCGCTCGGCAGCATGGGCATCTACATCTTCAACGCCGAGGACCTCTACCGGCTGCTGGCGGACGACTTCGCCGACGGCGCCTCGGAGCGCGACTTCGGCAAGAACGTGATCCCGGCGCTGGTCAAGACCGGCAAGGTGCTGGCCCATCCGCTGGGCCTGTCCAGCGTGCCGGCC
Organism: Pseudomonadota bacterium; assembly: GCA_023390985.1. Classification (GTDB taxonomy): domain Bacteria; phylum Pseudomonadota; class Gammaproteobacteria; order Burkholderiales; family Burkholderiaceae_C; genus Ramlibacter. Next base: position 19,832 of record JAEWBU010000141.1, read on the forward strand.
AGCACGCGGAACAACCCGTACTGGCGCGACGTCGGCACGGTCGACGCGTTCTGGTCCGCCAACCTGGACCTGGCCTCCAACCTGCCCGAGCTCAACATCTACGACCGCGACTGGCCGATCTGGACCCACCAGGAGCAGTTGCCCCCGGCCAAGTTCGTGCCGGACGAGAACGGCCGCCACGGCGAGATCGGCAACGTGATGGTCTCGGGCGGCTGCATCGTGTCGGGCTCGGACATCACGCACTCGGTGCTGTTCTCCAACGTGCGCATCCACTCGTGCTGCAAGATCCGCGAGGCGGTGATCATGCCGGGCTGCGAGATCGGGCGCGGCGCGCGCCTGTCGAAGGTGGTGATCGACCGCGGCTGCCGCATCCCCGACGGCATGGTGATCGGCGAGGACGCGCGGCAGGACGCCGAGCGCTTCTTCCGCACCGAGAGCGGCATCGTGCTGGTCACGCCGGAGATGCTGGAACAGCCGTGACTTCCCCGAGGCGTCGGGCGGGCGGCGGCGGGCAGAATGCCTGCTCCACAGCCGCCGCCTCGCCATGAGCACGCCGACCGCCTCTTCTCCCCTCCCCCCTTTCCGCGCCCTGGGCGACATCGTCCGCGAGCACGCCGCCGCGAGGCCCTGGCACGCGGCGCTGGTGCAGGGGGACCGCCGGATGACATGGGGCGAGCTCGACGCCTTCGCGGACCGCGTCGCGGCCGCGCTGCAGCGCGACGGCGTGCAGCCGCGCGAGAGCATCGCGCTCAGCGGCGCCAACAGCATCGAGTACGCGGCGCTCTTCATCGGCGGAGTGCGCGCCGGCGTCGCCGTGGCGCCGCTGCCGCCCGGCGCCACGCCCGGGCAGCTGGCCCGCATGGTGGCCGCCAGCGGTGCGCGCATCCTGTTCGCCGACGCGACCGTGCCGACGCTCGAGGTGCCCACGCCGCGCATTGCCATGGACGGCAGCGCCGGCCATCGACCCTTGAGCGAGTGGCTGGCGCCCGAAGGTGCGCAGCCGCAGCCGGTGACGGTGCAGCCCGACTGGCCCTTCAACATCATCTATTCCTCGGGCACGACCGGCACGCCCAAGGGCATCGTGCAGCCGCACGGCATGCGCTGGGCCCACATGGGCCGCGCCGAAGCAGGCGGCTACGGGCCGCAGTCGGTGGCGGTCCTGGCGACGTCGCTGTGTTCCAACACCACGCTGGTGTGCGCCTTCCCCGCGCTGTCGCGCGGCGGCACGCTGGCGCTGACCCAGGGCCGCTTCGATCCGCCGGCCTACCTGAAGCTGGCCGAGCGAGAACGCGCCACGCACACGATGCTGGTGCCGGTGCAGTACCAGCGGCTGATGGCGCATCCGGAGTTCGACCGCTTCGACCTGTCCGCATTCGTCATGAAGTTCTGCACCAGCGCGCCTTTCTCCGCCGAGCTGAAAGCCGACATCCTCAGGCGCTGGCCCGGCGGCCTGATCGAGTACTACGGCATGACCGAGGGCGGCGGCACCTGCATGCTGCATGCGCACCTGTACCCGGAGAAGCTGCACACCGTCGGCAAGCCGGCCGAGGGCCACGACATCCGCCTCATCGACGAGGACGGCAAGGAAGTCCCCAGCGGCGAACTCGGTGAAGTGGTGGGCCGGTCGCCCGCGATGATGACCGGCTACCACGGCCAGCCCGGCAAGACGCGCGAGGCCGAGTGGTACGACGCGAGCGGCCAGCGGTTCATCCGCACGGGCGACGTGGGCCGCTTCGACGAAGACGGCTTCCTGGTGCTGATGGACCGCCGCAAGGACATGGTGATCAGCGGCGGCTTCAACATCTATCCGAGCGACCTGGAGGCGGTGCTCCGCCAGCACCCCGGCGTGGCCGACGTGGCCGTGATCGGCGTGCCTTCCGCCGAATGGGGCGAGTCCCCCGCCGCCTGGGTCGTGCCCGCCGCGGGAGCGCCCGAGCCCGACGCGCTGCGCCAGTGGGCCAACGAGCGGCTGGGCAAGACGCAGCGGCTGGCCGGCGTGCGCTACCTGGATGAGCTGCCGCGCAGCGACATCGGGAAGGTGCTCAAGCGGCAGTTGCGGGAGCGGTGGGGCGCCTGAGCCGCAACCTCATCCTCAGCCCCACCGGCGCCATCACGATCGAGATCTTCTCCCTCGGCTCGCCGCCGCCTTCCGGCGCGACTGCCTCGATCTCGAAGTTCGCCAGCAGCATCGCCACCACCAGCTTGATCTCCGCCAGCGCGAGATAACGGCCCGGGCACATGCGCGGCCCCGCGCCGAACGGCATGGTGTGGCGCCTGGCGGAGGCCATCGCGTGGGCGGAGGCTCCTTCGGCCCGCCAGCGAAGCGGGTCGAACCGCTGGGGATCGGGAAACGTCTTGCCGTCCAGGCCCGGCGGACGCATCAGGCAGATGACGAACTGGCCGCGCCGCAGCGCGACGCCGCCGATCTCGGTGTCGGCCAGCACCTGGTTCATGATGAACGGCGCCACCGGCCTCAGGCGCATGGTTTCGCCGGCGCAGGCCTCCACCACGTCCAGTTGCGCCAGTTGCTCGAGCGAGCGGACCCCGGTCGCGCCGCCCAGCACCCCGTCGACTTCCTCGCGCGCGGCGGCGGCCGCCTCCGGATGCCGATGCAGGTGCCACATCATCCAGGCCAGGGTGTTGGCGGTCGTGTCCTCGCCGGCGAGCAGCATGGTGAGCACGTTGCCGGACACGTCCTCGTCGCTCACGCCGCTGCCGTCGCGGTCGCGCGCGGCCACCAGGGCCTGGATCAGGTTCTCGGGCTGGTCGCGCAGCTCCGGCCGGGCCTCCAGCGCGGACCGCGCCTTGGCGATGAAGCCCTGCACCGCGGCACGCAGCGCCTCCAGGTGCGGACCGATGTCGCGGTCGCGCCACCGGCGCAGCCAGCGCGGCGGATCGACCGGGGACAGCAGGCGCTTGAACAAGGCCGGCATCACCACGTTGAGATGACGCTGGATCGTGTCTTCGCCCTCGCTCTCCAGCGTGCGCAGGTCCTCGCCGAAGGCCAGTCCCGTCGTGACATCGACCGTGTAGCGCATCAGGTCGCCCTGCAGGTCGATCTCCGCGCCTTCGCGCGCGGCCTGCTCCCAGCGGCGCCGCAGCCGCTCGGTGACGTCGACCAGCGCCGGGAAGAACTGCCGGATGTGCACCGGGTCCAGCCCGGCCAGCACCATCGGCCGCTGCCGCCGCCACGTATCGCCGCTGGCCGTGAACAGTCCCAGGAAGCCCAGCTGCGCCGAGACCTTCTCCAGGCGCTCGCTGCGGCGGAAAACGTCGGGCCGCCGGCGCAGCACCTGGGCGATGTCGTCGGGCGCGGTGATCACCATGAAGCGACGGTCGCGGATGCTGAAGGCGAACGGCGCGCCGAATGCGCGCGCCCACTCTTCCAGCCGCAGGTGGAAGCGATCGCGCTGCAGCTGCAGCGCATTGCCCACCAGGGGCCAGGGCCGCGGCCCCGGCAGCGATTCAACGGTGCGCGTGGCTGCTGGAGAGGTGGTGCTGTCCATGACGGCCAGCGTCGCAGCGGGCCCGGCTCGATGCTCTAGGGTTTTCCCTCGCCGACTGAAAAGTTCCCCGCACGAGCGGCCGCGTGCGGCGGGGATTTCCCGCTCCCTCGAATCGATTTGCGCAAATACACTTTGTGCGGGATCGAGAGGTCCTTTGGGAAGATGAGAGACTCATCTGTTGCGCCCCCGGCTTCGGGGGCGCTTTTTTCATGCGCGATCAGCCCGTGCGGATCGGCACGAACAGCGTCTGCTCGCCGCGCTTGACCAGCAGCGCCACGCTCTTGCCAGACTTCTGCGCCGCCAAGCGGACGGCGTCGACCGAGTCGACCGGCGTGCCGTTGACCGCCACCACCACGTCGCCCGGCCGCACGCCCGCCCGTGCCGCCGCGCCGGTGACGTCCTCGACCACCACGCCGCCGCCGTCGCGCGCCTGGCCGAGCGCCAGGCCCAGCTTGCCCTTGTCGCCCGCCGTCTCGTCGGCGGCCTTGGCCTGGGCCGGGTCCTTCTGGGCGCCGCCCAGCCTGGCCGTCAGTTCGACCGGCTTGCCCTGGCGCCACACCTCCAGCTTGACGTCCCGGCCCGGATTCAGCGGCGCGATGTAGGCCGGCAGGTCGCCCGAGGCGACGACGGGCTGGCCGTCGATGGAGCGGACCACGTCGCCGGCTTTGATGCCGGCCTTGGCCGCCGGACCGCCGGGCTCGACCTGCGCGACCAGCGCGCCGGCCGGCGTGGGCAGCTTGAACGAATCGGCCAGCGCCTGGTTCACCTCCTGCACCACCACGCCGAGGCGCGCGTGGTCCACCTTGCCGTGCTGCACGATCTGCTGCTGGATGCGCGTGGCCAGGTCGATCGGAATCGAGAACGACACGCCCTGGTAGCCGCCCGAGCGGCTGTAGATCTGCGAGTTGATGCCCACCACCTCGCCCTGCGAGTTGAACAGCGGGCCGCCCGAGTTGCCGGGGTTGATCGCCACGTCGGTCTGCAGGAAGGCCACGCCGCTGCCGTCGGGAAGGCTGCGCGACTTGGCGCTCACCACGCCGGCCGTGACCGTGTTCTCGAAGCCGAAAGGCGAGCCGATGGCCAGCACCCAGTCGCCGACGTTCAGCGACCGGGTCGAGCCCAGCTTGGCGACGGGCAGGTCCCTGGCGTCGATCTTGAGCACCGCGATGTCGGTGCGCGCGTCGCTGCCGAGCACCTTGGCGGTGAACTCGCGGCGGTCGGTCAGCTTGACGGTGACCTCGCTGGCGCCGTCCACCACGTGCGCGTTGGTCAGGATCAGGCCGTTCGGGTCGACGATGAAGCCGGAGCCGGAGCCGCGGATAGGCACCTCGCGCTCCATGCCCTGGCCGGGCTGGAAGCGGCGGAAGAACTCCATCGGGTCGTCATCGTCGCTGTCGCCGGAAAGGTCGGCCGCGGCGGTCTTGCGCACGCCGGACACGGTGATGTTGACCACGGCCGGGCCCTGCTCGCGCGTGATGCGGGCGAAGTCGGGCGTGCCCGCGGGGGCGGTGGCGGACGGAGCCGCGGCAGTCGCGACGGCGGCGGGCACGGCGGCCTGCGCGGCCGGGACGCGGTGGGCCATCTCGACCCCGGCTCCGCCGATGACGCCGGCGGCCACCAGGGCGAGCACGAAGGGCTTGGAACGGAATGGCTGGTTGTTCATGGCGGTCCTCTGAAGAAAGGTTCGGATGCCGCCAATGTGCGCCCCGGCGCTTAGGCCAGTCTTAAGGTGGTGGCGGGAACCGCACCTCCACCCGCAGGCCGTGCAGCCGCACCGAGCGGCCCAGCCGCAGTTCGGCGCCGTGCCGCCGTGCCACGGCCGCCACGATGGCCAACCCCAGGCCGCTGCCCGGCACGTCGGCGCCGCCGGCACCACGGTGGAAGCGGTCGAACACCCGATCGTGGTCGGCCTCGGCGATGCCGGGCCCGCTGTCCTCCACCGCGAGCAGCACGCCGCCCTGCGGCGCGCGCTCGATCACGATGTCGACCCGGCCGCCCTCGGGCGTGTACTTCACCGCGTTGTCCACCAGGTTGCGCAGCAGCGTTCGCAGGCTTTCCGCCTCGCCGCGCACGACCGCGTCCTCCATGCCGCCCGCTTCCAGGCCGATGTCGATGCGGCGCGCCTGCGCCAGCGGCAGCAGGTCGGTGACCACTTCGCGGCAGAGGTCCTGCAGCGGCACGTCGGATGTCGCCGTGCGCTCCGCGCTCTCCTCGCGCGCCAGGGCCAGCAGCTGGTGCACCAGCGCGATGGCGCGGGCGATGCCCTCCTCCAGCCGCGCCGCGGCGGCCTCCCGCGCCGGACCCGGCTCCAGGCGCTGCAGGGCCTGCGCCTGCAGCCGCAGCGCCGTGAGCGGCGAACGCAGCTCATGCGCGGCGTCGGCCACGAAGCGCTGCTGCGCCTGCATCGCCTCGCGCATGCGGGCGAACAGCTGGTCGAAGTCGCGCACCAGGGGACGCAGCTCATCCGGAAGGCCCGCCTCGCCCAGCGGCGACAGGTCGTCGGCCGGTCGCGCGGCGACGTGGCGCCGCAGCCGTTCCACCGGCGCGAGCGAGGACTCGATCACCGCCCACACGGCCAGCATCAGCAGCAGGCCCAGCAGCGCCACCGGCCAGACCGCGTCCAGCGCCAGCGAACGCGCGCGGCCGCGCCGCTCGTCCAGGTCCTGCGCGATCTGCACCGCATGGCCCGGCCCGGCCAGGGTGTAGACGCGGTAGCGCACGCCGTCGACCACGGCGTCGGAGAAGCCGATGACCGCCGGCCCCGGCAGGCGCGCCCGGCCGGTCCCGAACAGCAGCACGCCGTCCTCGCGCCAGATCTGCACGCTGATGTCCGGCTCGAAGCCGTCGGGGCCGAACGGCCCGTTGCCCTGGACCGAGCGCGCCATGGTCTGCAGGTGCGCGTCGAACAGCGCGTCGGCGTTGCGCAGCGCGGTGCGGTAGGCGCTGGCCGCCTGCAGGGCGCTGGCCAGCGCCACGGCCGCCAGCATCAGGAGCAGCAGGCGCCGCCGGAGGGAGTGCGCGCCGCCCGCGCCGGCGTCACGCACGCGGGACCACATAGCCCAGGCCTCGCACCGTCTGGATCAGGCCGGCGCCGAGCTTCTTGCGCAGGCCGTGGATGTACACCTCGACCGCGTTGCTGCTGATGTCCTCCTTCCAGCCGTAGAGCTTCTGCTCCAGCTGGGCGCGCGAGAACACCACGCCGGGGCGCAGCAGCATGGGCTCGAGCACGGCCCATTCGCGCGAGGACAGGTTCACCGGCTTGCCGGCCAGCGTGGCCTCGCGGGTCGCGGGGTTGAGCTCGACCTCGCCGTGGCGGATCAGCGCCTCGCCGCGGCCGGCGCTGCGGCGCACCAGGGCGCGCAGCCGCGCCAGCAGTTCGGTGGTGTCGAAGGGCTTGACCAGGTAGTCGTCGGCACCGGCGTCCAGCCCCGCCACCCGGTCGGGGGCGGG
>JAEWBU010000170.1 GCA_023390985.1 Pseudomonadota bacterium
TTGCCGAAGCCCGAGATCTTGACGTCCTTGCCTTCGACCAGGCTGCCCGCGATCAGGTCGAAGAACGCGTCGATCATGTCCTTGGACTCGCGCTTGTTGAGGCCGATCTGCTCGAACAGCAGCTCCGCGAGCTGCGCCTTGGTGAGCGCCGGCGTCTCCAGGCTTTCGACGGTGAACTCCATCGTGGGCTCTTCCCTTGTTGTTGTCAGCATGCCGATCCCCTAGCTCCTCAATCGGCCGCCGAGGCGTTCGCCGATGCGGTCGACCACGGCCCGCACCGCCGCTTCGATCTGGTCGTCGGTCAGTGTGGCTTCGGGGCTGGCGAGCGTCAAGCGCACGGCCAGGCTCTTCTCGCCCGTGGCCATGCCGGCCGCCGCCTGCTTGGGCTTGTAGACGTCGAAAAGCAACGCCTCGCGCAGCAGGCCCCCGGTGTCGGCCGAATGGATCGCATCCATCAGGGCCGCGTGCGTCACCGAGTCGGCGACGATCACCGCGATGTCGCGCTCGGCCGGCTGGAAGCGCGGCACCGGCTGGAACGAGGGCACGTCGCGCGCGAGCACGGCGTCGAGATCCAGCTCGAACAGCACCGGGGCATGCGGCAGGTCCCAGGCCTGGCGCCAGCGCGGATGCAGTTCGCCGACGAAGCCGACTTCGCGGCCTTCGACCTCGATCACCGCGCAGCGGCCCGGGTGCAGCGCCGGGTGCGTGGCCGCGCGGAACACGCCCTTGCGGGGCGACAGCAGCGCCTCGACGTCGCCCTTGACGTCGTAGAAGTCCGCGCCCGGACCCTTGCGGGCCCACTGCAGGCCGTCGGGCTCGCCGTAGGCCAGGCCCGCGACGCGCATCGGCTGGCGCACGCCGCGCACGGTGCTCTCGCCGGTGGCCACCGAGGTGTCGCGCACGAACACGCGCCCCGCTTCGAAGACGCGCACCCGCTCGGCCTTGCGATCGAGGTTGAAGCGAAGCACCTGCAGCAGCGAGCCGAGCAGCGAGGAGCGCATCACGCTCATCTGGCTGGCGATCGGGTTGAGCAGCTTGATCGGGTCGGCGTTGCCGGCGAGGTCTCGTTCCCAGCTTTCCTCGACGAAGCTGAAGTTGATCGTCTCCTGGTAGCCCAGCGCGGCCAGCAGGCGGCGCACCGCGAAGCGCGAGCGGCGCGATTCCGACGGCAGCTTCGCCGTGATCGGCGCCAGCGGCGGCGTGGTGGGCAGGTTCTCGTAGCCGACGATGCGGGCGACTTCCTCGATCAGGTCTTCCTCGATCGCGATGTCGAACCGGTACGGCGGCGGCGTGACGATGACCACGCCATCGGCAACGCGCGCGGACAAACCCAGGCGCTTGAAGGCGTCGAGGCATTGCTCCTGCGAGATGGGCATGCCGATCACCTTGGCCGCGCGCGCGACGCGCATCGCAACGGGCTTGGCCTCGGGCTGCGACAGCACCTGGTCGTCCATCGGGCCGGGCTCGCCGCCGCAGATCTCGAGGATCAGGCGCGTGATGTGCTCGATGTGTTCGACCGTCAGGCTGGGATCGACGCCGCGCTCGAACCGGTGCCCGGCGTCGGTGGAGAAGTTGTAGCGGCGCGAGCGGCCCTGCACCGCCTGCGGCCACCAGAACGCGGCCTCGACGTACACGTTGCGCGTGTCGTCCGAAACCGCGGTGGCGTCGCCGCCCATGATGCCGGCCAGCGATTCGACCTGGACGTCGTCGGCGATGACGCCGACCTTCTCGTCCACCGTGATCGTGTTGCCGTTGAGCAGCTTGAGCTGCTCGCCCGCGCGGCCCCAGCGGACATCGAGCCCGCCGTGGATCTTGTCGTGGTCGAAGATGTGCGAGGGGCGGCCGAACTCGAACATCACGTAGTTGGAGATGTCCACCAGCGCCGTCACGCTGCGCTGCCCGCAACGGGCCAGGCGGTCGACCATCCACTGAGGCGTCTTCGCCTTCGTGTCGACGTTGCGCACCACGCGGCCGGAGAAGCGGCCGCACAGGTCCGGCGCCGCCACCTTCACCTTCAGCTTGGCGTCGTTCACCGGACGCACCGGCTCGATCTTCGGCTGCTTGAGCGGCGCGCCGGTCAGTGCGGAGAGTTCGCGCGCCACGCCGTACACGCTGAGCGCATGCGCCAGGTTGGGCGTGAGCTTGAGCGTGAAGACGTGGTCGTCGAGCCGCAGCACGTCGCGCACGTCGCCGCCGATGGGCGTGTCCGGCGGCAGTTCGAGCAGGCCGGCATGGTCCTCGGACAGCTTGAGCTCGCGGGCCGAGCACAGCATGCCCTGGCTCTCGACGCCGCGCAGCTTGCCCAGCCTGATCTGGAACGGCTTGCCGTCGTCACCGGGCGGCAGTTCGGCGCCGACCAGCGCGGTGGGGACGCGAATGCCCGGACGAGCGTTGGGCGCGCCGCAGACGATGTTCAGCAAGGCGCCCTGCCCCACGTCCACCTGGCACACGCGCAGGCGGTCGGCGTTGGGGTGCTGGACAGCTTCCTTGATCTCGCCCACCACCACCCGGGTGAAGGGCGGCGCGACGGGGCGCAGGTCCTCGACCTCCAGCCCGCCCATGGTGAGCACGTCGGCGATCTCTTTCGTGGTCAGCGGCGGGTTGCAGAACTCGCGCAGCCAGGACTCGGGGAATTGCATGTTGTCTAGTGGCTCAGCGGAACTGGCGCAGGAAGCGGATGTCGCCGTCGAAGAACAGGCGCAGGTCGTTGACGCCGTAGCGCAGCATGGTCAGGCGGTCGGGGCCCATGCCGAAGGCGAAGCCGATGTACTTCTCGGGGTCCAGCCCCATGTTGCGCACCACGTTCGGATGCACCTGGCCGGAGCCGGCCACTTCCAGCCAGCGGCCGGCCAGCGGCCCGCTCTGGAACTGGATGTCGATCTCGGCACTGGGCTCGGTGAACGGGAAGAAGCTCGGACGGAAACGCAGCGCCAGGTCGTCGCTCTCGAAGAAGGTGCGGCAGAAGTCGGTGAAGACGACCTTCAGGTCCTTGAAGCTCACGTTCTCGCCCAGCCACAGGCCTTCGCACTGGTGGAACATCGGCGAGTGCGTGGCGTCGCTGTCCACGCGGTAGGTGCGGCCCGGTGCGATGACGCGGATCTCGGGCATTTCGCGCCCGGCGTACTTCATCACGTGCTGCTGGGCGTAGCGCACCTGCATCGGGCTGGTGTGCGGCCGCAGGTTGTAGGGGATGCCGTCCTCGCCATCGATGTCCACGTAGAACGTGTCCTGCATCGAACGCGCGGGATGGTTGGGCGGGTTGTTCAGCGAGGTGAAGCTGTGCCAGTCGCTCTCGACCTCGGGGCCGTCGGCCACGTCGAAGCCCATGCTGGCGAAGATCAGCTCGATGCGCTCGAGCGTCAGGC
>JAEWBU010000247.1 GCA_023390985.1 Pseudomonadota bacterium
CCCCCAGGCTTGGGGCCTGGGGGCAACATGCCAGTCGCGGGACGGAGGGCCGGACCAGCTCACCCCGGAGGAGGAGGGGACTCAGAGGAGTCGGGGTGATTGGGGTGTAGTAAACCGCAGGCACTAATTAGTGCCTGTAGGACAGGGCCGCGTTTCTTGTCGGTATCCGGCGCTTTCGCCGTGGCAATCGGCGTGCCGCAACCGTGTCCCGACCCTCGCAACCAGCACGACGTGCGTGCGTGCCTACCCTGCGGCGTGCGCCATTCCGACGCCGTGCTGCCCGGCGCCTCCCTAGATTTCCGCGATGACGAAAACAGTGGGCGACCAGATCCTGGAGCGCCTGCACGCCTGGGGCGTGCGGCGCGTGTTCGGCTATCCCGGCGACGGGATCAACGGCCTGATCGGCGCCTTCGGGCGCATCGGCGACCGCATGCAATTCGTGCAGACGCGGCACGAGGAACTCGCGGCCTTCATGGCCTGCGCGCATGCCAAGTTCACCGGCGAGGTGGGCGTGTGCGTGGCGACGTCGGGGCCCGGCGCGATCCACCTGCTCAATGGCCTGTACGACGCCAAGGCCGACCACCAGCCGGTGGTGGCCATCGTCGGCCAGCAGGCGCGCAGCGCGATGGGCGGCGACTACCAGCAGGAAGTGGACCTCGCCACGCTGTTCAAGGACGTGGCCCACGAGTACGTGCAGACCGCGATGACGTCGGCGCAGGTGCGCCACCTGGTCGATCGCGCGGTGCGCATCGCGCGCGACCAGCGCACGGTGACGTGCGTGATCGTGCCGCACGACCTGCAGGAAGAAGACGCGGTCGAAGTGCCGCCGCGCGAGCACGGCACGGTGCACACCGGCATCGGGCTGACCGGCGAGGCGCAGGTGCCTTCGCAGGCCGCGCTGCGGGCCGCGGCCGACGTGCTGAATGCCGGCAAGCGCGTCGCCATCCTCGTCGGCGCGGGCGCGATGCACGCGGGCGAGGAGGTGCTGGAAGCCGCCAACTGCCTGGGCGCCGGCATCGCCAAGGCGCTGCTGGGCAAGTCCGCGGTGCCGGACGACCTGCCGTACGTGACGGGCTCCATCGGCCTGCTGGGCACGCAGCCGAGCTGGGAGCTGATGGAAGGCTGCGACACGCTGCTGATGGTGGGCTCCAGCTTTCCGTATTCGGAGTTCCTGCCCAAGGAAGGCCAGGCGCGCGGCGTGCAGATCGACCTGGACTCGCGCAAGCTGGGGCTGCGCTATCCGATGGAAGTGAACCTGGTGGGCGACGCCAAGCTCACGCTGCAGGCGCTGCTGCCGCTGATCGAGCCGAAGAACGATCGCGCCTGGCGCGAAGAGGTCGAGGCCGGCGTCACGCGCTGGTGGAAGGTGATGGAGGAGCGCGCGATGAGCGACGCGCGCCCGATCAATCCGCAGCGCGTGTTCTGGGAGCTGTCGTCGCGGCTGCCGGACGAGGCCATCGTGGCGTGCGACTCGGGCACCGTGGCCGGCTGGTACGCGCGCGACCTGAAGTTCCGGGTGGGCATGCTGGGCTCGGTGTCGGGCGGCCTCGCGTCCATGGGCTGCGCAATGCCTTACGCGCTGGCGGCCAAGCTCGCCTATCCGAAGCGGCCGGTGTTCGCGCTGCTGGGCGACGGCGCGATGCAGATGCTGGGCGTGAACGCGCTGATCACGCTGGCTGACCGCTGGAAGCAGTGGCCGGACCCGCGCTTCGTCGTGATGGTGCTGAACAACGGCGACCTGAACATGGTGACCTGGGAGCAGCGCGGCACTTCGGGCGATCCGCGCTTCGATGCCTCGCAGCTGCTGCCGCCGTTCCCGTATGCGGACTACGCCAAGATGCTCGGCCTGCGCGGTATCCGCATCGACCGGCCCGAGCAGGTGTCGCTGGCGTGGGAAGAGGCGATGTCGTCCGACCGGCCCGTGGTGCTGGACATGGTGACCGACCCCAACGTGATGCCGATTCCGCCGCACGTCACGGGCAAGCAGGCCAAGTCGTACCTGTCGGCGCTGTGGAAGGGCGATCCGGAAGCGGTGGCGACGCTGAAGGCGACGGCGCGGGAGTGGTGGGCGTCGGTGACGACGCGCTGATGGTCGTCATCCCGCGAAGGGGATCCAGCGCTTCCGGCAGTCCGCGAAGGCGGACGCACTGGATTCCCGCCTTCGCGGGAATGACGGGGAATTACATGGCTCTGAAAAGGTGGGAATACAGCCGGCTCACCGCCAGCCTCTCCGGCCTTCCGCGCAGCGTCAGGTGCAGCTTCCCCGCCTCGTCGCGCGTCACCGTGTCGATGGCCGCCGCGCGCACCACCGTGCCGCGGTGCACCTGCCAGAACTCGTCGGCGTCCAGCTGCGGCAGCAGGTCCTTCAAGGGCGTGCGGATCAGGTACTCCTGTCCGGCGGTGAGCACGCGCACGTACTTGTCGGCGGCTTCGAACAGCAGCACGTCGGCGACCGGCACCACGCGGATCGAGTTGCCCACGCTCGCCTGGATCACCTTGAGCCGCGTCGACGCGGGCGCGGCCGTGAGCAGGTGCCGCAAACGATCGACCGCTTCGTCCAGGCCCGGCGCGCCGCCCCGCTGGGCCAACTGGTCCTGCAGCCGCGCCACGGTGCGCTCCAGCCGCGCGGACTGGACGGGCTTGAGCACGTAGTCGACCGCCTGCGCCTCGAACGCCTGCACCGCGTACTGGTCGTAGGCCGTCACGAACACCAGCGCGGGGAAGGGCTCGCCTTCAGGCCACTCGTCCGCCAGCTGCGCGGCGGCGTCCAGCCCGCCGAGACCGGGCATGCGGATGTCGAAGAACAGCACGTCGGGCTTGCGGGCCAGCGCCTCGCGCACGGCGGAGGCGCCGTCGCCCACGGTGGCCACGATGCGCAGCTGCGGCCAGGCGCGGGCCAGCTCGGCCTGCAGCGCCTGCGCGAGCAGCGGTTCGTCTTCGGCGATGAGCGCGGTCGTCATGCGATGTGCAGGGGCAGGCGGATGGTGACGTGGGCGCCCGGCGCGGCATCCTGCTCGAAAGCCAGCCGCGCGGCCGGCCCGTACAGCGTGGCCAGCCGCTCGCGCACCTGCGTGAGCCCGAAGCCATGGCCCTGCGTCACCGGAGCGGGCGCGCCGACGCCGGTGTCGATGACGTCCAGCACCAGCTCGCCGCCTTCGGTGCGCGCCAGCACCGTGAGCCGGCCGCCTTCCACCTTGGGCTCCAGGCCGTGCTGGATGGCGTTCTCCACCAGCGGCTGCAGCAGCAGCGTGGGCACCGGATGCGCGGCGAGCCCGGGCGGCAGCCGCAACTCGTACGACAGGCGCGGACCCATGCGGATGGCCATCAGCTCGAGGTAGTCGCGCAGCCGGTCGAACTCCACCTGCAGCGGATGCGTGGTGGCGCGCGAGGCGTCCAGCGTGGCGCGCAGGTACGCGATCATGTGGTCGAGCATGCGCTGCGCGCGCGGCGGGTCCACCGAGATCAGCGCGCGCAGGTTGGCCAGCGTGTTGAACAGCATGTGCGGCTCGAGCTGCGTCTCCAGCAGCTTCAGGCGCGCCTCGTCGGCATGCCGGCGCGCGGCGGCCATCTCCTCCTCCAGGAACTTGCCGCGGTACACGCTGTAGAAGTAGTAGGTGATGCCGATGCCGGCCAGCGTGGTGATGATCAGCGCGGCGCGGTGGTCGGCGGGCGAATGCTGCGCGCCGGCCTCGCCGTACCAGCCGAAGGTTCGGCACAGCAGGTCGCCCAGCGCGCTGCCGCCCAGGTAGCCGACCGCGATGCCCAGCGCCACGAGCACGATGCCGGGCATGAGCGCGGGCCAGCCGGTCTCGCGCGAGGAGGGGAAGAAGTGCCGGCCCAGGTCGATCACCGCCCAGCTCAGGGTGCCGATCGACAGCGAATACGCCAGCGAGGGCAGGAAGGGACGATCGGGCTGCAGCGCGAACTGGAACACCGCGATGGCGACGCAGAAGGCCCAGCTCTGCAGCAGGTGCCGCGCCTTGCTGCGCGGCTCGATGCGGACGCCCGCGAACAGCGGCACGGTGCGATCGGCGGGCGGGGCGGACATCGCGGGCATTCTAGGCACCGGCCTCTCAGGCGCCGCGAGAAAGGCGCTCGCGCTCGCGGTCCACCAGGCGCTCGTACGCGCCGCGGCCGTCGGTGAGGAAGAACACCACCAGGCCGTGGATGGCGAGACCCAGGCCCCAGCCCATCGCCGGGTAGATCGCCCAGGTCCGTCCGCCCATCGCCGACAGGCCGGCCAGCAGCGTCATGACGGCCAGGTAGACGCTGCCGTGGATGTACCAGCCCAGGCGTGCGCGTGCGGCGCGGCGGGCGATGCGTTCGATGTCGGGGTCGTTCAAGGTCGTGTGGCTCATGGTGTGCTCCTTGTCGAGGTCGGTGGGTGGAAGAGAAGGGATCAGGCCAGGCCGACGGCGCTCCAGACCATCTGCCCCAGGTAGCGCTGCGGCAGCAGCGTGAAGGCGCCGGCGACCAGGCAGGCGCCGATGTAGAGGTTGCGCATCACGGCGCGGTGGCCGGCGATGTTGCCGTGCGCCAGCTTCCAGAAGGCGCCGAACAGGCTGAACAGCGTGACCGGCACCAGCAGGTGGATGGGCGTGTAGCCGGCCAGGTTGGGCAGGTTGAAGTCGCGGATGAACAGCGCGGAGACCGCGGTGACCAGCATCAGCGTCACCCAGGCGTAGCCGAAGGCGCGGTGCAGCCTGGGCCGCTGCGCGCCGGGGCGGCGGGCCCACAGCGCGACCGGACCGGTGGCCAGCGCGCCGAGCGCGGCGGTCATGTGGACGGCGATGACGGGGTTCATTTCCATGGCGGGGCTCCTTCGTGGGTGCACTGTGCCGTCGCGCCCGGCCACCCGCGAGTCCGGCGCGACGAACCGCCGGGGGGCGCGACGAAGTGCGGTTGGTATGGAGCGAAGCGCGGGAGCCGTGTCAGACTGCGTCGCTCAACCGAGGAGACAACCGATGCTGCATCCCCAGGCCCAGGCGCTGCTGCGCCTGATCGAGGACAAGGGCATTCCGCCCTTCCACACGCAAACGCCGGAAAAGGCGCGCGAGTACTACCTGGCGCGGCGCGCCGCCACCCAGCCCGAGCCGCCCGAAGTGGCGCTGGCGCGCGACCTGGGCGCGCCGGGGCCGGGCGGCGAGATCCCGCTGCGGCTCTATCGCCCGCTGGGTTCCACCGCCGGGCAGGTGCTGCCCGTGCTCGTGTACTACCACGGCGGCGGCTGGGTGATCGGCAACCGCGACTCGCACGACGTGCTGTGCCGCCAGCTCGCCAACGGCTCGGGCTGCGCCGTCGTGTCCGTGGACTACCGGATGGGCCCGGAGCACCGCTTCCCCGCGGCCGTTGACGACGCGATCGCGGCCACCCGCTGGGTGCGCGACAACGCCGCGTCACTGAAGCTGGACGCGCAGCGGCTCGCGGTGGGCGGCGACAGCGCGGGCGGCAACCTGGCGGCGGTGGTGGCGCTGGCGGCGCGCGCCTCGGGCGACCTGCCGATCGCCTTCCAGCTGCTGATCTACCCGGCCACCGACCAGCGCCGCGGCCTCCCCTCGCACAAGACGAACGGGCAGGGCTACCTGCTCACCACCGAGACCATGGACTGGTTCCACGACCACTACCTGGTCGATGCCCGCTCGGACCTGGACTGGCGCGCTTCGCCGCTGCTGCACGAGGACCACTCGAACCTGCCGCCGGCTTTCGTGCTGATCGCCGGCTACGACCCGCTGCGCGACGAAGGGCTGGCCTATGCGCAGAAGCTCTCGGAAGCCGGCACCCGCGCCGCGCTGGTGAACTTCGAGCGGCAGATCCACGGGTTCATCACCATGGGCAAGGTGATCGACGAGGCCAACGTCGCGGTGCAGCTGTGCGCGGCGCAGCTGCGCGAGGCCCTCAAACCCTAGGGGTTGTCGCCGTCCGCGTCGGGCGGCAACTTCGCCGGGTCCGGGGTTCCTTGCGCGCCGGAGTCCGCCGCATCGGCCGCCACCGTGCCCGCCGCGGCACCGGCGACCGCGCCGACGGCGCCTCCGACCGCCGCGC
>JAEWBU010000250.1 GCA_023390985.1 Pseudomonadota bacterium
GCATCCTGAACCGGGGTTCAGGTGGGCTAGGTCAACCAGGCGTTGGGATCATCTGACGCGAGACGTTCACGCTCGCGAGGTTTGTTCCAGGCCCGAGCTCGAAGAGCATTGGTTCAAGGAAATATAAGGCCCGGCACGCACTGCAGACGGAGGCCATTCTAGGCCCGCATCCCGGCGCGTGGGGCCGGACTAGTCCGAAAAGCACAAGGTCCGCGCGTGAACCTTTCGAGGGCTTGACAACCCCGCGGAGGCGGGGACCCAGGGCTTCCTTCCGGAGGCCGAACAAGGCGGAAGCACTGGATTCCCGCCTTCGCGGGAGTGACGGGCTAGATGAGCCGCCCGTCCTCGCCGAGCGCGCCGTCGAGCCGCTGGATCAAGGCTGCCAGGCGCGGATCGGTGAGTTCGCCGCCCGCCTGCACGGGAGCAGCGGCCGCGGGCGCTGCGACGGTCGCCGCGCGCTGCTCGCGATCCGCGATGTCGAAAGCGAGGTTCAGCGCGGCCAGCACCGCGATGCGATCGCGCGCCTTCACCTTGCCCGCGTCGCGGATGCGGCACATCGCGGTGTCCACCTTCTCGACCGCTTCGAGCAGCCGGCCTTCGCCGCCCTCGGGGCAGCCGAGCAGGTAGCTCTGGCCCATGATCTGGACTTCGATCTGCTTGTTGGCGGGCATGGCGAACCTCAGGCCGCGGAGTTGATGTCGGGCAGGCGCTCGAGCAGCGCCTCCACCCGGGCGCGCGCCGCCGACAGCCGAGAGCGCAACGAATCGCGCTCGCCGGGGAGCAGCTCCACCTGCTGCGCCAGCAGCGCGTTGGTGCGCTGCAGTTCCTCGTAACGCACGAGCAGCCGTTCCACTCGTTCGGCGATCTGGTCGACCTGGGAAGCACTGGCCATGAGGCGAATTCTAGAGGGGCCCCCTCTCGATTACATCTAGAATCAACCTCGTTGGTGCTCGCGGTGTGGTTCTCATGCCGCAGTTCAACGGGAAGCAGGGAGCCCGATGCAAGAAGGGCCAACCTGCGCTGCCCCCGCAACGGTAAGCGGATGGTGCTTCGGCAACGAGGCGCCCCTCCATCCTCCGAGCCACTGGCGCCCTCGCGGCGATCTGGGAAGGCCGATGGAGCGTTTCTCCGCCAGCCCGGATACCGGCCAACGAGGAGGTCGCGCATCGCGCGGCCGTGTTCGCCCATCCGCCGGCGGGGAAGCCGGCGCGGGCATGCAACCGTGTCAGTTCTCCTATGAAGTTCTCCCGCATCCCGGGCCGTTTCGCGAAGCTTCCGCTCGCGCTGGCCACGCTCGTCCCGCTGTTCGCCTCCGCCCAGTCCGCGGCGATGAAGGAAACGGTGGTCACCGCCACCCGCACCGCCACCCGCGCCGATGAACTGGTCAGCGACGTGCGCGTGATCGACCGCGCCGCCATCGAGGCTTCCAACACCCGCACGCTCACCGAGCTACTCTCGCGCACCGCCGGCGTCCAGATGGCGGCCAACGGCGGCCGCGGCAAGACCAGCAGCGTGTTCATCCGCGGCACCGAGAACCGCCACGCGATCCTGCTGGTGGACGGCGTGCGCTACGGCTCGGCCACCGCCGGCACGCCGACGTGGGAAACCATCCCCGTCGAGATGATCGAGCGCATCGAGGTGCTCAAGGGCCCGGCCTCCGCGCTGTACGGCAGCGAAGGCGTGGGAGGCGTGGTCCAGGTGTTCACCCGCAAGGGCCGCGAAGGCTTCCATCCGAACGCCGCCGTCACCGCGGGCAGCTACGGCTACTGGAGCGCCAACGCCGGCTTCGCCGCCGGGCAGGGGCCGCTGAAGACCTCGCTGTCGGTGCAGCGCGAGCGCGAGCGGGGTTTCAACGCGACCCAGCCCTATGTGCAGCCCGCGAGCAACTTCAACCCGGACCGCGATCCGTTCTGGCAGGACTCGCTGTCGGGCAGCCTGGCCTACGACTTCGGCGGCGGCTGGAGCGCCGACACCAGCCTGTTGTACAGCGACGGCGTCAACCACTTCGACGAAGGCGGCCCCACCGTCGACCGCCAGAGCGCGGTCCGCGCGGTGGTCGCGCAGGCGGGCCTGAACGGCCGGCTGACGCCGAACTGGACCACGTCGCTGCGCGTCTCGCGCGGCACCGACACCGCCAACGCCCTGGTCGCGCGGCCGATCAACTTCAGCGCCTTCCGCACCGACCAGACCGCGCTCGAATGGCAGAACACGGTGGAGACGCCGCTCGGCGCCGCCGTGCTCGGCCTGGAGCAGCGCGAGCAGGAGGTCTCGGGCACGACCGCCTATCCGGTCACGTCGCGCGACATCACCTCGGCCTTCGCGGGCCTCAACGGCTCGGCCGGACGCCACAGCTGGCAGGCCAACGTGCGCCGCGACCGCAACTCGCAGTTCGGCAGCGCCGACGCCTGGTTCGCGGGCTACGGGTTCCGCATCGCCGAAGCCTGGCGCGTGCACGCCTCGCACGGCACCTCGTTCGTGGCGCCTTCGTTCAACCAGCTGTACTTCCCCGGCTTCGGCAACCCCGACCTGCGCCCCGAGCGCGGCCGCAACACCGACCTGGGCGTCACCTGGACCTCGGCCGGCCATGAAGTGAAGCTGGTGCGATTCGACAACCGCCTGAAGGATCTGATCGTCAACGCGACCGGACCGTCCGGCCTGCTGATGCCGCTCAACGTGCAGCGCGCCCGCATCGAAGGCTGGTCGCTCGGCTACGCCGGCAAGCTGGACAGCACCACGCTGCGCGCCGACCTCGAGCTGCTGGACCCGCGCAACGAGTCCACCGGCCGCCAGCTGCAGCGCCGCTCGCGCCAGCAGCTGACGCTGGGTGCCGACCAGGCCGTGGGTGCCTGGCGCTTCGGCGGCTCGCTGCTGGCGGTGGGCCACCGCTTCGACGACACGGCCAACACGCGTCGCCTGGGCGGCTACACCACGGTGGACCTGTTCACCGACTGGCAGTTCGCCCGCGACCTCGCGCTGCAGTTGCGGCTGAACAACCTGGCCGACAAGCGTTACGAGACCGCGTTCGGCTTCAACCAGCCGGGCCGGGCGGTGTACGCCACGCTGCGCTGGCAGCCGAAGTAAGCTGCAACGGATGACCGCGAAACGCCCCGGGCCCCAGCGCATCGTCTGCCTCACCGAGGAGACGACGGAGTGGCTGTACCTGCTGGGCGAGGAGGCGCGGATCGTGGGCATCTCCGGCTACACCGTGCGGCCGGCGCGCGCGCGGCAGGAGAAGCCGCGCGTCAGCGCCTTCCTGTCCGCGAAGATCGACCGTATCCTCGAGCTGAAGCCGGACTGCGTGTTCGGCTTCTCCGACCTGCAGGCCGACATCGCGGCCGAGCTGGTGCGCAAGGGCGTGCAGGTCACCGTGTTCAACCAGCGCAGCGTGGAGGAGATTTTCTCCATGCTGTGGCAGGTGGCGGCGCTGGTGGGGCAGGCCGATCGCGGATCGGAACTCCTCGATGGCATGCGAAAGCGCCTGCAGGCGATCGAAGCCGCCGGCCGCGCGCTGCCGCGGCGGCCGCGCGTGTTCTTCGAGGAATGGGACGAGCCGCCGATCAGCGGCATCCGCTGGGTGAGCGAGCTGGTGCGCATCGCGGGCGGCGACGACCTGTTCCCCGAGCTGGCGACACAGCCGCTGGGCAAGGACCGCATCGTGGCCGACCCCGGCGAGATCGTGCGGCGCAACCCGGACATCGTGGTGGGGTCATGGTGCGGCAAGAAGTTCCGGCCCGAGCGCGTGGCCGCGCGGCCCGGCTGGGACGCGGTGAACGCGGTGCGCGACGCGCAGCTGTTCGAGATCAAGTCGGCCGACATCCTGCAGCCCGGCCCGGCGGCGCTGACCGACGGCGTGGAGCAGCTGCACCGCATCGTGCTGCGCTGGGCCGAGGAAGTGAAAACATGAGGGTCGCTCGCAGCGAACTGATCCTCGGCGGCCAGAAGAGCGGCAAGACCGCGCGCGCCGAATCGCTGGCCGCCGCCTGGCTGGCGCAGTCGCCCGAGCACCAGGCCGTCTACATCGCCACCGCGCAGGCCTGGGACGAGGAGATGCGCGAGCGCATCGCCCGCCATCGCCGCGACCGCGCCGAGCGCGTGCCGCGCATGCGCACGGTCGAGGAGCCGCTCGCGCTGGCGCAGGCCATCGGCCACCACAGCCGGCCCGACACGCTGATCGTGGTGGACTGCCTCACGCTCTGGCTCACGGCGCAGCTGATGCCGGCGGTCGATCCGGGCGAGGGCGCCGACGAAGCGCGCGAAACGCCGCCTGCCTCGCTGGCCGGCGCCGTGGCCGCGTGCGCCGGGCCGCTGGTGCTGATCAGCAACGAGATCGGCCTGGGCGTGATCCCGATGGGCCGCGACGTGCGCAACTTCGTCGATGCGCTGGGCACCTTGAACCAGCTCGCGGCCGCGGCCTGCGAGCGGGTGACGCTGATGTCGGCCGGGCTGGCGCTCACGCTCAAGGGCGCGTCATGAAGGCCTGGCTGTTCGCGCTCGCCTTCGCCGCCTGCGTCGCGCCGCTGCACGCCGGTGCGGCGCAGGTGCAGGTCGTGGACGACCGCGGCAGGACGATCGAGTTGCGCGAACCGCCGCGCCGCATCGTGACGCTGCTGCCTTCCCTCACCGAGACCGTGTGCGAGTTCGGCGCGTGCGACCGGCTGGTGGGCGTCGACAACTTCTCCAACTGGCCCGACCGCGTGCTGCGCCTGCCGCACGTGGGCGGCCTCGACGACGCCAGCATCGAGCAGATCGTGGCGCTCAAACCCGACATCGTGCTGCTGTCCGCCAGCTCGCGCGCGCTGGCGCGGCTCGAGGGCCTGGGCCTGCGCGTGATGGGCCTGGAACTCAAGACCCTGGCCGATGTGCGGCGCGGGCTCGGCAAGGTCGGGCAGCTGCTCGACGTGCCGGGCGCCGAGCAGGTCTGGTCGCGCATCAATGCGG
Source organism: Pseudomonadota bacterium (assembly GCA_023390985.1). Taxonomy (GTDB): domain Bacteria; phylum Pseudomonadota; class Gammaproteobacteria; order Burkholderiales; family Burkholderiaceae_C; genus Ramlibacter. Next base: position 4,939 of record JAEWBU010000250.1, read on the forward strand.
AGGTGGACGCGGCCGCGCGCACGCTGCCGCCGCGGCTGCGCGGCACCACGGTCTATTACGAAGTCGGCGGCGGCTACGCGGCCAGCGAGTCCTCGCACATCGGCGAGATCCTCTCGCGCGTGGGCGGGGCCAACGTGGTGCCCGGAAACCTCGGCACGGTGCCCAAGCTCAATCCCGAGTTCGTGGTGCGCGCCGACCCGCAGGTGATCATGTTCTCGGACCGCAACCTCGCCGAGCTGCCGGCGCGGCCCGGCTGGTCGCGCATCCGCGCGGTGAAGGAAGGGCGCCTGTGCGCCTTCACCGCCGCGCAGGGCGACGTGATCGTGCGGCCCGGCCCGCGTTTGGGTGAGTCAGCCCGGCTGATGGTGCAGTGCCTCAAGGGTGAGCTGAAGGGGCGCTCGTGAAGCGCGAGGCCGCGCCGGCGATGCCGGTCGCACGCGATGGAGCCCTGGACGAGACGCGTTCGCCGCTGTCCATCGCCATCGTGCTGCTGGCCGCCACGCTGCTGCTGCTCGCGCTCGGCACCGCGGTGGGGTCGCTCGGATGGGAGCCGTTGTGGAGCGGCGCGGACACCGCGAACGCGATCCTGTGGGAGATCCGCCTGCCGCGATCCATCGGCGCCTGGCTGGCCGGTGCGCTGCTCGGACTCTCGGGCGCGGTGGCGCAGGGCCTGTTCCGCAACCCGCTCGCCGATCCCTACCTGCTGGGCAGCGCGACCGGCGCCGCGTTCGGCGTCGCGGTGATGCTGGTGCTGATTGGCGTGACTCCGATGGCGGCCGGCGGCTGGGTCGCGCGGCTCGGGCTCACCGGCGCGGGCCCCGTCGCCCCCGACTACACCGGCGCGGGCGGCGCCCGGGCCCC
>JAEWBU010000012.1 GCA_023390985.1 Pseudomonadota bacterium
TCGACAGCGCGTGGACCTCGTCCGTGTGCATTCTCGCACCCAGGGTGGCGTACACCCGCTGGTGCCGCTGGATGGGGCGCTTGCCCTCGAACTCCGGCGAGACGATCACGGCCGACCAGTGGCGGCCATCGCCTTCGACCTCGAGGTGTTCGCAGGCGAGGCCCGCGGCGATGATGGAGCGCAGTTCTTCGGCGGTCATGTCAGCCTCTGATCTTGTAGCCGATGCGAAGCAGGTGGACTGCGACGCTGCTCACCACCACGAATGCGCAACCCACGATCCCCAGGCTCAGCCACGGCGAGACGTCGCTCACGCCGAAGAAGCCGTAGCGGAAGCCGTCGATCATGTAGAAGAAGGGATTGAGGTGGCTCACGCGTTGCCAGAAATCGGGCAGCGAATGGATGGAATAGAACACGCCGGACAGGAACGTCATCGGCATGATCACGAAGTTCTGGAAGGCGGCCATCTGGTCGAACTTCTCCGCCCAGAGGCCCGCGATCAGGCCCAGCGCACCCAGCATGCCGGCGCCCAGCACCGCGAACACCAGGATCCACAGCGGCGCCACGAAGCTGGGTCGCGCGAAGGCGGCGGTGACGACGAACACGCCCGTGCCCACGGCCAGGCCGCGGGCGATGGACGAACCCACGTACGCCACGAACCAGCTCCAGTGCGACAGCGGCGTGAGCAGCACGAACACCAGGTTGCCCATGATCTTGCTCTGGATCAGGGACGAGGAGCTGTTGGCGAACGAGTTTTGCAGCACGCTCATCATCACCAGCCCCGGCACCAGGAAGGCCGTGTAGCTGATGCTGTCGTACACCTTGACGTGCGACTCCAGCACGTGGCCGAAGATCAGCAGGTACAGCATCGCCGTGAGCACCGGCGCGGCCACGGTCTGGAAACTCACCTTCCAGAACCGCAGGACTTCCTTGTAAAGCAGCGTCTGCCAGCCCGCCATCACGCCGCCACCTTCTGCTGCTGGTACCCGGCCGACATCACGTCGAGGAACACGTCCTCCAGGTCGGCCTTGCGGATCTCCACGTCCTCCACGCGCAGGCCCGCGCGGCGGATGGCGGCGAGGTAGTCCTCGATCTCGTGCGCGTCATGCGCGGGCAGCTGCACGATGCGGCCGGTGACACGCGCCTTGTGCGCGAACTCGGGCGGCAGCTGGCTGTCCATCTTGAAGCGCAGCACGTTGCTGGACGCCGCCTTGAGCAGTTCGCTGGTGCGCTCCAGCGCCACCACGCGACCCGTCTTGAGCATGGCGATGCGGTTGCACAGCGCCTCGGCTTCTTCCAGGTAGTGGGTGGTCAGGAGCACCGTGTGGCCCTGCCGATTCAGGCGGGCGATGAACTGCCACAGCGTCTGGCGCAGTTCGACGTCGACACCCGCGGTCGGCTCGTCCAGCACGATCACCGGCGGCTTGTGCACCAGCGCCTGCGCCACCAGCACGCGGCGCTTCATGCCGCCGGACAGCTGGCGCATGTTGGAGTTCGCCTTGTCGGCCAGGCCCAGGCTCTCCAGCAGCTCGCCGATCCAGGCCTCGTTGTTCTTCACGCCGAAGTAGCCGGACTGGATGCGCAGCGCCTCGCGCACGGTGAAGAAGGGGTCGAACACCAGCTCCTGCGGCACCACGCCGAGCTGGCGTCGCGCCGCGGCGTAATCGGACACCACGTCGTGGCCGCGCACGGCCACGCGGCCGGCGGTGGCGCGCGAGAGGCCGGCCAGGATGCTGATCAGGGTGGTCTTGCCGGCGCCGTTCGGGCCGAGCAACCCGAAGAATTCGCCTTCCTCGATGTCGAAGGCGACGGCGTCCAGGGCGGTGAGCTTGCCACCACGCGCCGACGGAAAGGTCTTGGAGACGGACTGGAAGGAGATCGCGGGCATGGGAGCCCACGATTTTAGGCGGTGCCCCCCGAGGACGCCGCCGGGGCGGAAGAAAGCCCTGCGCTAGGCCTGCGCGGGCGCGAGGAGCTCGCTCACGCCATAGACGCTGGCGAGTTCGCGCAATCGCGCCGGCATGCGTGCGACCGCGAAGGTCTTGCCCAGCGAGAGCGCCTCGCGGCGGCAGTCCAGCAGCACCGCCAGGGCCGAGGAGTCGAACTCCTGCAGCGCCCCGGCGTCGGCCACGACCTGCGACGGCGCGTCGGCACGCAGCGCCTGCGCCAGCATGCGGGCGCAGGCCGGCGCGTCGGCGTGGGTCAGGCGCTCGGGCAGGACCAGCATCAGCCCTTGCGCGAGGCGTTGGCCTTGTTGCGCTCGGCGAGCGAGGCGATCAGGCCGTCGACGCCCTTGGCGTTGATCTCCTGCGCGAACTGGCTGCGGTAGGTCTCGACCAGCCACACGCCCAGCACGTTCAGGTTGTAGATCTTCCAGCCCGCGCCCTGGCCCGGGGTCCTCTCCAGCCGGTAATCGAGCTGGATCGGGTCGCCGCGGCCGCGGATCTCGGTGCGCACCACCAGTTCCTTGTCGTCCGGCGCGGCGCGCAGCGGCTTGACCGAGATGACCTGGTCGTCGACCTGCGACAGCGCGCCCGAGTAGGTGCGCACCAGTAGCGTCTTGAACTCCTCCTGCAGGCGCTTCTGCTGCTCCGGCGTGGCCTGGCGCCAGGCCGGGCCGACCGCGGCGGCCGTCATGCGCTGGAAGTTCACGTTCGGCATGATCTTGCTGTCGACCAGCGCCATGATCTTGCTGACGTCGCCGGCCTGGATGGACTTGTCGGCCTTGATGGCGCCCAGCGTTTCGTCCGAGAGGCGCTTGATCAGCGCGTCGGGTGCCTCATCGGCGGCCATCGCGACCTGCGGAGCCACCGCGGCCAGCGCACCCAGCGCGAGGAATGCAGCCGCCAGGCGGCCGAAAAAGCGTCGTTGCATCGTGACTAACCTTTCTTTCGCAGCGGGACCGGCCCGCCATGTTCTTTTGGAATCCCAGGCTGCGGTCGGGTTCCGGGACCCGGCCGCCGCTTGCAACAGGGTGCAACTCTACCGGCTGGGTGCCGGCGCGGGATTGGCCGCCGGCGCGGCGGGCGCCTGGCTGGGCTCGCTTTCCAGCTCAGGTTCCTGGCCGTCGTTGTCGCTGGACCTGTCCTTGCCGAGGCGGACCGGGCCGATGTCGGCGCGGCGGCGCTGCAGGTAGGAGTCGCGCAGGAAGCTGTAGCGGTCCAGGGCCGCGCCCTCCAGCACGTCGCTGGCGCGCAGCAGGTTGGAGCGCACGTCGACCACGCGCAGCACGTACAGCCCGTCGCGCGTCACCTCGGGGCTCACGTGGGTCAGCGGATCGCCCTGCCAGTCCACCGGCAGCGCGACCGTGTCGCGCAGGGTCGAGGGTCCGAGCAGCGGCAGCACCACGTACGGGCCCGCAGGCACGCCCCAGTGGCCCAGGGTCTGGCCGAAATCCTCGCGGTGCCGCTCGATGTTCATCTCGCTGGCGATGTCCAGCACGCCGGCGAAGCCGAACACGGTGTTGAACGAGAACCGCATCCAGTTCTCGGCGGCATCGCCCAGCTTCAGCTGCAGCGCGCTGTTCACCGCGGACCAGGCGTCGCCCAGGTTGGCGAAGAAGTTGGAGACGCCGGTGCGCACCAGCGGCGGCACCTTCTCGCGGTAGAACGTGGCGCTGGGCTTGAGGACCACCGCGTCGATGTTCTCGTTGAAGTCGGACACGCCGCGGTTGAACGGCTCGAACGGATCGTGCGGATTGGCGTTCGGACCCGTGGCGCAGCCGGCCAGCGGCAGGAGCGCCGCCAGGAGCAACGTCCGCCCCCAGCGGCGGACTTCATTTCCCTGAATCATTTTTTCGGTGCCGGCGCCGGAGCCGGCGGTGGATTGTTGGTCCCGCTGTCGGCCGCCTTGTTGTAGAGGAACTGGCCGATCAGATTTTCCAGCACCACGGCCGACTGCGTGGTGGTGATGGTATCGCCCGGGGCGAGGTTCTTCTCGTCAGCACCGGCTTCCACGCCGATGTACTGCTCACCCAGCAGGCCGCTGGTGAGGATCTTGAGGGAACTGTCCTTGGGAAACTGGTAGCGGGTCTCGAGGTCGAGCGTGACGCGCGCCTGGTAGCTCTTGTCGTCGAAGCTGATCGATTCGACCCGGCCGACCACCACGCCCGCGCTGCGCACCGCCGCCTGGCGCTTCAGGCCGCCGATGTTGTCGAACTTGGCCGTGACCCGGTAGGTGGACTGGAAGCTCAGGCTGAGCAGGTTGGCCGACTGCAGGGCCAGGAACAGCAGCGCCGCGGCGCCCACGAGCACGAACAGGCCCACCCACACGTCGTTCTTGGAACGTTCCATATGCCTTCAATCCTAGATGCTGAACATCATCGCGGTGAGCACGAAATCGAGCCCCAGCACCGCCAGCGAACCCGCCACCACGGTGCGCGTGGTCGCGCGCGACACGCCTTCCGGCGTGGGATGCGCCTCGTAGCCCTGCAGCAGCGCGATGAAAGTGACCGTGACGCCGAAGACCAGGCTCTTGACGACGCCGTTGCCGACGTCGCGCCAGACGTCCACGCCGCCCTGCATCTGGCTCCAGAACGCGCCCGGATCGACCCCGATCAGCAGCACGCCCACGACGTAGCCGCCGATGATGCCGACCGCGCTGAACACCGCGGCCAGCAGTGGCATCGCGATGATGCCGCCCCAGAAACGCGGCGCCAGGATGCGGCGCACCGGGTCGACCGCCATCATCTCCATCGCCGAGAGCTGCTCGCCCGCCTTCATCAGGCCGATCTCGGCCGTGAGCGACGTGCCGGCGCGCCCGGCGAACAGCAGGGCCGTGACGACCGGGCCGAGCTCCCGCACCAGCGACAGAGCCACGAGCAGGCCCAGCGCCTCCGACGAGCCGTAGCGCTGCAGGGTGTAGTAGCCCTGCAGGCCCAGCACGAAGCCGACGAACAGGCCCGACACCGTGATGATGGCCAGCGAGTAGTTGCCCAGGAAATGGACCTGGTCGCGCACCAGGCTGAAGCGGCGCAACGCGGGGCCGGTCAGCGACAGCAGGCGCGCCAGCAGGCGCGCGCCGCGGCCCAGGTCGGCGAGCAGGCCGCGGGTGGCGCGGCCGACGTCGGCGGGATGCCACCAGTTCATTGGCCGAACCCTCCGCCGAAGTCCTGCGATACCGTGGGACCCGGATAGTGGAAATGCACCGGGCCTTCGGGACGCGCGTTCACGAACTGTGCAACCAGCGGATCGGTGGACGCGCGCACCTGCTCCGGCGTGCCCTGGGCGGCGATCCTGCCGTTGGCCAGGATGATCACCTGGTCGGCGATGCGGAAGGTCTCTTCGAGGTCGTGCGACACCACGATGCTGGTGATGCCCAGCGAATCGTTCAGGCGGCGGATCAACTGCGCCGCCGTGCCGAGCGAGATCGGATCGAGGCCGGCGAAGGGCTCGTCGTACATCACGAGTTCGGGGTCGAGCGCGATGGCGCGCGCGAGGGCGACGCGCCGCGCCATGCCGCCGGAGATCTCGCTGGGCAGCAGGTCGCGCGCGCCCCGCAGGCCGACGGCGTTGAGCTTCATCAGCACGATGTCGCGCACCAGCGCCTCGGGCAGCTGGGTGTGCTCGCGCAGGGGAAAGGCCACGTTGTCGAACACCGACATGTCGGTGAACAGCGCGCCGAACTGGAACAGCATGCCCATGCGGCGACGCGCGGCGTACAGGCCGTCGCGGTCGAGCGTTGCGACCTCCTGGCCTTCGAAGCGCAGGCTGCCGCTCTGGGCGCGCACCTGGCCGCCGATCAGGCGCAGCACCGTGGTCTTGCCGCCGCCGGAGGCTCCCATCAGCGCGGTGACCTTGCCGCGCGGGACGGTGAAGCTCACGCCGTCGAGGATGCGGCGCTCACCGTAGCCGAAGCTCAGGTCTTCGCATTCGACGAGCGGACTGTCGGGATCGGGCATGCGCATGGATGGGCCGGGAGAACCGGAGATGATACCGGCCCACCCTGCCCGAGCGACTTAGCCGTGGATGAGCAGCCACACCCGGCGCCGCCCGTCGCGCCGCGCCCTGCTGGTCAGCGGCAGGTCAGCCTTCTTCAGCGCGGCAGGTCGCTGAAGCCCATCAGGAACTCGTCCACCGCCCGCGCCGCCTGGCGGCCTTCGCGGATGGCCCAGACCACCAGCGACTGCCCGCGGCGGATGTCGCCGGCGGCGAACACCTTGGGCGCGCTGGTGGCGTAGCCGCCGATGAAGTCGGTGCCGGCCTTGGCGTTGCCGCGCGCGTCCTTCTCGACGCCGAAGCCTTCCAGGATGGTCTGCACCGGGCTGACGAAGCCCATGGCCAGCAGCACCAGGTCGGCCTTGTATTCCTTCTCGGTGCCAGGCACTTCGGCGAACTTGCCGTCCTTGAACTCGACCTGCACGGTCTTGAGGCCCGTGACCTTGCCCTTCTCGCCGATGAATTCCTTGGTGGCGATGGCGAACTCGCGCTCGCACCCTTCCTCGTGGCTCGAGCTGGTGCGCAGCTTGTACGGCCAGTACGGCCAGGTCAGCGGCTTGTTCTCCGCCTCGGGCGGCTGCGGCATCAGCTCGAACTGGGTGACACTGGCGGCGCCGTGGCGGTTGCTGGTGCCCACGCAATCGCTGCCGGTGTCGCCGCCGCCGATGACGATGACGTGCTTGCCGTCGGCGCGGATCTGGCCCTTGACCTTGTCGCCCGCGTTGACCTTGTTCTGCTGCGGCAGGAACTCCATCGCGAAATGCACGCCGTCCAGGTCGCGGCCCGGCACGGGCAGGTCGCGCGACTGCTCGGCGCCGCCGGCCAGCAGCACGGCATCGAACTGCGCCTGCAGGTCCTTCGCGGAGATGGTTTCCTTGGCCCAGTTGGTCACCTTCGAGCCCTTGGGCAGCTCGCCGACCATCACGCCGGTGCGGATGACGACGCCTTCGGCCTTCATCTGCTCGACGCGGCGGTCGATGTGGTGCTTCTCCATCTTGAAGTCGGGGATGCCGTAGCGCAGCAGGCCGCCGATTCGGTCGTTCTTCTCGAACAGCGTGACGTCATGCCCGGCGCGCGCCAGCTGCTGCGCGGCCGCCATGCCGGCGGGGCCGGAGCCGACCACGGCCACCTTCTTGCCGGTCTTGATGCGCGCCACGCGCGGCTGCACCCAGCCGTTGTCCCAGGCGCGATCGATGATGGCGTGCTCCAGCGACTTGATGCCCACGGGCTCGTCGTTCACGTTCAGCGTGCAGGCCGCCTCGCACGGTGCGGGGCAGATGCGGCCGGTGAACTCCGGGAAGTTGTTGGTCGAGTCCAGCACCACCCACGCGCTCTGCCAGTCCTGGTGGTAAACCAGGTCGTTGAAGTCCGGGATGATGTTGTTGACCGGGCAGCCTGAGTTGCAGAACGGCGTGCCGCAGTCCATGCAGCGCGCGCCCTGCACCTTCGCCTGCGCGTCGTCCAGGCCGATGACGAATTCCTTGTAGTGCTTCACGCGCTCGGGCACGGGCTTGTAGCCCTCCTCGATGCGCTCGAATTCCATGAAGCCGGTGATCTTTCCCATTCTTGTTTCCTCGCTCCGTCAGGGGCTTCAGGCGGCGGCGACGCCGTTGACGTGGACCGCGACCGCGGCGTCGTTGCCGCTGCCGGACTCCAGCGCTTCGCGCTCGTGCATCTCGGCCAGCGCGCGCTTGTACTCGTTCGGGAACACCTTGAGGAAGCGACCGCGCGTCTCCTTCCAGTGGTCCAGGATCTCGCGCGCGCGGCGGCTGCCGGTCCAGCGGTTGTGCTCCTCCAGCAGCTTCTTGAGCAGTTGCTCGTCGGACTGGCCGGCGTGCAGCTTGGTGCGCGGCGTGGCGGCCTTCTGCTCCGTGGGCGACAGCACGCGCTCCAGCGTCACCATGGAGGTGTTGCAGCGGCTGGCGAACTGGCCGTCCTCGTCGTAGACGTAGGCGACGCCGCCCGACATGCCCGCCGCGAAGTTGCGGCCGGTCTTGCCCAGCACCACGACGGTTCCGCCCGTCATGTACTCGCAGCCGTGGTCGCCCGTGCCTTCCACCACCGTGGTGGCGCCCGACAGGCGCACCGCGAAGCGCTCGCCCGCCACGCCGGCGAAGAACGCCTCGCCGGTGGTGGCGCCGTACAGCGCGGTGTTGCCGATGATGATGTTCTTCGTGGCTTCACCGCGGAAGTCGATGCTGGGCCGCACGATGATGCGGCCGCCCGACAGGCCCTTGCCGGTGTAGTCGTTGGCATCGCCGATCAGGTACAGCGTCACGCCCTTGGCGAGGAACGCGCCGAACGACTGGCCGCCCGTGCCTTCCAGCTGGATGCGGATGGTGTCGTCGGGCAGGCCTTCCGGATGCGCCTTGGTCACCGCGCCCGAGAGCATCGCGCCCACCGAGCGGTTGACGTTGCGCGCCACCTCGATGAACGAGACCTTGTCGCCGCGCTCGATGGCGGGCCGGCTGCGCTCGATCAGGATGTTGTCCAGGCTCTTGTCCAGGCGGTGGTCCTGCTCCTCGACCTGGTAGCGCGCCACTTCGGCCGGCACTTCGGGACGGGCGAGCAGGCGCGTGAAGTTGAGGCCGCGCGCCTTCCAGTGCTCGATGCCCTTCTTCATGTCGAGCAGGTCGGTGCGGCCGATCAGGTCGTCGAACTTGCGGATGCCCAGCTGCGCCATGATCTGGCGCACTTCCTCGGCGACGAAGAAGAAGTAGTTGACGACGTGCTCGGGCTTGCCGTCGAACTTCTTGCGCAGCACCGGGTCCTGCGTGGCCACGCCCACCGGGCAGGTGTTCAGGTGGCACTTGCGCATCATGATGCAGCCCTCGACCACCAGCGGCGCGGTGGCGAAGCCGAATTCATCCGCGCCCAGCAGCGCGCCGATGGCGACGTCGCGACCGGTCTTCATCTGGCCGTCGGCCTGCACGCGGATGCGGCCGCGCAGGCGGTTCAGCACCAGGGTCTGCTGGGTCTCGGCCAGGCCGATCTCCCAGGGGGAGCCGGCGTGCTTGATCGACGACCAGGGCGAAGCGCCCGTGCCGCCGTCATGGCCGGCGATCACCACGTGGTCGGCCTTGCACTTGGCCACGCCCGCGGCGATGGTGCCCACGCCCACTTCCGACACCAGCTTCACGCTGATGGAAGCATGCGGCGCCACGTTCTTCAGGTCGTGGATCAGCTGCGCCAGGTCCTCGATCGAGTAGATGTCGTGGTGCGGCGGCGGCGAGATCAGGCCGACGCCCGGCACCGAGTAGCGCAGCTTGCCGATGTACTTGGACACCTTGCCGCCGGGCAGCTGGCCGCCCTCGCCCGGCTTGGCGCCCTGGGCCATCTTGATCTGCACCTGGTCGGAGGACGACAGGTATTCGGCCGTGACGCCGAAGCGGCCGGAGGCCACCTGCTTGATGCGCGAACGCAGCGAGTCGCCGTCCTGGAGCGGGATGTCGACCTCGACCACGTCCTTGCCGATGATCTCGGCCATGGTCTGGCCGGTCTTGATCGGGATGCCCTTGAGCTCGCTGCGGTAACGGGCCGGGTCCTCGCCGCCTTCGCCGGTGTTGCTCTTGCCGCCGATGCGGTTCATCGCGATCGCCAGCGTGGCGTGCGCCTCGGTGGAGATGGAGCCGAGCGACATCGCGCCGGTGGCGAAGCGCTTGACGATCTCCTTGGCGGGCTCGACCTCGTCGACGGGGATGGCCTTGGAAGGATCGACCTTGAACTCGAACAGGCCGCGCAGCGTCATGTGGCGGCGGCTCTGGTCGTTGATCAGCTGGGCGTATTCCTTGTAGGTGCTCCAGTTGTTGGCGCGCGAGGCGTGCTGCAGCTTGGCGATCGCGTCGGGCGTCCACATGTGCTCTTCGCCGCGGGTGCGCCAGGCGTACTCGCCGCCGGCGTCCAGCATGTGGGCCAGCACCGGGTCGGCGCCGAAGGCCGAGCGGTGCATGCGGATCGCTTCCTCGGCGATCTCGAACACGCCGATGCCCTCGACGCGGCTGGAGGTGCCGGTGAAGTACTTCTCGACCGTGTCGCTGTTCAGGCCGATGGCTTCGAACAGCTGGGCGCCGCAGTACGACATGTAGGTCGACACGCCCATCTTGGACATGATCTTGGAAAGACCCTTGCCGATCGCCTTGACGTAGTTGTAGATGGCCTTCTCGGCCGACAGCTCGCCCGGCAGGTCCTTGTGCATCTGCACCAGCGTTTCCATCGCCAGGTACGGGTGGACCGCTTCCGCGCCGTAGCCGGCCAGCACGCCGAAGTGATGCACCTCGCGGGCCGAGCCGGTCTCCACCACCAGGCCGGCGGTGGTGCGCAGGCCCTCGCGCACCAGGTGCTGGTGGATCGACGAGAGCGCCAGCAGCGCGGGAATGGCGACCTGGTCCGGACCGACGGCGCGGTCGCTGATGATCAGGATGTTCTTGCCGCCGCGGATGGCGTCCACCGCCTCGGCGTTGAGCGAAGCCAGCTTGGCTTCCACGCCCTCATGGCCCCACGCCAGCGGATAGGTGATGTCCAGCGTGTAGCTGCGGAACTTGCCCTGGGTGATCTTCTCGATGCCGCGCAGCTTGGCCATGTCGGCGAAGTCGAGGATCGGCTGGCTCACTTCCAGCCGCATCGGCGGGTTCACCTGGTTGATGTCCAGCAGGTTCGGCTTGGGGCCGATGAAGGACACCAGCGACATCACGATGGCCTCGCGGATCGGGTCGATCGGCGGGTTGGTCACCTGGGCGAACAGCTGCTTGAAGTAGTTGTAGAGCGCCTTGTTCTTGTTGGACAGGACGGCCAGCGGGCTGTCGTTGCCCATGGAGCCGATGCCCTCCTCGCCGGCCTGGGCCATGGGCGACATCAGGAACTTGAGATCTTCCTGCGTGTAGCCGAAGGCCTGCTGGCGATCGAGCAGCGTGACTTCGCTGGCGGATGCCTGGCCCGCGTCCTCGGACAGGTCGTCGAGCTTGATGCGCAGGTTCTCGATCCACTGCTTGTACGGGCGGCTGTTGGCCAGGCTGGCCTTGAGCTCCTCGTCGTCGATCATGCGGCCCTGCTCGAGGTCGATCAGGAACATCTTGCCGGGCTGCAGGCGCCACTTGCGCACGATGCGGTTCTCCGGCACCGGCAGCACGCCGGACTCGGAGGCCATGATCACGAGGTCGTCGTCGGTGACGCAGTAGCGCGAGGGGCGCAGGCCGTTGCGGTCGAGCGTGGCGCCGATCTGGCGGCCGTCGGTGAACACGATCGAGGCGGGGCCGTCCCACGGCTCGAGCATCGCCGCGTGGTACTCGTAGAAGGCCTTGCGGCGCTCGTCCATCAGCGTGTGCTGCTCCCAGGGCTCCGGGATCATCATCATCACCGCCTGGGCCAGCGGGTAGCCGGCCATCGTGAGCAGCTCGAGGCAGTTGTCGAACGTGGCGGTGTCGGACTGGTTCGGGAAGCTGATGGGATACAGCTTCTTCAGGTCGTTGGCCAGCACCGGCGAGGACATCACGCCTTCGCGCGCGCGCATCCAGTTGTAGTTGCCCTTGACCGTGTTGATCTCGCCGTTGTGGGCGACGTAGCGGTACGGGTGGGCCAGCGGCCACTCGGGGAAGGTGTTGGTGGAGAAGCGCTGGTGCACCAGGGCCAGCGCCGAGACGCAGCGCGAATCCTTCAGGTCCAGGTAGTAGGTGCCGACCTGGTCGGCCAGCAGCAGGCCCTTGTAGACCACGGTGCGGCTGGACATCGAGGGGACGTAGTACTCCTTCGAGTGCTTCAGCCGCAGGTTCTGGATGGCGGCGCTGGCGGTCTTGCGGATCACGTACAGCTTGCGCTCCAGCGCGTCCTGCACGATGACGTCGGCCCCGCGGCCGATGAACACCTGGCGCAGGATCGGCTCCTTCTTGCGCACGGCGGGCGACATCGGCATCTCGCGGTCGACCGGCACGTCGCGCCAGCCCAGGAGCACCTGGCCCTCGGCCTTGATCGCGCGCTCCATCTCCTGCTCGCAGGCCAGGCGGGAGGCGTGTTCCTTCGGCAGGAAGATCATGCCGACGCCGTACTCGCCGGGCGGCGGCAGTTCCACGCCCTGCCTGGCCATCTCCTCGCGATAGAGCGCGTCGGGCAGCTGGATCAGGATGCCGGCGCCGTCGCCCATCAGCTTGTCAGCGCCCACTGCGCCGCGATGGTCCAGGTTCTCGAGGATCTTCAGGCCCTGGGTGACGATGCCGTGGCTCTTCTCTCCCTTGATGTGGGCCACGAAGCCGACGCCGCAAGCGTCGTGTTCATTGGCCGCCGAATAGAGGCCGTGTTCTTGCAGATGGGAAATCTCGGCAGCCGTCGTCATGGCGCGCTCTCCAGGTCAGAGGTCGGGATCAGGGTTTGCGAGCATATGACAGTTCAGCACCGCCACCAAGCAGATTAATTGGGGTCAGATTCCAATTCTCGGAGGGCGGATTTGCCCGTGCACCTAATTGGGGACAGATCAGATCGGCTTCTTGTGCGGACGCCCTGCCGGCTTTGGCGTCGCCCGACGGTCAGTTCGCCGCTCCAGCTCTGCCACGTAGTCCGCGTCGCCCAACGCCCACCCCCGATGGGTCGAACCCGCCAGCGCCTCCTTCGTCTCGCGGCTGATGCCCGCCGCGATCAACTCGCCGTAAGCCAGCTCGCGGGCGAACGGCGTGTTGCCCAGGGACCAGAACAGCGGATGCGGCGTGACGAGCCGATCGGTCGTGACGCCGGCGTAGTGGCGATGGCTCGACCACGGGTACTGAGCCGGATCCGAGACCATCCCCGCCCGCACCGGGTTCAGGTCGATGTAGACCATGCAGGCCAGCAGGTAGCGCTCGGCCTGGATCAGCGTCGAGCGATAGCGGCCTTCGAACAGCGTGCCCGTGCGCTGCTGACGCGTGTTGAACCGTCGTACGTAGCGGCGACCAACCGCCTGCATCATCTCCGGCAGGCCGGTCTCCGTTTCGGGGGTGGCCAGCAGGTGGAAGTGGTTGCCCATCAGCACGTAGCCGTGGATCGCCACCTTCAGCTCGCGCGAGTAGGTCTCGAGAAGCTCGAGCAGAAACCGGCAGTCGTCGTCACCCGCGAAGATCGGCTGGCGGTTGTTGCCGCGCTGGATCACGTGGTGCGGATAGCCAGGAACAGTGAGCCGGGGGAGTCGGGCCATCGGAAGCTTGGAAATGGGAATCTGACCCCGATTATCGGATCGGCGTCGGCTGACGACTGGGTACGAGCCGCACCGACAGCGGCAAACGCGGCCGCGTCCCACAATGGCTGAACCCTAGACGGGGAGGACGCCGTGCCATTTGCTGTCTACATGATCGGTTTCCTGGTGTTCATGGCCGGTGTGGTGTGGGCCGCCGTGGTCGTCGGCGTGCCGCAGCTCTACATCACCTTCGGCGCGCTCGCGCTGATCGTGATCGGCGCGCTGGTGGCGTTCGGCCGCTCGCGCAACCGCGACCACCACGACCGCCGGCGCCACCAGAACTACTAGCCCGCTAGTCGGCCGCCTGCGCCGCCATCGGGAACCGCACCGCTTCCAGGTCCTGCAAGCCGAACTCCGCAAGGAGCGCGCGCAGGCGCTCGGCCGCGCTTCGCTTGCGGCGCCCGGTGTAGCGGGCCAGGATCAGCTCGTTCTTCATGCTGTGCTCCCAGCCGACCAGCTCGGTGACCGTCACCGAGTAGCCGCACGCCTCCAGGTAGAGGCAGCGCAGCACGTTGGTGAGCTGGCTGCCCACTTCGCGTGTGTGCAGCGGATGGCGCCAGAGCTCCGCCAGCGGCGTGCGCGCGAGCGACAGCGCCTTGTCCTGCCGCAAGTGCGCCGCGACCTCGGCCTGGCAGCACGGCACCAGCACCATGCCCGCCGCGTGCTTGCGCAGGCCGAAGGCGATAGCGTCGTCGGTGGCGGTATCGCAGGCGTGCAGCGCGGTGACCATGTCGACGCGCTCGGGCAATGCCGCGTCATCGGCCGCATCGGCGGCGCTGGTGTGCAGGAACCGCATGCGCTCGAAGCCGAAGCGCTGCGCCAATGACCGCGAACGCTCCACGAGATCCTGCCGGGTCTCGATCCCGAACACCGTCCCGCGGCCCGAGGCCTGCAGCGAGAGGTCGTAGACGATGAAGCCCAGGTAGGACTTGCCGGCGCCGTGGTCGACGATGGTCGGCCCCTCCTCGCCCTGCGGCAGTTCCCGCAGCAGCTGGTCGATGAACTGGTGCAGGTGATAGACCTGCTTGAGCTTGCGGCGCGAATCCTGGTTGAGCTTGCCCTCGCGCGTGAGGATGTGCAGCTCCTTGAGCAGTTCGGTCGACTGCCCCGGCCGCAGCTGGAGTTGCTCCGCCGCGCTCATGACCGCCCCGCCCCGAGTGCCTGCCAGCCCGCCGGGCCCAGCCGTTCGAGCGTCCGGATGTTCGTCTCGTAGATCGCTTCCGCCTGGGGAAAGGCCGCGACGGCGCGGTCCATGCTCTCCTCGCGCAGCAGGTGCAGCGTGGGCCAAGGGGAGCGATTGCTGAAGTTGGCCATGTCGTCCTCATCGGCGCCGGCGAAGACGAACGCCGGATGGAAGCTGGCCAGCTGCAACACCCCGGCGAGCTTGCGACGCTGCAGCAGGCGCTCGCCCTGGCGCACGAGGTCGTTGAACAGCAGGAACTCGTCGAAGCCGCACGGCACCACCAGCAGCGTCGTGTCGCGTTGACTCGGTTCGAGCGCAAGCAGGCCGGTGATCTCCGCGTCGAGGTGCTCGATGACGCCGGGAACATCGCCCGCAGCGCACGCCGCCAGATGCACCTGGCCCTTCACGTGCACCGCCTTCGCGAACGGACACAGGTTGAGTCCGATCACCGCACGCTCGAGCCAACGGCGGGTGTCGTCGAGCACCTGGGTTGCGGAGGAAGGAGAGCCGTCGGCCATGGGGGCGCGATTCTAAGAGCGGGACCTTTTCCCTAGTGCGGGCGCGCTTGTGGCAGGCGCCTGGCCCAGGCAGCCAGCAGCAGGCCGCCGGCGGCGCAGCCGGCGGTGACGAGCCAGCTCCATTGCCAGCCCCCTGCCCTCGCGGCGACCCAGGCCACCGCGGGCGGACCGAGGAACTGGCCCAGCGCGGACCACTGCTGCATCCAGCCGACCGTGGTGGAAACAGTGTCTTCGCCCGGCGCGAGCCGCACCGCGAGCGAGAAAAGCGTGCCGGGAATCACACCGCCCACCGCGGAGAAGGCCAGCACCGCGACATAGCGCAGCGTCGGGCCGGCTCCCGTGGCGGGCAGCACGTCGGCGAACGCCAGGACGGCGGCCGCCGCCATCGTCAGGTAGCCGATCGCCAGCAACCGCGGCGCCGGCACGCCACGTTGAAGCAGTCGGCCCGAAGCCAGGTTGCCCGTCATGTTGACCGCGGCGGCGAACGCGGTGGCCGCGGCGGCCGTCGAAGGCGCGATGCCCGCGGCGAGGTAGATCGAAGGCAGGAAGCCGATCACCGCCAGCCACTGGGCCGAGTAGACGCCGAACGCGAAGGCGACCAGCCAAGGGCCGGGCGCAACCAGCGTGCGACGGATGCGGATGGTCCACTGCGCGGGACCGGCGCCGCTCATGTGCGGATCGCGCGGCAGCTGCCTTGCCAGCGCGAACGCCATCACCAGGGACAGCGCGCCCAGCAGCCACCACCAGCCTGGCCAGCCGCTCCAGGCCATCCACGCAGGCCCGCACAGCAAGGCGAGCGCCGTCGCGAACGGCATGTACGCGCCCCAGACACCCAGCATCGCGCTCATGCGTTGGGCCGGAACCAATCGGCGAATGAGCCCCGGCGCGGGCATGGAGGCGAGCAGGAAACCCAGGCCTTCCAGCGCGCGCAGCGCCAGCAGCGCGGGCGGGGTGCTCACGAAACCTCCGGAGATGCTGGCGAGACCCGTGAGCGCGAGGCCCGCCACCATCGTGCGCTTCAGCCCGAGACGATCGGCCGCGAGACCTACGAGCAATCCCAGCGTCATGCCGGCGAACTGCACCAGCGACAACAGGAATCCGGCCTCGACCAGCGTGAGGCCCAGCCCCTCGCGCAATACTGGAATGGCGGGCGGCAGCTTCCCGACATGAACCGCGGCCGCGACACCGCCCGCGACCACCAGCCAGGCGCGGCCCTCGCCCGCGGGCCTCACGGCAGCAGGTGCCGGCCGGTGAGCCGTTCGTGCTCGCGTGCCGCGAAGCGGTCGGTCATGCCCGCGATGTAGTCGGCGACGGCGCGCTCGCGGTCGCCCCTTGCATCGAAGCCGCCGCCCATCTGCGTCGGATCGGAGACGTAGGCGGCGAACAGCTCGCGGACCACGTCCTTGGCGCGGCCGGTGGTTTCGTTCACCTGGGGATGGCGATAGAGGTTGTCCCGCAGGAACTGCTTGAGCTGCGCGGACTGGGCCTGCATGCCGCCGCTGAAGCGCACCAGCGGCGTGGCCGCGCGCGCGGCATCGGCGCTGTCCACGTCGCCGGCACGCAGCGCCTCCTGCGTGGCGTCGATCACGTCGTAGACCTGCGCGCTGAGCATCCGGCGGATCGACTCGTACAGCACGCGTCGCCCTTGCAGCTGCGGATGCTCGACCAGGGTCTGGCGGCGGAAACGCTCGAACAGCGGCACGGCTTCCAGTTGCTCGATGGTGATCAGGCCCGATCGCACGCCGTCGTCGATGTCATGCGCGTTGTAGGCGATCTCGTCGGCGAGGTTGCACAGCTGCGCTTCCAGGCTGGGCTGAGTGCGATCGAGGAAGCGGCGGCCGACACCGCCGGGTTCGCGCTGCTCCAGCTTCTCGGCGTTGGCGCGCGAACAGTGCTTGAGGATGCCCTCGCGCGTTTCGAAGCAGAGGTTCAGGCCGTCGAAGGCGGGATAGCGCTCCTCGAGCTGGTCCACCACGCGAAGGCTCTGCAGGTTGTGCTCGAAGCCGCCGTGCGGTTGCATGCAGTCGTTGAGCGCATCCTGGCCTGCGTGACCGAAGGGTGTGTGGCCCAGGTCGTGGGCCAGCGCGATGGCTTCGACCAGGTCTTCGTTCAGGCCCAGCGGCCGCGCGATGGATCGGCCCAGCTGCGCCACTTCCAGCGATTGCGTCAGCCGGGTGCGGAACAGGTCGCCTTCGTGGTTGAGGAAGACCTGCGTCTTGTAGACCAGGCGTCGGAAGGCGGTGGAGTGGACGATGCGATCGCGATCGCGTTGGAAGCCGGTGCGCGTGGGCGCCGCCGGCTCCGCGTGGCGGCGGCCGCGCGAGCGATTGGGGTCGGAGGCGTAGGGAGCCAGGGCCATGGCGAAGCCGGGAGCGCCGCGATCAGGCGGTGCAGTGCCGCAGCACCTCGCGCACCATCGATTCCGGCGCGGCCCGCACGGCGGCGCGGCCGGGCGCGTCGATCACCACGAAGCGGATGTCGCCGGCTTCGGACTTCTTGTCGAGACGCATGAGTTCCAGGTAGCGGTCGGCGCCGAGGTCGGGGCCTTTCACCGGGAGGCCGGCGGCTTCGATCAGTGAGCGCAGGCGCGCGATGAAGGCGTCGTCCACGAGGCCGAGCCGGCGCGAGAGCTCCGTGGCCATGACCATGCCGCAACCCACGGCTTCGCCGTGCAGCCATTCGCCATAGCCCAGGCCCGCCTCGATCGCGTGCCCGAAGGTATGGCCGAAATTGAGGATGGCGCGCAGCCCGGATTCGCGCTCGTCCTGGCCGACCACCCAACCCTTGATCTCGCAGCTGCGGCGCACGGCGTGGGCGACGGCGGCGGGTTCACGGCGCATCAGGGCGGCCAGGTTGGCTCCGATCCAGTCGAGGAAGGCCATGTCGGCGATCGGGCCGTACTTGATCACTTCGGCCAGGCCGGCGCTGAACTCGCGTGCCGGCAGCGTGGCCAGCGTGTCGAGGTCGCATACGACACGCTGCGGCTGGTAGAACGCGCCGATCATGTTCTTGCCCAGCGGATGGTTGATCGCCGTCTTGCCGCCCACCGAGGAATCGACCTGGGCCAACAGCGTGGTGGGCACCTGCACGAACGGCACGCCCCGCATGTAGCAGGCCGCGGCGAAGCCGGTCATGTCGCCGACCACGCCGCCGCCCAATGCGAACAGCACGGTCTTGCGGTCACTGGCATGCGAGAGCAGCGCGTCGAAGATCCGGTTGAGGGTGGCCCAGTCCTTGTGCTCCTCGCCGTCCGGCAGGACCACGTGGTGCACCTGCGCGAAGCGATCGCGCAGCGCCGCGGACAACCGTTCCAGGTAGATCGGCGCGATGGTTTCGTTCGTCACGACCATCGCGGCCGCGGCGCGCGGCAGCTGCGACCAGGTGCCGGCGTCGCCCAGCAGGCCGGTGCCGATGACGATGGGATAACTGCGGTCGCCCAGCTCGATGGCGATCTCGTGCAGGACGGCGGGCTGGGTCGCGGGGGCAGGCATAGCCCCGCAGTTTAAGGCGCGCGCCGGCTCAGGAAGACGGCAGCACGCCCGCCAGTTCCAGCTGCATGAGGATCATGTTCACCAGGGTCGGCACGGACGGCCTTCCGGTTTCGATGACGAAGTGGGCGGTCTCTCGATAGAACGGGTCGCGCTCCTCGTACATCTGCCGCAACCGCGCCTGGGGATCGCTGACCTGCAGCAGCGGTCGCTGCGTGTCGTGACGCAGGCGCCGGAACAGTTCCTCCGGCGTGGAGCGCAGGTAGAGAACGTGCCCCGCACTGCGCAGCACCGCGCGATTCGCTTCGCGCAGCACTGCACCGCCGCCGGTCGCCAGAACGCGCGGTTCGGCTGCGGCGAGTTCCGCCAGGACTTCCTGTTCGATGTCGCGAAAGCGCGCTTCGCCCTCGCGGGCGAAGAACTCGCGGATCGAGCAGCCCAGTCGCTGCTCGATCGCGTGGTCCGAATCGCTGAAGGGAAGGTTCAGCCGGCGCGCGAGGCTGCGGCCGACGGTGGATTTGCCGGACCCGGGCAGGCCCACGAGGACGAGGCTTTGCACGTCCGCGTGGCCGTCCCCATCAGCGCGCTGCGCTGCGGTCGGCAATCATCTTGGGGGTGATGAACACCAGCATCTCCTGCTTGTTGGCAGTGCGCTGGCGGTTCCGGAACAGGGCGCCGACCGCGGGCAATTCGCCCAGCACCGGAACCCGGGACTCCGACTCCGTCTCGGTCAGCTCGAAGATGCCGCCGATCACGACCGTTCCGCCGTTGTCCACCAGGACCTGGGTGCGGATGTGCTTGGTGTTGATCGCGATGCCGGCCGCCGTGGTCTCGCCGCGGCTGTCCTTGCTGATGTCCAGGTCGAGGATGATGTTGCCTTCGGGGGTGATCTGCGGCGTCACTTCCAGCTTGAGCGTGGCCTTGCGGAAGGCGACCGAAGTAGCGCCGCTCGACGAGGCCTGCAGGTACGGGAATTCCGTGCCCTGCTCGATCAGCGCCTTGGTCTTGTCGGCGGTCACGATGCGCGGGCTGGACACCAGCTTGCCCTTGCCGTCGGCTTCCAGAGCGGAGATTTCCAGGTTCAGCAGGCGAGTCAGGTTCGATTCGAACAGAGAGACCGCGAAGGTGGCAGGCGACACGCCGCCCACGCCGATGGAGGGCAGGTTCACGAAATCGCCTGCGGTGGTGCCGACGTTGTCGCCCAGAACGGCAGGCTGACCCGCCGGGATGTCCGGGGCGATGTAGGTCGGGCCGAACATGCTGTTGCGGCTGCCGTTCAAGGTGAACGGGCGGCCGCCGAGGCGCACGCCCAGCGATTTGCCGAAGGTATCCGACGCCTCGACGATACGTGCCTCGATGAGCACCTGCGGGACCGGGATGTCCAGCTGGGCGATGAGAGTCTGCACCGCTTCCAGACGCGACGGGATGTCGGTCACGAACAGCTGGTTGGTACGGGTCTCCGAGATCACGCTGCCGCGCGGCGACAGGATCTTGGTCGCTCCCGCGGCGCCGGTGCCCATCAGGCCCGCAGCGATGTCGACAGCCTTGGTGTAGTTGAGCTGGAAGGATTGGGTCCGCAATGGCTCCAAGGTCTGGATAGCGGCGCGGGATTCGAGGTCGAGCTTCTCCTTGGCCGCGATCTCGTCCTTGGGGGCGATCCACAGCACGTTGCCGCTCTTGCGCATTCCCAGCCCCTTGGCCTGCAGGATGATGTCGAGCGCCTGGTCCCAGGGCACATCCTTCAGGCGCAGCGTGACCGCGCCCGACACGGAGTCGGAGGTGACGATGTTGAAGTTGGTGAAGTCCGCGATCACCTGCAGCAGGGAACGCACTTCGATGTTCTGGAAGTTCAGCGAGAGCTTCTCGCCGGTGTACCCAGGGCCTTGAGATACCTTGTTGGGATCGACGCGTTGCGGGCGCACTTCGACGACGAACTGGTTGTCGCTCTGGTAGGCGCTGTGTTCCCATTGGCCGCGCGGCTCGATCACGACACGCACGCGGTCGCCGACCTGAGTCGTGGTGATGGATTGCACCGGCGTGCCGAAGTCGGTCACGTCGAGGCGACGGCGCAGGCCTTCGGGCAGTGAGGACTTCAGGAACTCCACGACCAACTGCTGGCCCTGCTGCTTGATGTCGACGCCGACCTGGTTGTTGGGGAGCTCGACCTGAATCCGGCCCGCGGCGTCGGCGCCGCGGCGGAAGTCGAGGTCCTTGATCGGTTGCGTGTCGCGGTTTCGGCTTTCCGCGAAGGCGGTGCCGGCCGGCGACGGTGCCGGGCTGGCCGCGGCCACGGGCTCGAGCGAAACCAGGAGCGAATTGCCCTCGATCTGGGCCTTGTAGCCGGTGGGAGCCTTCAGATTGAGCACGAGGCGGGTACGGTCACCTGCCGTGACGACGTTGACCGAGCGCAGGTTGCCCTGGTTCAGTTCAACCGAAGAGCGACCCAGCCCGTTGGTGGCGCCAGGGACATCCAAGGCGATGCGCGCCGGGGTCTGGATGGTGAAACCGGCCGGCACCGCGGGCAGCGCCTGCGAGAAATCGATGCGCACCACTTCGACGCCGCCCTGGATCGAACCACTGACGTTCTGGATCACCGTCTGCGCTTTCGCGGAAACGCTTGTCGCAAGCGCCAGCAGGCCTCCGACGCAGGCGAGGAGCAGTCGTGCGGACATGGTTTTCTGTTTCTTCATTTCGCCCTCTCTTGTAGTTGGAGCGTCGCGGTGCGCTCGATCCACTCGCCCGCGGCGTCCTGCACGATCTCGCGCAGCACCACCTCGGCCTCGCCGACCTTGACGATCTTTCCGTAGTTCTGGCCGAGGTAGTTGCCCGGCTTGACCTGGTACAGCAGCTTGTCCACCTGGACCAGGGCGACCGGCTTGCCCTGCTTGAGCAGGCTGCCGACCATGGACATGGTGTCCAGGGGGAAGCTCTCCAGAGGCTCCTTGTGACGCGCAAGCTCAGGTGCCAGCAGCGCCGTGCTCGTGGTGGACTGCGTAGCTTCGCGCTTGAGCGCCTGCGTGAGCTTCTGGTTGCTGAAAGGGTCGAAGGCGTTGGCCTGGGTGTAGCCCTGCGGGGTGAAGGTCTTGGGCTCGGGGATCGGCTCCACCTTGGGACGCGTCTGAGCCCGCTGCTGCGTCATCCAGGTTTGGATTTCGTCTTGATCGGAACTGGCGCAGCCGCCAAGAGCGGCAGCCAACGCGGCGGCGAATGCGATGCGCTGCGTGATCATTTCTTCTTGACTCCCGGCCCCGTGGCCTTGCGCTGCTGCTGAACTTCATCCTTGTCGAGATAGCGGAAGGTCTTGGCTTGCGCCTCCATGACCAGCATGCCGTCCTTGGCAGGCGTTATGGCGAGGTTGTTCAGCGTCACGATGCGCGAAAGATTGGCGACATCGGCGGTGAAGGCGCCGACGTCGTGATACCTGCCGGTCACCCGCAGCGCGATGGGCAACTCCGCGTAGTACTCCTTCACGTTGACCTGACCGGGTCTGAACAGCTCGAAGTTCAGGCTCCGGCCCAGGCCCGCCTGGTTGATGTCGGAGAGGAGTGCATCCATCTCGGCCTTGCTCGGCAACTGCTTTTCCAATTGGTCCACGTACTTCTGGACTTGCTCGCGTTGCTGCTTGAGCACGGCCAGGTTGACCGCCTGCCCCAGCTTCTTGGTGAAGTCCGCCTTGAGCGTTTTCTCCCTGGCGAGCTCGGCTTCCAGCTCAGTGGCCGAATTCGAGATCCAGGCGAACCACAAGGCGGCCACGATGCCCGCCGTCAGGGCAACGCAGGCCAGCAGGCGCGGCAGCACCGGCCAGGTGGCCGGATCGTTCGGATTGAGTCCGCGAAACTGAGAGCTGACCTTCTGTTGAAGATCGGCCATGTTGAACTTCGGTGCGGCAGTCTTGGCCATGGGTTCAGGTCCTCGTGGCGGAAGCCGGCGCCGCGGCGGCCGGCACGGCGGGGGCGGACGCGCCGGAAGCGGCAGCCGCAGCCTTCGCCACTTCGCTCGACCGGAGCAGTCGCACCCGCATATTGAAGCTCGATACCCGTCGCTGGTCGCGAGGCGCAAGAGTGACGTTGCTGGCGATGATCTCCACCAGTTCAGGACGGGTCAGATAGGGACTGCCGCCAGCCAGGTTGCGCAGCAACTCGGAAACCCGTTCGTTCGACTGTGCAACGCCCGCGATCGAGATGACCTGGTTCTCCTGCTTGACGCTGGTGACGTACACGCCGTCGGGGAGTTGCCGCACCAGTTCATTCAGCAGGTGCACGGGCATGTTGCGGTCGGCCTGGAGATCCTCCACCGCCTGCTGGCGCGCCTTCAGCGCGGCGATCTCCTGCTGCAGCGTGGAGATCTCCTTGATCTGACCTTCCAGTACCTTGATCTCCTGAGCCAGCACCGCGTTCTTGGTCTGCTGGTTGGAAATCTGTGCGGCGTACCAAAGGAAGACGCCGCCGGCGATCAGACCTCCGACGACGGCCGAAAGCCCCAGCGATGCGTAGAACGCCTCGCGCCTGCGTTTGCGCGCCGCTTCGCGGTGCGGCAGAAGGTTGATCAGGATCACTGCAGGAACCTCCGCATGGCCAGGCCGCACGACGTCAGGTAGGACGGGGCTTCGCGGCGCATCTTCTTCTCGCGCACGCCCTCACCGATATGCATGCCGTCGAACGGGTTGGCCAGCACGCAGGGGAAGGAGGTCTGCGCGGTGACGGCCTCGTTGAGCCCGGGCAGCGCCGCCGACCCGCCGGCCAGCATGATGTGGTCGACCTTGTTGTGCGGGGTGCTGGTGAAGAAGAACTGCAGCGCACGGGCCACTTCCTGCGCCATGCTGTCCACGAAGGGACGCAACACCGCAGCCTCGTAGTCGTCGGGCAGCTCCCCGCTGCGCTTCTTGCTCTCGGCCTCCTCGGGCGAGAAACCATACTGGCGCACGATCAACTGCGTGAGCTGGGCACCGCCGAACGCCTGGTCACGGTCGTAGAGCACTTCGTCATTGCGGATCACCTGCATGCTGGTGGTGAACGCGCCGACTTCGAACAGGGCGACCATGGTGTCCACGCCGCCGTTGGGCAGGCCCTGGATCAGGCGACCGGCCGCCAGTCGCGAGGAGTACGACTCGACGTCGATGATCACCGGCTTCAGGCCCGCCGCTTCGGCCAGGCCCTGGCGATCCTGCACCTTCTCGCGACGCGAGGCGGCGATCAGCACTTCGATGTCGCCGGCGGAAGTGGGGCTGGGTCCGACCACGCAGAAGTCGAGGCTCACTTCGTCCAGGGAAAAGGGGATGTACTGGTTGGCCTCGGTTTCGACCTGGACCTCCAGTTCCTGCTCGGACAGGCCGCCGGGGAGGATGATCTTCTTGGTGATGACGGCCGAGGGCGGCAGCGCCATCGCCACGTTCCTGGTGCGGGTTCCGCTCTTCTTGATGAGCCGGCGCATGGCTTCGGCGACCTCGTCGAACTTCTCGACGTTGCCGTCCGTGATCCAGCCGCGCTCCAGCGGCTCCATGGCGCAGCGCTCCAGCACGAGCGTGCCGGACTTGTCACGGCCGAGTTCGACCAGCTTGACGCTGGAAGAGCTGATGTCCAGCCCCAGCAGTGGCGCTGCGCCCCGGCTCAAGAGAGATCCCATTGAGATCAAAGCAGTCTCCCGCACGCCCATTTCAGGACGTAACAAACTTAAGATTCCACTTGAATGCTACCGGTAACATCCTTGTTGCCAAAGGATTTTTCCCACAGCTCGACCACGATTCGTTGCCAAAAACCGACGAGCCAGCAAGCTCAAGCGGGGGGCCGTGAAGAAGTGCCCAGGCTGACCAGTAACCCCTGCATTTACATCCCGGCAGACCTGCGGAAGGCCGATTTCTATAATCCCCGCAGGACGCAATCCAACGTTTTATGTCCAACGATCGCTCGTCCGAAAACCGCCCGGCGTCCCGCTCCCGGTCGAAGTCCTCCCCTGGCCTGCAGCAACGCCTGGCGACCGCTCTGATGTGGCTGATCGGTGCCGCGCTGGCCGCGGGCCTGTCGCTGGTCATCGTCGTGGCCGTGGCCCTGTCCGTGGCCTACCCCAACCTGCCGGACATCTCCGAACTGTCGGACTACCGGCCCAAGCTGCCCCTGCGGGTGTTCTCGTCCGACGGCGTGCTGCTCGGCGAGTTCGGCGAGGAGCGCCGCAACCTGACGCCGATCGCCGAAATTCCGGCGGTCATGAAGAACGCCGTGCTGGCGATCGAGGACGCGCGCTTCTATTCGCACAGCGGTGTGGACTACATCGGCCTGGCGCGCGCCGCCCTCGCCAACCTGGGCCGGGCCAAGAGCCAGGGCGCCTCCACCATCACCATGCAGGTGGCGCGGAACGTCTATCTCTCGTCGGAGAAGACCTTCACCCGCAAGCTCTACGAGGTTCTGCTCACCTTCAAGCTGGAGCACCTGCTCACCAAGGACCAGATCCTCGAGATCTACATGAACCAGATCTTCCTGGGCAACCGCGCCTACGGCTTCGCGGCGGCCTCGGAGATCTATTTCGGCAAGCCGATGAAGGAGATCACCATCGCCGAGGCGGCGATGCTCGCCGGCCTGCCGCAGGCGCCCTCGGCCAACAACCCGCTGAGCAACCCCAAGCGGGCCCGTACGCGCCAGCAGTACATCATCCAGCGGATGGAGGAGAACGGCTTCATCACCGCCGA
>JAEWBU010000114.1 GCA_023390985.1 Pseudomonadota bacterium
CAACCACCACCACTGGGACACCGAGCAGGGCCAGAAGCTGGTCAACATGCTGCCGCGCAAGCGGCTGGGCAGCCCGGAGGACCTGGACGCGCTGATCGTGCTGCTGGCCAGCAGCCAGAGCCACTTCGTGAACGGCGCGGTGATCGCCGCCGACGACGGCTTCGGCATTTGATCGCCGGGCGCATGCTGGCCGGCGTGGCCGCCGGCCTGGGCGCGGGCGCGCTGTGGGGCCTGGTGTTCGTCGCGCCGCGCATGGTTTCGGGCTATTCGGCGGTAGACCTCACCGCGGGCCGGTTCCTCTCCTACGGCGCGGTCGCCGCGCTGCTCACGCTGCTGGCGTTGCGGCGCCGGCCGCTGCCGACGGGGTCGCAGGCGCTCGCCGCCGCCGGCATGAGCGTGCTGGGCTTCTCCGGCTACTACCTGCTGCTGGTGCTGGCCATCCGCGACGCCGGCACCGAGGTGCCCACGCTGGTGATCGGCACCATCCCGGTCTGGGTGATGCTGCTGGGCAAGCCCGGCCACCTGAAGTGGGCCGCGCTGCTGCCGGGCATCGCGCTCACGGCCGCGGGGCTGGCGCTGATGATGGGCGCACCGCATGAAGCGGCGGGCGCCGGTCCGATGCCGCGGTTCTGGCGCGGCGTCGCTTTCGCGGCCGCGTCGCTGGCCTGCTGGACCGCCTTCGCGCTGCTCAACGCGGCCTGGCTGAAGAAGCATCCCGGGGTGAACGCCACCGAATGGGCCAACTGGCTGGGCATCGCCACCGGCCTGGGCGCGCTGCTGCTGTGGGCCGTGGCGGGTTCGTCGCCGCGGGAGCTGCTGTCGCAGCCGGACCGCGGGATGTTCCTCGCGCTCGCGCTCGGCACCGGCGTGGGCTCGGCGTGGCTCGCCACCATCCTCTGGAACGTCGCCAGCCAGCGCTTGTCCGCGAGCCTGTGCGGCCAGTTGATCGTCAGCGAGACGCTGTTCGCGCTGCTCTATTCTTTCGCCTGGGACGGCCGCTGGCCGCAACCCGCCCAACTGGCCGCCTGCGTGCTGTTCACGCTGGGCATCCTGGCCTCGATCAAGGCGCACCGATGAAACTGGAACTCCCGCAAGACAAGAAGCTGGTCTTCGAAGCCACCCTGCCCATCCGCTGGGGCGACATGGACGCGATGGGCCACGTCAACAACACGCTGTATTTCCGCTACCTGGAGGTCGTGCGCATCGACTGGTTCCGCTCGCTGGACTGCGTGCCCGACCCGCGCGGCAGTGGGCCGCTGATCGTCAACGCGTTCTGCAACTTCCACAAGCAGCTGGAATTCCCGGGCGACATCGTGGTGAAGATGTACGCCAGCGATCCGGGCCGCAGCTCGTTCGAGAGCTGGGCGACGATCGAGCGGACGGACGATCCCGGCGTGATCTACGCGTCGGGCGGCGCCACCACCGTGTGGGTGGATTTCCCGGCGCAGAAGTCGGTGCCGATGCCGGACTGGTTCCGCAGGCACCTCACCTGATCGCTACATCAGCGGCGCCGTCGAGGGCATCCCGTCGGTGTCGGGCCCCGGCGACTGGAGGGCGGCCGTGTTGAACGCCCCGCTGCGCGTGGACCACAGCGAGCCCTGTTCCGACGAGGACCAGGCGCGCTCCGGGTTGGTGGTGACGGAGCCGACCAGGTACAGCGCGGCCATGGCGCGGGAGAGCGTCTTGTCGTCCACGCCGATCTTCTCGGCCAGGCTGGCCATGGAGGCCGGGCCGACCGCCAGCTCGCGCACGATGCGCAGGTGCACGTCGCCCACCAGCTCCGCCGGCACGCGCGGCGGGCGCCGCAGGTGCACCGAGTAGTCCTTGTAGCGCGCGGGCAGCAGGTCGCGGCGGGTGCGGGTGGCATAGGCCCACAGCAGTTCGGCCAGCGAATGCCGCTCGAAGTCGGGCAGCACTTCGACCGACTTGCGCGCCCGGTGCCGCCAGACCGCGTGGTCGAACTGCTCGCCGGTCGCCTGGGGGGCGATGTGGACCGCGCCCTTCATGTCCGCGACCGCCAGCACCTGGTCGAAGGTGCGCAGCTCGTAGAGGGCCTTGCCGACCGTGGCGTTGTGCTCCACCAGCAGGGAGGCGGCCCAGTACTGGCGACGCAGCCGGTCCAGCTGCGAATCCAGCGTCGCCAGGGCGCCCGCGAGGGCGCCGTCCTGCGCCGGATCGAAGAACAGGGGGACGAGCTGCGCGACCTGCTGCGGCGCGGGCGTGGCGATGGCCACCGGCCGCGAGCCCGCGTCCAGCAGGAACGCCGCGCCGGTGCTGGTTCCTTCCGAGGCGATCACGCGCAGGCGGTTGTCCTGGATGCGCGCGATGCGCGCGCCCTTGATCACCCAGGCGTCGGCGCCTTCGGCCCGCCCGCAGCGCCAGTCGACCTGGCGGTACGCGGCGGCGCCGGCGCGCAGCAGCTGCTCCTCACGCTCGTTGAACCCGACGAGCCCCAACCGGAAAACTGGCGTCTCCATTCTTCTCCAGCCCCATCCTTTAGTTCTAGCGAGTCTAAGGCTTGGAGGGCAGCGCAGGCGGCAACGGCATGCCCCGGCGTTGCATCGCCGCACGCACGCGGTCCGGGTAGTCCGAGATGATCCCGTCCACGCCCAGGCCGAGCACGCGCTCGATGTCGGCTTCCTCGTTGACGGTCCAGGGGATCACCTTGAGGCCGAGCGACTGCCCCTCCTTCACCAGGTCGGCGGTGAGCGCGGGGAAGTTGGGCGACCACACGTGGCCGCCCGCGGCCTTGACCATCGCGGGCACGCTGCCGTGCTGGGCCAGCGTGAAGCCGGCGGTGCCCACCGGCGAATCCAGGTTGCTGCCGCGCGGCGTCTGGGTGGTGAGATAGACGGTGCGGATCTTCGGCGCCGTGGCCTTCACCACCTGCAGCGTGCGCCAGTCGAAGCTCTGGATCATCACGCGGTCCTCGACGCCCGCCTCGCGGATCACCTTCACCAGCGCCTGCACGAAGGGCTCGGGCTCCAGCGTGTTCGCGGGATTGCGCAGGTCCATCTTGGTCTCGATGTCGAACTGCACCTGGTCCGCGCCGAGCCGCTTGACCAGTTCGAACACCGAAGCCAGCGTCGGCATGCGAGTGCCGTCGACGGGCTGCTGCTGCGAGAAGGTCCTGGCGTAGTTGCTGCCCGGGCGCAGCCGGCCCACGTCGTAGGTTTGCAGCTGGGCGTGGGTGAGGTTGCGGATCACCAGCGGCTGCGTGACCCACTGGCCGTCGGGGCCGCGCACCATGTCCTGATTGAGCACCGGGTCGTGCGAGACCACCACCACGCCGTCGGCGGTGACGGCCGCATCCATCTCCAGCGTGGTGACGCCGATGCGCAGCGCGCGCTCGAAGGCGGGGAGGGTGTTCTCGGGCAGCAGGCCGCGGGCGCCGCGGTGGCCTTGCAGGTCGAACGCGTGGGCGAACAGGGCCAGGCTGGCGAGGGCGGCGGCGAGGGCGCGGCGGGGCAGGGCATGCATGGCGGGGCTCCTCAGTCGAGCTTGGCACTCGACTTCTTCACCGCCTCCGCCCAGCGCGGCATCTCGGCGGAGAGGAAGGCGGCGAAATCGTCGGCGCCCAGGAAGGCCGGGTCGGCTCCCTGCGCCACCATGCGGTTGCGCACGTCGGGCGAAGCCAGCACCTGCCGGAAGGCGTCGCTCAGTTTCGCCTTGACGTCCGCGGGCAGCCCGGCGGGGGCGAGGAAGCCGTAGAAGCCCACGACCTCGAAGCCGCGCAGGCCGCTTTCGATCGCGGTCGGCGTGTCCGGCAGCGCGGGATTGCGCTCGCGGCTGGTCACCGCCAGCGCCTTCACCTTGCCCTGCTTGTGGTACGCGGCGGCCTGCGGGATCGACTCGGCCATGAATTGCACCTGGCCGCCCATCAGGTCGGTGAAGGCGGGCGCGCTGCCCCGGTACGGGATGTGGACCATGAAGAGGCCCGTGGCGCTCTTGAACATCTCCGGCACCAGGTGGCTGATGCCGCCGTTGCCGGCCGAGCCGTAGTTCAACTGGCCGGGCCGGGTGCGGGCGTAGTCCATGAACTCCTTGAGCGAATTCACCGGGAGCCTGGTGTTCACCAGCAAGGCGAGCGGCTGCATCGCGGTGCGCGCGATGGGCGTGAAGTCGCGCGTGGTCTGGTAAGGCAGTTTCGTGTAGAGCGCGGGGTTGATCACCATCACGCCTGTGTTGGCCAGCATCAGCGTGTAGCCGTCGGCCGGGGCCTTCATCACCTCCTGCGCGCCGACGGTGCCGCCCGCGCCGGCCTTGTAGTCGATCAGGACCGGCTGGCCGAGGACCGACTGCAGGCGGTCGCTCAGCAGCCGCGCGTGCTGGTCGAGGGGCCCGCCGGCGGGAAAGCCGATGACGATGCGGATCGGCTTCTCCGGGAAGGCGGCGTGGGCGTGGAAGGCGGCGCTGGCGGCCAGCAGGAGCGCGGCGAAACGGGCGTGGAGTCGCATGGTCTTGTTTGGATGAGCAGTAGCCGGCCGAATCATAGGGGCGTCCCCGGCGCGACTCGCTCGGCGCGAGCTCGGTGCTTCCCCGATGCCTCGAAACACGCCGCGTCGCTAGGCTGTGCCCCATGCCCGTTCCCGCTTCCCAGACCCAACGCCCGCACCACCGCGTCTGGCCCAGGCGCCTGCCGCATTCGATCACCCCGCCGCGCACCTCGCTCTGGGACAACCTCGCGACCAGCGCGCGCCGCTACCCCGACAAGCCCGCCCTGGTGTTCTTCGGCCGCATCTCCACCTATCCGCAGCTGATGGCGATGGCCGAGCGACTGGCTGCACGGCTTCACGCGCTGGGCGTGCGCAAGGGCGACCGCGTGATGCTGGACATGCAGAACTGCCCGCAGCTGATCGTGGCGCACTTTGCCATCCTGCGCGCCAACGCGGTGGTGGTGCCGGTCAACCCGATGAACCGCGCCGAGGAGCTGCGGCACTACATCCTGGATCCGGATGCCCGGGTGGCGATCTGCACCGGCGACGTCGCCGCCGAGATCGCCAAGGCCGACGCGTCGCTCGAGCCGGGGCAGCGCCTGTCGCACCTCGTCGTCACGCAGTACACCGATGCCTTCGACGCCGCCGAGGCGCCGGAGACGGCCTGGCGGGATTGGCTGGTCGCGCGGCACCCGTTGCCGCAGCTCACCGACGGCCGCGTCTGGGACTGGAACGACGCGATCGACAACGACCTGCCGCTGCCCGCGCTCGAGGTCGGCCCCGAAGACCTGGCCGTGCTGCCCTACACCAGCGGCACCACCGGCCTGCCCAAGGGCTGCATGCATCCGCACCGCAGCCTGATGCACAACGCGGTGGCCAGCGCGGCGTGGGGCAACGCGACCGCAGAGAACGTCACGCTGCTGGTCGTGCCGATGTTCCACATCACCGGCATGGTGAGCGTGATGCATTCGTCGGTGTACGTGGGCGCCACGCTCGTGCTGATGCCGCGCTGGGACCGCGAGCTGGCAGGCCGGCTGATCTCCGGCTGGAAGGTGACCACCTGGACCAACATCCCGACCATGGTGATCGACCTGCTCGGGAGCCCGAACTTCGCGCAGTTCGACCTGTCCAGCCTGGTCCACATCGGCGGCGGCGGCGCGGCCATGCCGCAGGCGGTGGCGCAGCGGCTGCAGGACCTGTACGGCCTTCGCTACTGCGAAGGCTACGGTCTCACCGAAACCGCCGCGCCCTCGCACACCAACCCGCCCGATGCACCCAAGCAGCAGTGCCTGGGCGTGCCCTTCATGAGCTGCGACGCGCGCGTGATCGATCCCGACACGCTGCGCGAAGTCGCGCCGGGCGAGCAGGGCGAGATCGTGATCCACGGCCCGATGGTGTTCAGCGGCTACTGGAAGCGGCCGGACGCGACGGCCGCGGCCTTCATCGAGCTGGACGGCAAGCGGTTCTTCCGTTCGGGCGACCTCGGCCGCATGGACGAGGAGGGCTACTTCTTCCTGACCGACCGGCTCAAACGGATGATCAACGCCAGCGGGTTCAAGGTCTGGCCGGCCGAGGTCGAGGCGCTGATGTTCAAGCATCCGGCCATCCAGGAAGCCTGCGTGATCTCCACTCGCGACAGCTACCGGGGCGAGACGGTCAAGGCCGTGGTCGTGCTGCGCGCCTCGCACAAGGGCCAGGTCAGCGAGCAGGACATCCTCGACTGGTGCCGCGAGCACATGGCCGTGTACAAGGCGCCGCGCATCGTCCAGTTCGCCGACGCGCTGCCCAAGAGCGGCAGCGGCAAGGTGATGTGGAGGACGCTGCAGGAGGCCGAAGCGCGCGGCTGACCCGGCGGTGACGGGCATGCGGCTTGCCGACCGGGAGGCGGGAGAGCAAGCAAGGAGACATGCCCATGAATCCGGAGCCCACCCCGGCCCACCAGGAATTCGTGCGGAAGACCGCACCCGAGCGCAACGAGCAGGCGCCGCTGGGACCATCGCCCAGCTACGACGACGTCCTCGACACGGCGGTCGAGTACACCTTCCCGGCCAGCGACCCCGTGTCGGTTGAGGGCTGTTGCCGGGACATCGAGACCGGCAGGACGGGCGGGCCATCATGAAGCCGCCGGGCCCGTCCTGGCATCCGATGCTGGTCGGCTTTCCGCTCGGTCTGTTCGGCACCTCGGTGGTGTTCGACCTGATCGACCTGGCCACCCGCACGGGTGCGTTCAACGTCCCCACTTACTGGCTCATCGCCGCCGGCGTGGTCGGCGGCCTGCTCGCCGCGCCGTTCGGCTATCTCGACTGGCGCCAGGCGCCGCGCGGCAGCCGCGCGCGTCGATTGGGGGCGTTGCACGGTTTTGGCAACGCGGTGGTGCTGCTGCTGTTCGCCTGCAGCTGGCTGCTGCGCGCGCCCGAGGCGCACGTGCCGGACGAGGCCTTGCTTCTGTCGCTGGCCGGGGCGGCGTTCGCGCTGCTCACGGCCTGGCTCGGGAGCGGGTTGCTCGCGCGGCTGGGGCGCCGCGACGACGGCGGTGACCGCGCCGCCGGCGCGCATTGAAGTGCGGATCAGCCGCCGCGTCCGCGCCGCATCGCGAGACATCCCAGCGCGAGTCCGACCGCGAACGCGCCATAGGTCGCCGCCAGGGCGCGCGACGAGACGCGGTGCTGGAAGCCGGGCGTCAGCCGCTCGGGCGTGCACTTGAGGTCCACGAAGGCCGCGAAGGCGCTGGTGGTCGCGGCCGCGGCGAGTGCCGGCAACGGCCGGGCGGGGACGCCGGTGTGGCGCAGCGCGGCCGCGTGCAGCACGGCCCAGAAGGTGGACGCGAGGTGGTGGATGAGATAACCGTTGAGCGTGTGGCGGCCATCGGGCTCATCGGCCGCGAGCGCTTCGCGCCGGCCCCACAGCCACTGGCTCACCGCATTGATCGGCGCGGCGGCGCTCGGTGTCTCGCGGCGGCCCGCGATCGCCAGTGCCGTCGCCGACAGCACGCTGGCCAGCGCACCGGCGACGGCGGCTTCATGCAAGGTGCGCGTCCACCGGCTCATGCGCCGCAGTCTAGGGACGGCTCGTCGCGCGCGCAGCTCGGCATTGCAAGATGCAACGCGCCGCGAACCGCCGCCGCCTTGCCTCATCATCGCGGTCCATGCGAATCCTGCTCACCGGCGCCACCGGCCTGATCGGCGGCGCCATCGCGCGAGCCTTGCTGCAGCGCGGCCACGAGGTGGTCTGCGCGGTGCGCGATCCCGCCCGACTCCAACTGCCGCCGCCCGCGCGCGCTCTTTCCGTCGATCTTTCCACCGTGCCCGATGCGGACTGGTGGCGACCCCACCTTGACGGCGTGGACGCGGTGGTGAACGCAGTCGGCATCCTGCGCGAATCGGCCGGCCAGTCGTTCGAGGTGCTGCACCACCGCGCGCCCGCCGAGCTCTTCATGGCCTGCGCCACCGCGGGCGTGCGCAGCGTGGTGCAGATCTCGGCGCTGGGCGCGGACGCGGATGCCCGCACGGCCTACCACCAGAGCAAGCGCGCCGTGGACGAACTGCTGCGCGCGCTGCCCCTGCGCGGCGCGGTGGTCCAGCCCTCGCTGGTGTTCTCGCCCGAAGGCGCGAGCAGCGCGCTGTTCCTCGGCCTCGCCACGGCGCCGCTGCTGGTGCTGCCCGCGGGCGGCCGCATGGCCGTGCAGCCGGTGCACCTGGACGACCTGGTCGTGGGCGTGCTCGCGCTGCTGGAGGACCCGCCGCCCACGGTGACCACGGTGGCCTTCGTCGGGCCGCAGCCGATCCCGTTGCGCGTCTACCTCGCCGGACTGCGCACGCAGCTGGGGCTGGGCCGCGAGCAGTGGACGCTTCCGATGCCCGAGCGGCTGTTCCGCGCCGGCGCGCGTGTCGCCGGCCGCGTGCCGGGCAGCCCGCTGGATGCGGACACGGCTTCGATGCTGCTGGCCGGCAACGCGGCGCCGGCGGACGACTTCACGCGGCTGCTGGGCCGCCGCCCGCTTGATCCTTCCGCCTTCGTGCCGCCCGCGCT
>JAEWBU010000142.1 GCA_023390985.1 Pseudomonadota bacterium
CGGGCACGGTGCTGCTTCGCATCCGCGAGGCGAAGGAGCACGCTGACAGCATCGTCGCCACCGCCCAGGAGGTGGACGACCGCAACGCGGCCGAGGCGCTCAAGGGCGCCCGCATCTTCGTGCCGCGTTCCAGTTTTCCCACCGCCGCCGACGACGAGTACTACTGGGTCGACCTGATCGGCCTGCAGGTGGTCAACCGCGAAGGCGTGGCGCTGGGCGAGGTGCGCGACCTCATGGCCACCGGCCCGCAGACCGTGCTGGTGGTCGCGTACGAGGAAGCCGGCAAGCCGGCCGAGCGCATGATCCCCTTCGTCTCCGCCTACGTGGACCAGGTGGACCTGCCGGCCAGGCGCATCACCGTCGACTGGCAAACCGACTACTGAGGACGGCGGCCGTGCGCTTCGACGTCCTCACCCTGTTCCCCGAACTGTTCGAGCCCTTCCTCGAGAGCGGCGTGACGCGCCGCGCCTACGAGTCGAAGCAGGTCGACGTGCGCCTCTGGAACCCGCGCGACTACGCCGAAGGCAACTACCGCCGCGTGGACGACCGCCCCTTCGGCGGCGGCCCCGGCATGGTGATGCTGGCCGAGCCGCTGGCGAAGTGCGTGGCCGCCGTAAAGGCGGAGCGCAACGACGCCGCGCCGGTGGTGCTGTTCTCGCCCACGGGCGAGCGCCTGGACCACGCCGGCGTCACGCGCTGGTCGGCGGGCGAGGGCGCCATCCTGCTTTGCGGCCGCTACGAAGGCATCGACCAGCGCTTCATCGACGCCTACGTCGACGTCCAGCTGAGCCTGGGCGATTTCGTGCTGTCCGGCGGCGAGATCGCCGCCATGGCGCTGCTGGACGCGGTGGCGCGCCTGCAACCCGGCGTGCTGAACGAGGCCGGCAGCCACGAGGCGGACAGCTTCAATCCCGCCATCGACGGCCTGCTGGACTGCCCGCACTACACCCGGCCGGAGGAGTGGCAGGGCCGCAAGGTGCCGCCCGAGCTGCTGTCGGGCCACCATGCGCAGATCGAGCGCTGGCGTCGCGATCGGCGGCTGGAAGCCACGGCCCGCCTGCGTCCGGACCTGCTGGAAACCGCCCGGCGGGCCGGCCGGCTGAGCCGCATCGACGAGGCCTTCCTGGCCCGGCTGGCGGGTCCGGGCGGCGCCGGGCTATAATCTGCGGCTTTCCGATCCTCTGTCCGGCCGCCTTCCGGCTGCCCTTTGCGGCAGCCTCCCAGTGAGGCCTTCT
The DNA here is from genome assembly GCA_023390985.1 of Pseudomonadota bacterium. Taxonomy (GTDB): domain Bacteria; phylum Pseudomonadota; class Gammaproteobacteria; order Burkholderiales; family Burkholderiaceae_C; genus Ramlibacter. The sequence continues at coordinate 1,236 of JAEWBU010000142.1, forward strand.
GTGTAGCGCGGGCAAGATCGACGGAACCATCCATGAACCTGATCCAGACCCTCGAGCAAGAGGAAATCGCCCGCCTGGGCAAGAAGATCCCCGAATTCGCCCCCGGCGACACGGTGATCGTGAGCGTCAACGTGGTCGAAGGCACGCGCAAGCGCGTGCAGGCCTACGAAGGCGTGGTCATCGCCAAGCGCAATCGCGGCCTGAACAGCGGCTTCACCGTTCGCAAGATCTCCAGCGGCGAAGGCGTGGAGCGTACGTTCCAGACCTACAGCCCGCTGATCGCCGGCATCGAAGTCAAGCGCCGCGGCGACGTCCGCCGCGCCAAGCTGTACTACCTGCGCGAGCGCAGCGGCAAGTCGGCGCGCATCAAGGAAAAGCTGGCCCAGGGCAACCGCAACGCCGCGGCCGCCGAGTAACTCCGGCACGCCCGCCACGAGCCGCCGCCGCCTCCCAAGGGCCGCGGCGGTTTTTCATTTCCACCATGCCCATCGATCCCGTTCCCCCGCTGCCGCCGGACCTGGTGCCGCTGTCCAAGCTGCCCCACTTCGACCCGCGCGCCGTGCCCGTGGCCGGCATCGATTCCCACCTGCCGCCGGTGGCGCAGGCCGCGATGGCCCCCGACGCGCTGCGCGGCCGTTTCCGCATGCCGCCCACCTGGGAGCCCGAGATCTGGGCCGAGAAGCGCTTCACCGACCGGCAGCCCGCCGAGGCCGCGGTGCTGGTGCCGATCGTGATGCGCGACGAGCCCACCGTGCTGCTGACCGAGCGCGCCACGCACCTGTCCACGCACTCCGGCCAGGTGGCCTTCCCCGGCGGCAAGCGCGACGACACCGACCGCGACGCCGCGCACACCGCGCTGCGCGAGGCGCACGAGGAGATCGGCCTGCACGACCGCCACGTCGAGGTGCTGGGCCAGATGCCCACCTACACCACGGGCACGCGCTTCATCGTGACGCCGGTGGTGGCCCTGGTGCGGCCCGACGCCCCGCTGGAGATCAACGCCCACGAGGTGGCCGACGCCTTCGAGGTGCCGCTGAAATTCCTGATGAACCCGGCCCACCACCGCCGCCACGTGTTCGACGCCATGGGCACGCGCCGCGAATGGTTCTCCATGCCGTACATGGACGGCGACACCGAGCGGTTCATCTGGGGCGCGACGGCGGCGATGTTGCGCAATTTCTACCGCTTCCTCGCGGCCTGATCGCCGGCGCGGGGGCGCGCCCGTATCATCCCGCCATGTCCTTCTTCGCCATCCTGTTCGCGCTGCTGATCGAGCAGGTGCGGCCGCTGGCGCGCCACAACACCATCCATTCGGCGCTGCGGCACTGGGCCCGCTGGGCCAGCCGCAACTTCGACGCCGGCAAGCCGCAGCATGGCTGGATCGCCTGGTCGGTGGCGGTGATCGGGCCGGCGCTGGGCGCATTGGCGATCCACTGGGTGCTGATGATCTTCGTGGGCTGGCCCGCCGCGGTGGTGTGGAGCGTGGCGGTGCTGTACGTCACGCTGGGCTTCCGCCAGTTCAGCCACCACTTCACCGGCATCCGCGACGCGCTCGATGCCGGCGACGAGGACCGCGCGCGCGAGCTGCTGGCGCAATGGCAGCAGGTCGATGCGTCCGAGCTGCCGCGCCGCGAGATCGTGCGGCACGTCATCGAGTATTCGGTGCTGGCCGCGCACCGCCATGTGTTCGGCGTGCTCACCTGGTTCTCGGTGCTGGCGGCGTTCGGCCTGGGGCCGGCGGGCGCGGTGTTCTACCGCATGGCCGAATTCGTCACGCGCTACTGGCGCCACCGCAGCCGCGTGCAGACCCAGCCGCCCAGCGAGGCGCTGCAATCGGCGTCCAACCGCGCATGGGCCGTGATCGACTGGCTGCCCGCGCGCATCACCGCGCTGGCCTTCGCCATCGTCGGCAGCTTCGAGGAAGCCATCGACTGCTGGCGCCATCACTCGCAGCGCTTTCCCAACGACAACGACGGCGTGGTGCTGGCCGCCACCTCCGGCGCGGTGAACGTGCGCCTGGGCGGCGAGGCGCTGCGTTCGGCCTTCGCGCCGAACAGCAGCCAGTCGTTCGCGGCCGCCTCGGTCGCGGTGCCGCAACCCGCGGACAGCGAGAGCACCCCGGGCCGCGAGGCCGAACCCGCGCACCTGCGCAGCATCGTCGGCCTGGTGTGGCGCTCGGTGGTGCTCTACATGGTGCTGTTGGCGCTGCTGACGCTTGCCAACCTGATCGGCTGATCGCGCGGCCTAGTACCGCGGCGGCTGGCTCAATTCCTCGAACAGGTCGCAGTAGATCCGGTACCGGTTCGCCGTGACCGGATGCTCCGCTTCCGCGTGCGCCACCGCGGCGATGACCGCGCAGCCCGGCTCGTGCCGGTGCGTGCAGTTGTAGAAGCGGCACTGACCCAGGTGCGGCTTCAGGTCGCGCATCAGCCCGGCCAGGTGCGTGGGCTCCAGCTGGTGCAGGCCGAATTCCTGGAATCCGGGCGAGTCGATCAGCGCCGTGGTGCGCGCCTCGTCCACCCAGTACCAGGTGGTGCTGGTGGTGGTGTGCTTGCCCGAGTTGAGCGCGCGGGAGATCTCGCCCGTCTGCGCCGTGGCGCCCGGCACCAGCAGGTTGATCAGCGTGCTCTTGCCGGCACCCGAGGGGCCCAGCACCAGCGTGGTCTTGCCCTGCAGGTGGGCCATCAGGTGCTCGCGATCGACGTCCTTCGAAAGGCGCAGCGACAGCGGCAGCACGCCGTAGCCCATGTGCTGGTAGGGCAGCAGCCGGGCCCAGGCGCGCTCGAACGGTTCCACCAGGTCGCTCTTGTTCAACGCGATCAGCGGCGTGATGTGTTCGGCTTCCGCGGCGATCAGCGCTCGCGACAGCTGGTGTTCGGAGAACTCCGGCTCCGCCGCGATCAGCACCAGCACCTGGTCGAGGTTGGCGGCGAACGACTTGGTGCGGATCTCGTCCTGCCGGTAGAACAGGTTGCGGCGCGGCTCGACCTTCTCGATCGTGCCTTCGTCGTGCGATTGCTGCCACTGCACGCGATCGCCGACCACGGCCTGCGCCTTCTTGCCGCGCGGATGGCAGATGCGGCGCTCGCCTCCGGGCGATTCCACGAGCATGTGGCGGCCGAAGCTCGCCACCACCAGGCCCGGCGACAACGCGTCGGCCATCAGGCGAGCAGGGCGTCGACGCGCGCGGCGCAGTCGAAGTCGGTGGCGGACAGGCCCTTCACGTCATGCGTGGCGTAGCGCACCACGCAGCGGTTGTAGTGCACCGACAGGTCGGGATGGTGGTCCTGCGTGTGGGCGATGAAGGCCACCGCGTTCACGAAGGCCATCGTCTCGTAGTAGTTGGAGAAGCTGAACGTCTTCTCGATCGCCACGTCGGGGCCGTCGCCCGTGAGCTTCCAGCCGGCGAGGGGGCCCAGCCTGGTCACCACTTCGGTCGGCGTGAGCGCGCGGCGCGGCTGCCCCGACCCCTCCTTCACCTTCAGCATCGAACCCATCATGCACCTCCCGCGGCGGCCATCCGCGCGAGCCGCTCCGACGCGGGCGGATGCGAGTAGTAGAACTTCACGAACAGCGGGTCCGGCGTGAGCGTGGAGGCGTTGTCCTCGTAAAGCTTGAGCAGCGCGCTGCGCAGGCCCTCGTGACCGGTCTGGGCGACGGCGAAGGCATCGGCCTGGAACTCGTGTCGGCGCGAGAGTTGCGCCATCAGCGGCGAGACGAAGAACGAGAACACCGGCGCCGCCAGCATGAACAGCAGCAGGGCGAGGGCGTCGTTCGGACCCATCATGTTCGGACCGACGCCCAGGCCGGTGAAGAACCAGGGCTGGCGCGACAGCCAGCCCAGCAGCGCGAAGCCCGCGAGGCTGAAGGCGAACAGGCCCACGATGCGCTTGACGATGTGCTTGTGCTTGAAATGGCCAAGCTCGTGGGCCAGCACCGCGTCCACTTCCGGCGGCGACAGGCGCGCGAGCAGCGTGTCGAAGAACACCACCCGCTTGGCGGCGCCGAAGCCGGTGAAGTACGCGTTGGCGTGCGCGCTGCGGCGGCTGCCGTCCATCACGAACAGGCCCTTGGCGGCGAAGCCGCAGCGCTGCATCAGGGCGGTGACGCGCTGGCGCAGCGTCTCGTCCTCCAGCGGCCGGAACTTGTTGAACAGCGGCGCGATGACGGTGGGATAGAGCACGAGCAGCAGCAGGTTGAACCCCATCCACACGCCCCAGGCCCACAGCCACCAGAACGAGCCGGCCGCGCCCATCAGCCACAGGATGAGCCAGGCGATCGGCAGGCCGATGAGGGCGCCGAGCACCATGCCCTTGACCGCGTCCGCGAGCCACAGCCGCCAGGTCGTCTTGTTGAAGCCGAAGCGCTCTTCCACCACGAAGGTGTTGTAGAGCGTGAAGGGCAGGTCGAGCAGCCCGCCGATGACCGCGAAGCAGGCGAGCAGGGCCAACTGCTGCGTCATGCCCGGGCCCAGCGCCGACAGCAGCGCCTTGTTGAGCAGGTCCAGCCCGCCCAGCAGCGTCCAGCCCAGCAGCACGGCGGCGCCGAAAGCGGTTTCCAGCAGGCCGATGCGCGACTTGGTCACGGTGTAGTCGGCCGCCTTCTGGTGCGCCGCCAGCGGCACCGTGCCCGCGAAATCGGCCGGCACCTGGCCGCGATGCCGCGCCACGTGCCGGATCTGGCGCGTGGCCAGCCAGAACTTCACGCAGAGGCCGCCCAGCAAGGCTGCGGCGAAGGCCAGGGTCCACAGGTACGAGGCGCTCATCACTACGAGTTTAGGCGTTCCCGGACCGTCGGGATCGTTCGGCGACAATGCCCCGATGCCTGAAATCACTACCGTGCCGGCCGCCGCGACGCTGGAGAAGAACGACCAGAACCTCGTGTGGCTCGACTGCGAGATGACGGGCCTGGACCCCGAGGTCGACCGCATCATCGAGATCGCCGTCGTGGTCACCGGCCCCGGCCTGGAGCCGCGCATCGAAGGCCCGGTGTTCGCCATCCACCAGAGCGACGCCCAGCTGAACCGCATGGACGCCTGGAACAAGGGCACGCACGGCCGCAGCGGCCTGATCGACCGCGTCAAGGCATCGACCGTCACCGAAGCGCAAGCCGAGGAGGAGTTGTTGGCCTTCCTGGCCCGCTACGTCCCCAAGGGCGGCTCGCCGCTGTGCGGCAACACCATCGGCCAGGACCGGCGCTTCCTGGTCAAGTACATGCCGCGGCTGGAGGCGTTCTTCCATTACCGCAACCTCGACGTCAGCACGCTCAAGGAGCTGGCGCGCCGCTGGCGGCCCGAGGTGTACAACAGCTTCAGGAAGCAGCAGGCCCACACCGCGCTGGCCGACGTGCAGGAATCGATCGACGAACTGGTTCACTACCGCCAGCACTTCCTCCGCATGGGGGAATAGGGGCGGCTGCCCAACGCGCGAATCCCACCTGTGGGACAATAGAGGCTCTCGCGGCGCGGAACGTGCCGCAAATCCCCGCATCCGACCTTCATGCACAGGCCCGCCGAATGGGCCACCCGCGCAACGCGCGGGATGTCGTTGATGGTTGCATGTCCCTTTGACCATTGACGACGGTGCGGCCGCCAGGCCCCGCCGCTGGAAAGCTTCATGACCGACACGTTCGACGTGCAGGGCGACTTCGCGCCTGCGCAAATCCATTCCTCTTCCGACGACACCGCCACCTTCGAGACGGCGGCCGTCCCCAACGGCTTCACCCGCCTGGGCCTCGCGCCCGAACTGATCCAGGCCGTCGAGGACCTCGGCTTCTCGCAGCCCACCGCGGTGCAGGAGCAGGCCATCCCGCGCGCTCTGCCCACCGCCGGTGAAGGCGAGGGCGGCTTCATCGACCTGATGGTCTCCAGCCAGACCGGCAGCGGCAAGACCGCGGCCTTCCTGCTGCCCGTGCTGCACACGCTGATCGACCTGCAGCGCCAGGCGTTCGAAGAGGAGCGCGCCGAACAGCAGCGCCTGGCCGACGAGGCCGTTGCGCGCGGCGAAGCGCCGCCCAGGCGCAAGCGCCGCAACCCGGCCGATCCGCGCAACTTCAAGCCGGCCACGCCCGGCGCGCTGGTGCTGTGCCCCACGCGCGAGCTGGCCCAGCAGGTGGCGCACGACGCCATCGACCTGGTCAAGCACTGCAAGGGCCTGCGCGTCGCCAACGTGGTGGGCGGCATGCCCTACCAGATGCAGATCGCCCGGCTGCAGAACGCCAACCTGGTGGTCGCCACGCCCGGCCGACTGCTGGACCTGCAGCGTTCCGGCCAGATCAAGCTGGACCAGGTGCGCTTCCTCGTCGTCGACGAGGCCGACCGCATGCTGGACCTGGGCTTCGCCGA
>JAEWBU010000186.1 GCA_023390985.1 Pseudomonadota bacterium
ATCGGTTGCGTGATCGACGGCTGCCCGCCCGGCCTGGAGCTCTCGGAAGCCGACATCCAGCCCGACCTGGACCGCCGCCGTCCCGGCACCAGCCGCCACGTCACCCAGCGCCAGGAAGAAGACAAGGTCGAGATCCTGTCCGGCGTCTACGAGGGCAAGACCACCGGCACGCCGGTCTGCCTGCTGATCCGCAACATGGACCAGCGCAGCAAGGACTACAGCGAGGTCGCGGCGAAATTCCGCCCCGGCCACGCCGACTACACCTACCTGCAGAAATACGGCCTGCGCGACCCGCGCGGCGGCGGGCGCTCGTCGGCCCGGCTCACGGCGCCGATGGTCGCGGCCGGCGCGGTCGCGAAGAAATGGCTGGCGCGCCGTCACGGCATCGTGCTGCGCGGTTGCATGCAGCAGATCGGCGAGGTGGAGATCCCGTTCGAATCGTGGGACCACGTGCCGAACAACCCGTTCTTCGCGCCGGTGGCGGACGTGTCGCGCCTCGAGGCCTACATGGACGCGCTGCGCAAGGCCGGCGACTCCTGCGGCGCACGCGTGCGCGTCACCGCGAGCAACATGCCCGCGGGCCTGGGCGAGCCGCTGTTCGACAAGCTCGATGCCGACATTGCCTGGGCGATGATGGGCATCAACGCGGTCAAGGGCGTGGAGATCGGCGCCGGTTTCGCCAGCGTCGCCCAGCGCGGCACAACGCACGGCGACTCGCTCACTCCCCAGGGATTCGCCAGCAACAACGCCGGCGGCGTGCTGGGCGGCATCAGCACCGGCCAGGACCTGGAAGTGTCGATCGCGATCAAGCCCACCAGCTCCATCATCAGCCCGCGCGACACCATCGACCTGCAAGGCCAGCCCACCCAGGTGATCACCAAGGGCCGCCACGATCCCTGCGTGGGCATCCGCGCGACGCCCATCGCCGAAGCGATGCTGGCGCTGGTCGTGATCGACCACGTGCTGCGCCATCGTGCGCAGAACGCGGACGTCGAGGCGCCGCTCGAGCCGATCGCGGCCTCCTTCCTCTGAGCGCATGGCTTCGCAGGAGGCGCCCTCGGGGCGCCAGCTGATGCCGTTCGCCGCGCTGTCGGCGACCTACTTCGCCCACATCGGCTTCTTCAATCCCTACCTGCCGCTCTGGCTCAAGCACCTGGGATTGCCCATCGTGGTGATCAGCCTGCTGGCCTCGGTGCAGTCGTTCACCCGCGTGTTCGCGCCCTATGCCTGGGGCGCGCTGTCGGACCACAGCGGCGAGCGCGTGCGGCTGCTGCGCATCAGCGCCGCCGTCGCCCTGGTCGCTTCCGCGGGCCTGTGGGTCGCGGGCGGACCGTGGTGGATAGCCTTCGTCCTGCTGGTGCTGTTCACGCACACCAGCTCGATGATGTCGCTCACCGAAGCCGCGATGGCGCACCTGGTGGCGGGCGACTGGGGCCGCTACGGCCGCGTGCGGCTGTGGGGATCGGTGGGCTTCATGATCACCGTGTTCTCGGCCGGCGCCTGGTTCGAGCAGTTCGGCATGGGCCACTTCCCGGGCTGGGCGGCGGTGACGCTCGCCGGCGTGCTCGCCTGCACCTGGTGGCTGCCCGACGTGCGCGAGAAGCCGCACGCCTCGCACACGCGGCGCGAGCCGATCGCTCCCGTGCTGCGCCAGCCGGTGGTGCGCTGGTTCTTCGCCTCGCTGCTGTTCCACGTGATGGCGCACTTCGCCATCTACGGCTTTCTCTCGCTCTACCTCGATGCGCGCGGCTACAGCAAGGCCATGATCGGCCTGCTGTGGGCGGTGTCGGTGCTGGTGGAGATCGCCTGGTTCTTCTCCCAGGGCCGGCTGCTGCGCGCGATGACCATGACGCGCTGGCTCTGGGTGTGCGGCGCCGCCACCGTGGTGCGGATGGGGCTGACCGGCGGCGCGGTCGACTGGCTGCCGGCGCTCCTCATCGCCCAGGTGCTGCACGCGCTGAGCTTCGCCACCCACCACACGGCCTGCATCGCGATGGTGACCCGGCATTTCCCCGGGCGCCTGCGCGGGCGCGGCCAGGCCCTCTTCACCGTGATCGGCTACGGCTTCGGCGGCACCATCGGCGTGGTGGCGGGCGGCGCGGTCGTGTCGCGCTTCGGCTTCGAGGCGATGTATGGCGTGGCCACCCTGCTCGCGTTGGCGGGTACGGCCTGCGGGTGGCGCACCGACCGGCTCGAGCGCGCCGCGGCGCGGCGCGACCCGGCATTTGTTACGGCGGGCCGCGACCCGTCCTGAACGCCGCCGCTGGCTCGTCCGCATGGCGCAAGGCCGTGCAGTGGATGTGCATGCCATTGCCATCGCCCTCGCAAGGGGCGCGTTGCACTGAACCCCATGGTCGAGCAGTTCTCGGTACGCTGTGCAGTTCCTCGCCACCATGCCCGCCACGCCGCCCGACCACGCCCAGCTGGCCGAAACACTTCGGCAGACCGAGGAACGCCTGCAGCTCGCGCTCGAATCCGGCGGCCTGGGCATCTGGCAGATCGACCTGCCGACCGGCCGGAGCACCTGGTGGCCGGGCATGGACCGCCTGCACGGCCTGCCCGAGGGTTCGGAGCCGCTGCACGGCCAGAACTACTACGAGGTGGTCGATCCGCGCGACCGCGAGCGGCTGCGCGCGGCCATCACCGAATCGATAGAGCGCACCGGCTGGCACCGCATCGAGTACCGCGTGGTCTGGCCCGACGGCGGCGTGCGCTGGCTGGAAGCCCGGGCGCGCGTGACCCGTGACGCCGCGGGGCAGCCGACGTCGATGGCGGGCGTCTGCCTGGACATCACGCGCCGCCGGCATCGCGAGCAGGACCTGAAGTTCCTGGCCGAGGCTAGCGCCGAACTGGCCGGCATCGTCGACCTGCAGAGCACGCTGGATCGCATCGCCCAGCTGGCAGTACCGCGGTTCGCCGACTGGTGCGCCATCGACCTGTTGCAGGACGGCGCGCTGCACCGCGTGGCCGCGGCCCACGTCGACCCCACCAAGGTGCAGAAGCTGCACGAGCTGCACCGCCGCTATCCGCCGGACGCGACCAGCACGCGCGGCACCTGGGGCGTGCTGCGCAGCGGCAAGGGCTACATGGTGCGGGAGGTCACCGACGAGGAACTGCAGGCCACCGTGACCGACCCGGAGCTGCTCGCCATCCTGCGCACGCTGGGCCTGCATTCGTACATCGGCGCCCCGCTCAACGTGCGGGGCCGCACCCTCGGCGTGGCCACCTTCATCACCACCGAATCGCGCCGCCGCTACGGCGCGGAGGACCTGGCCCTGGCGGAGGATCTGGCGCGTCGCGCGGCGGTGGCGATCGACAGCGCGCAGCTGCTGGAGCAGCTGCGCGAATCCGACCGCGCCAAGGACGTGTTCCTCGCCACGCTGGCGCACGAGCTGCGCAATCCGCTCGCGCCGATCTGGAACGGCCTGTCGATCATCAAGAAGGCCAAGGGCGATCCGCAGCGCATCGAGCAGGTGGGCGGCATCATCGAGCGGCAGGTCGGCCAGCTGTCGCGGCTGGTCGACGACCTGCTGGACGTCTCGCGCATCAGCACCGGCAAGATCGAGCTGAAGAAGGAGCCGACCAACCTGGTCCACGTGATCGGCACGGCGGTGGAGATCAGCCGGCCGCACATCGAGGCGGCGCACCACAAGCTGTCGATCGCCTTCCCGGACGAGTCCACCGACCTCGTGGCCGACCCGGCGCGGCTGGCGCAGGTGTTCTCCAACCTGTTGAACAACGCGGCCAAGTACACGCGGCGCGGCGGCCGCATCGACGTGACGGTCGAGGCCCGGACCGACGAGCTGGCGGTGCGCATCAAGGACAACGGCAGCGGCATCGCGCCCGAGATGCTGGGCAAGGTGTTCGGCCTCTTCACCCAGGCGCCGCACCCGGGCGAGGGCCGCCACGGCGGGCTGGGCATCGGCCTCTCGCTGGTCGACGGACTGGTGCGGCTGCACGGCGGCCGCGTCGAGGCCACCAGCCCGGGGCTGGACCAGGGCAGCGAGTTCATCGTGCGGCTGCCGCGCCGGCGGCGCGAGTCCCCCGCCGTGCCCGAGAGCGCGGCGCATGAGCCTGGGGTGCCCGCTCCCGTCGCCCACGCCCGCCGCCTGCTGGTGGTGGACGACAACGAGGACGCCGCCGAGACGGTGGCCGAGCTGTTGCGGATGTCGGGCAACGAGGTGGTGGTGGTGAACGACGGCCGCTCGGCGGTGGCGCAGGCGGCCGAGTTCCGGCCCGACGTGGTGCTGCTGGACATCGGCCTGCCGGACATCAGCGGCTACGAGGTCGCGCGCCGCATCCGCAAGCTGGAAGGCGTGCGACAGCCCATCCTGATCGCGCTCACCGGCTGGGGCCAGCAGCAGGACAAGGAGCAGGCGCGGCAGGCCGGCTTCGACCACCACTGGACCAAGCCGGTCGACCCGGCCCGCCTGCAGGAACTTTCGAGCCGTTGAGGCGGTCCGCCACTGCATGTTCCAGTCCCTGCGCGATGTCTTCTCGGCCCTCAAGGGCGAACCTTTCCGCGGCGCTCCCGCCGGCGGCGCGGACTCGCTGCGCCTGGCCTGCGCGGTGCTCCTGGTCGAAGTGATGCGGGCCGACCCGCAGGTCACCGACGCCGAGCGCGACGTGGTCATGGCCGCGATGCGCAAGCGCTTCCCGCTGGGCGAGCGCGAGCTGCACGAGCTGATCGTGCTCGCCGACGAGGCTTCGCGCAGCGCCTCCGATTTCCACCAGTTCACCTCGCAGCTGAACGACGAACTGGACCAGCCGGCCAAGGTCGCCGTGGTCGAGACGATGTGGCAGGTGGCGTATGCCGACGGCGCCGTGGACGCGCACGAGAACCACGTCATCTCGCGCGTCGCGGGCCTCCTGCACGTCACGCACGGCGAGTACATCGCCGCCAAGATGCGCGCCAAGCAGGCCGCCGGCCTGTAGGCCCGCTCCCACGCGGGCGGACCGCGGCGGTCTACAGCCCCGCGCGGCCGCGCTCGCGATAGTGGGGGTTTGCACAGGAGCCCCCACGATGGAGAACAAGCCCAGCGCGCGCGGCAACGAGGCCGCCGCCGAGAAGCAGCGCGACATCCAGCGCGAACAGGACCGCAAGGACGACGCCAAGGCCAAGGCCAAGGAGCAGGGCATCGCCGGCAAGCAGGAGCAGCAGTCCAAGGCGCCCCCCACCGGCCGTCCCCAGCCCGAGGAACTGCCGGCCCAGCACCTGGAAAAGCCGGGGCTGGAAGCCGACATGGACCTGAAGCCCCGCTTCTTCGCGCCCGACTATCGCGGCAGCGGCAAGCTCAAGGGCATGGTGGCCCTCATCACCGGCGGCGACTCGGGCATCGGCCGGGCCGTGGCCGTGCTGTACGCACGCGAGGGCGCGGACGTCGCCATCGTGTACCTCAGCTCGCACGAGGACGCCGAGGAAACGAAACGCTGGGTGGAGAAGGAAGGCCGCCAGTGCCTGCTGATCCCCGGCGACGTGAAGGACTCGAAGTTCTGCAAGGAGGCGGTGGAGAAGACCGTGGCGGAGTTCGACCGGCTGGACATCCTGGTGAACAACGGCGCCTTCCAGGAGCATGCGGACTCGCTCGCCGACATCAGCGACGAGCGGCTGGAAGAGACCATGAAGACCAACATCTTCGGCTACTTCTACATGGCGCGCGCCGCGCTGCAGCACCTGAAGCCGGGCGCTTCGATCATCAACACCGGCTCGGTGGTGGGACTGCGCGGGAGCGCCCAGCTGCTGGACTACTCGGCGACCAAGGGGGCGATCCACGCATTCACGATGTCGCTGGCTTCCAGCCTGCTGGAGAAGGGCATCCGCGTGAACTGCGTGGCCCCCGGCCCGGTGTGGACGCCCCTCAACCCGGCGGACCAGACGGCCGAGAAGGTCGCGCAGTTCGGCAAGTCCAGCGACATGAAGCGGCCGGCGCAGCCGGAAGAACTGTCGCCCGCCTACGTGTTCCTGGCCTCGCCCGCCTGCGCGAGCTACATCACGGGGATCGTGCTGCCGGTCACGGGCAGCGTGGGCGCGACCTGATTCAGAAGCGATGGCGCAGGCCGATGAAGACGCTGCGCCCGGTGACTGAAAGGACCAGCGGCGTTTCGCGCCCGGTCGCGTACATCCCGTAGGCGACGCCGACCGCGGCGCCGGCCAGCACGTCGGTGGGCCAATGCGCCTGCGACATCATGCGGGCCCGCGCCATGTACGCGGGCAGCAGCGCCAGCGCCCAGACCTGGGGGTACTCCTCGCGGTAGCTCATGATGAACGGCGTCGCGAAGGCGGCCATCATCGCCACCTCGCCGCTCGGGAAGCTGCGGTTGCTCGCGCCGCGGAACCAGGTGGTGGGGTCGTTGTTGTCGATGGGGCGGGGCCGGCCGAAGACGCGCTTGGCGGCCTCGGTGGTCACCGCCGTCATCAAGGCCGCGTCGACGGCGCGCCACGCGGTCGATCCCAGCCGGGTCTCCGTTCCATCCAGCACCGCCAGCCCGACCACCGTCGTGATGACGACCGCATCCAGCCGCTGCTGGTTCCTGCGGGACCAGTAGCCGGAATCTTCGCGCTCGTCGAGCTGGTCGATGAAGCGCAGCTGCGCATGGGCCGGGGATGTCGCGAAGGGGAGGACCCCGATGAAGAGGGCAAGAGCCAGCAGGAAGCGAGGCAAGTGCAATCTCATCTTCACACTCCAGTCGGTGTTTGTTGTACGTTGGCATTCGCTGAAGTCGAACGACCCGCCAAGGAGACCGCCATGCCACTGCCGCGCCATGCGACCGGTCCGCTTGCGTCAGCCATGATGTTCTGCGTGGCGGCGCACCATGTTCCCGGCCGTACTGAAACATTTGCATCGATCTACACAGGGTCGTCGCGAACGCGTCAGAGCGATCTGAAGCTGAGCCAGCCGGCGCGGGGCACCGAGCTCACCGCGCAGGACGTGCGCTGGTCGGCCGACCCGTGGCGCCCCGCGCCGTACTACGGATTGCGCGTCACGCATTTCGCGGACGAGGGGGCGGCATGGGGATTCGCCGTCGACTACACGCACTACAAGATCTATGCGAAGACGGACCGCCCGGTCACGGTGAGCGGCAGGTCGCGCGGCGTTCCGGTGGCGGCGGTGGTACCGCTCAACCAGTTCGTGCAGCGCTTCGAAATCTCCCACGGCGTCAACGTGCTGAGCCTCAACGGCGTGTACCGATGGGCCGGGCGCGTGGAGCCCTATGTCGGGCTCGGTGCCGCGTACTACCTCGCGCATGCGGAAAGCACGGTCGGCGGCGAGCCCCACGAGAGCGGCTACCAGGCCACGGGCTTCGGTGCGCAGACCTTCGCGGGCCTTCGCTGGCGGATGACGGAGCGAACCGGCCTGTTCGCCGAGGCCAAGTACAACACCGGCAAGGCGCGCGTCGACATCGCGGGCGGCCGGGCGGAAACGCCGCTGCGCACCTTCCACCTCGCGGCGGGGATCAGCGTCGACTTCCCCTGAAGCTCAGAGCGGCCGCGGCTCGCAAGGCTCGTTGACCGTCACCCAGAACTCGCAGGCATGCCGCATGCGGCGCCGCAGTTCCTCGTAGTCGGTGGCCTTGCCCACGTACGCGTTGGCGCCCGCGGCGTAGCAGGCGGCGATGTCGCGCTTCTCGGTGGAGGAGGAGTGCACCAGGATCGGCAGGGTGGCGGTGCGCGGGTCGGCGCGCAGGGTGCGCAGGACTTCCAGGCCGTGCAGGCCGATCAGCTTGAGGTCGAGCACCACCAGCCGAGGCTGGCGGCTGGTGTCGCGGCCGGCGTGGGTACCGCGGCCGAACAGGTAGTCCAGCGCCTCGGCGCCGTCGGAAGCGGTGCCGATGTGCTTCTGCCCGCAGCCTTCGGCCAGGGCCATGACGGTGAGTTCGAGGTGGTCCGGGTTGTCGTCCACCACGAGGATGGCAGGCTCCTGCATGTCGCTCCCCCGGGGTCGGCCGGGATTATCCGGCACGCCCCGTGGCGCGGCCGCAGGATCCGCCGCGTGCTGACGTCAGCCCACTCGCACTTCGATGCGGCGCGGCCGCGCTTCCTCCGCCTTGGGAATGGTCAGGCGCAGCACGCCGTCCTTGAGCTGGGCCTCGATGCGCGAGGCGTCCAGTTCACGGCTGAGCGTGAACTCCCGCCGGTAAGCGGGCACCTGGGCCTCGCCGTACACGATGTCCATCTCCTTCGGTCCGGCGACGTCGACCGGGCCTTCGATCAGCGGGCTGTCGCCGTCCACCCGCACGCCCAGCCGCTCGCGGCTGACGCCGGGCAGGTCGGCCAGCAGGGTGATGCCGGATTCGTCCTCGAACACGTCCACCGGCGGGATCACATGGGGCGCCGGGGCGCCGTTGCCGGCGGTCTTCTGCAGTTCGGTGCTCATGCTGTTCCTCCCGTTCACTGGACTTCGATGCGGCGCGGCCTGGCCGATTCGCGCCGCGCCACGGTGACGCGCAGGATGCCGTCGCGGTAGCTGGCGTCGATGCGGGCCGGGTCGGCGTCCTCGGGCAGGCTGACCACGCGGCGGAAGCCGCCGGCGAACCGCTCGTGCGCATAGACGCTCACGCCCTCGCGGCGCTCCGGCAGCGCGGCCGCGCGCTGGCCCGCCAGGATCAGCAGGCCGCGGTCGGCCGTGACCTGCAGGCTGGCGGGATCGAGGCCGGGCGCGAGCGCCATGATCTCGACGGCGTCGGGCGTGGCGCCCACGTTGATGACGGGAAAGGCCGAACCGGCCAGGGCCCGGATGCTGGACCTCTCCTGCGGACGGAAGACCTGGTCGAGGACGCTCTGCAGCCGGTTGAGCTCCCCGAAGACGTCCGTGGCAGGTCGGAATGATGCGTGCAACATCGCTGCTCTCCTTGGTGTCTCGTCAGGTGATCGCGCGGCTCAGGGCCGCGCGAGGACGAATTAGGAGCGGGCAGCGGAATTTTCAAGGGGTGCCCCGGGAGCCCGGGGCGCGCCCTTACTCGTAGGCCGACATCGGCACGCAGGAGCAGAACAGGTTCCGGTCGCCGTACACGTTGTCCACGCGCCCGACCGGCGGCCAGTACTTGGCGTGGCGGCGCTCATCCAGGACCGCCGCGCCGGCCTCGCGCGGGTAGGCATGCGTCCACTCGCCGCGCAGCAGCGCGCCCGCGGTGTGCGGGGCGTGCTTGAGCGGGTTGTCGTCCTGCGGCCACTCGCCGCGCTCGACGCGCCGGATCTCCTCGCGGATGGCGATCATGGCGTCGATGAAGCGGTCGATCTCCTCCAGCGTCTCGCTCTCGGTCGGCTCGACCATCAGCGTGCCGGCCACCGGGAAGCTCAGCGTCGGCGCATGGAAGCCGTAGTCGATCAGCCGCTTGGCCACGTCCTCGGCGGTGACGCCGCTGGTGTCCTTGAGCGGGCGCAGGTCCAGGATGCACTCGTGCGCCACGTGCCCGTTCGGGCTGGCGTACAGCGTGGGGTAGTGGTCCTTCAGGCGGACGCTGATGTAGTTGGCCGACAGGATGGCGACCTCGGTCGCCTGGCGCAGACCCTCCGCGCCCATCATCCGGCAGTACATCCAGCTGATCGGCAGCACGGCCGCGTTGCCCAGCGGCGCGGCCGAGACGGCGCCCACCGCGCGTTCCTTCAGGCCGCCGGCGTCGTGGCCCGGCAGGAAAGGCACCAGGTCCTCGACCACGCACACCGGCCCGACGCCGGGGCCGCCGCCGCCGTGCGGGATGCAGAAGGTCTTGTGCAGGTTCAGGTGGCTGACGTCGCCGCCGAACTCGCCCGGCGCGGCCACGCCCACCAGCGCGTTCATGTTCGCGCCGTCCACGTAGACCCGGCCACCGAACGAATGGACCATCTTGCACAGCGCCTTGACCTCCGTCTCGAACACGCCGTGCGTGCTCGGGTAGGTGATCATGATGCAGGCGAGGTTGTCCTTGTGCTGCTCGCACTTGGCCTTGAGGTCCGCCAGGTCCACGTTGCCGTTGGCGTCGCACGCCGTCACCACCACCTGCATGCCCACCATCTGCGCGCTGGCCGGGTTGGTGCCGTGCGCGGAGGAGGGGATCAGGCAGACGTTGCGATGGCCGTCGCCGCGGCTCTCGTGCCAGCCCTTGATCGCCAGCAGGCCGGCGTACTCGCCCTGCGAGCCGGCGTTGGGCTGCAGGCTGATGCCGGCGTAACCGGTGGCCTGGCACAGCCACTCGCGCAGCTGCCGGTCGAGCTCGGCGTAGCCGCGCAGCTGGTCGGCCGGCGCGAACGGGTGCACGTGCGCGAACTCCGGCCAGGTGATGGGGATCATCTCGCTGGTCGCGTTCAGCTTCATGGTGCAGCTGCCCAGCGGGATCATGGTGCGGTCCAGCGCGAGGTCCTTGTCCGACAGGCTGCGGATGTAGCGCAGCATCCCGGTCTCGCTGTGGTGCGTGTTGAACACCGGGTGCGCGAGGAACTCGCTGGTGCGGCGCAGCTCCTGCGGGATCAGCGGTTCGATGCCCTTCTCGTAGTCCGCCACGGAAGGCAGGGCCTCGCCGTCCTTCGCGAACACCTTCCACAGCAGCTCGATCTCGCCGCGCGTGGTGGTCTCGTCCAGCGAGATGCAGGTGTACTCGCCCCAGGCCTGGCGCAGGTTGGCGCCGGCAGCCACCGCGCGCGCCTGCAGCTCCTGCGTCTTCTCCTTCGTGTGGAAGCACAGGGTGTCGAACGCGGTCTGGTGGTGCATCTTCGCGCGCGACCAGCCCAGCTTCTCCAGGCCGGCGGCCAGGATGGCCGTGTAGCTGGCCACGCGCTGCGCGATGCGCTTGAGGCCCTGCGGCCCGTGGTAGACCGCGTACATGCTGGCGATCACCGCCGGCAGCACCTGCGCCGTGCAGATGTTGGAGGTGGCCTTCTCGCGGCGGATGTGCTGTTCGCGCGTCTGCAGTGCCAGGCGATACGCGGGATTGCCGTGGCTGTCCACGCTGACGCCGACCAGGCGGCCGGGCATGGAGCGCTTGAATTCGTCGCGGCAGGCGAGATACGCCGCGTGCGGCCCGCCCGCGCCCATCGGCATGCCGAAGCGCTGGGTGGTGCCCACCACGATGTCGGCGCCCCATTCGCCCGGGGGCACCAGCAGCGTCAGCGCCAGCAGGTCGGCGGCGACGATGGCCGCGGCCTGCTTGGCATGGATGCGCTTCACGTCCGGCGCCCAGTCGTGCACCCAGCCGCTGCTGGCGGGGTACTGGATCAGCGCGGCGAAGAACTCGCCGTTCAAGGCCTTGTCCCATTCCTCGGCGGAATTGGCCAGCACCACGTCGATGCCCAGCGGCCTGGCGCGCGTGCGGATCACCTCGATGGTCTGCGGATGGCAATCACCGGCGATCACGAACGTGTTCGATCTGCTCTTGACGCTGCGCTTGGCCAGCGTCATCGCCTCGGCCGCCGCGGTGGCTTCGTCCAGCATCGACGCATTGGCGATGGGCATGGCGGTGAGGTCGCACACCATGGTCTGGAAGTTCACCAGCGCTTCCATCCGGCCCTGCGAAATCTCGGCCTGGTAGGGCGTGTAGGCCGTGTACCAGGCGGGGTTCTCGAGGATGTTGCGCAGGATCACGCCGGGCGTGAACGTGCCGTAGTAGCCCTGGCCGATGAAGCTCTTGAGCACCTTGTTGCGTTCGGCGATGGCGCGCAGCTCCAGCAGCGCCTGGCCTTCGCCCAGGGGGTGCGGCAGCTTCATGTCGGTGGCGCGCGCGATCGAGCGCGGCACGATGCTCTGGATCAGCGCGCGGCGCGAAGCCTCGCCGATGACCGAGAGCATCAGCTTCTCGTCCTGTTCGTCGATGCCGATGTGGCGCGGGATGAATTCGGCGGGGTTCTCGAGCTCGCCGAGCGGGCGGGCGGATTGCATCAGCATCTTCGAATCTTTCGCTGGTTCTGCGTCATCCCCGCGAAGGCGGGGATCCAGTGCTTCCATGCGGTCGCTGGGATCGGAAGCTCTGGATTCCCGCCTTCGCGGGAATGACGATGTCAAATGTTCAGGCGTTCTTGGAGAACTCGTCGTACGCGGTCTCGTCCATCAGGCCTTCGGTCTCGGACGCGTCGGCCATCTTCACCTTGAAGAACCAGCCCTGGCCCAGCGGGTCGCTGTTGGCCAGCGCGGGGTCGGCGCGCAGCGATTCGTTCACTTCGGTCACTTCGCCGGTCACGGGCATGTACACGTCTGCGGCGGCCTTCACCGATTCGACGACGCCCGCGACCTCGCCCTTGGCGTAGCGGCGGCCGACCTCGGGCAGCTCGACGAACACCACGTCGCCCAGCGCGTCCTGCGCGTGCACCGTGATGCCCACGACGGCGGCGTCGCCCTCCAGGCGGATCCATTCATGTTCCTGCGTGTACTTCACGGCCATCTCGCTTCTCCTTCTTCGTTGATCGATCCGTTTCAGCCGCGGTGGTAGCGCTGCGGCACGAACGGCATGGGGCTCACCTCCATCGGCACGGCCTTGCCGCGCACGATGGCGTTCAGGCGGGTGCCGGGGGTGGCGTGTTCGGGGGCCACGTAGGCCATGGCCACCGGCTTGTCGATGGTGGGGCCGAGCAGGCCGCTGGTGACCTCGCCGACCTTGCGGCCCGAGGCGTCCTGGAGCTCGGTGTGCTCGCGCACCGGCACGCGCTCCAGCGCGATCAGGCCCACGCGCTTGCGGGCGATGGGCTCGCGGCCGTCCAGCTGGCCCAGCACCTTGTCGGCGCCCGGGAAGCCGCCCGCGCGATCGCCGCCGGTGCGGCGCACCTTCTGCATCGCCCAGTTCAGGCCGGCTTCCACCGGCGTGGTGGTGGTGTCGATGTCGTTGCCGTAGAGGCACAGGCCCGCTTCCAGCCGCAGCGAGTTGCGCGCGCCCAGGCCGATGGGCAGCACCTCGGGCTGGGCGAGCAGGGCGCGGGCGAAGGCTTCGGCCCGGTCGGCGGGAACCGAGATCTCGAAGCCGTCCTCGCCGGTGTAGCCGCTGCGGGTGATGAACAGGTCGGCGCCCTGCCAGTCGTATTCGGCGCCCGTCATGAACACGAGCTTGTCGACGCCGGGCACGACGCGCGCGAGCGCATCGACCGCCTTCGGGCCTTGCAGCGCGAGCAGCGCGCGCTCGGGCATGGGGACCACCTTGCAGCGCGAACCGATGCGCTGCTGCATGTGCGCGATGTCGCCTTCCTTGCAGGCGCCGTTCACGATCACGAACAGGTCGCGGCCGCGATTGACGAACATCAGGTCGTCGATGATCGTGCCCTCGTCGGTGAGCAGCAGGCCGTAGCGCTGCTTGCCCGGCGCGAGGCCGACCACGTCCACCGGCATCAGCGATTCGAACGCGGCCGCCGCGTCGGGGCCTTCCAGCCGGAGCTGGCCCATGTGCGAGACGTCGAACAGGCCGGCGGCCTGGCGGGTGTGGAGGTGTTCGGCCATCAGGCCGGCCGGGTACTGCACCGGCATCGAATAGCCGGCGAAGGGCACCATGCGCGCGCCCAGTTCCAGGTGCAGGGCGTGCAGCGGCGTGCTGCGAAGGACGGACGTGGCGGTGGCGGACAAGCGGCTCTCCGATGGGCAGGGGCGTTCGAATCCATGGTACGGAAACCATGGGAGCCCCTGCTGTCCGCTTTACCTGAGAGATTCACCCCTTACACGGGGTTTGCTCCTTCGGTGGACGCGGACCTTGCGGCGCCGCGCCTCTCTCCAGCAAGGCAACGCCCCGTTGCCGGGGCGGCCATCAGTCCTGGGTGCCTGAGCGTTCGGCTGTTCGCCTGCGCCTTCGGCGGCTTCGCTTGGACGGAAGCACTCTCCTGACGACCCGCGGATTCTATGACGAACCCGCAGGGCCGAGCTGGCGCTTCAGCGGGCGTAGACCAGGTCGCGCAGCGCCAGCGACAGCGCGGGGAAGTAGGTGATGATCATCAGGCAGCCCAGCACCACCAGCACGAACGGGATCAGGTGCGTGATGATGCGGTCCAGCGAGATGCGGGCCACCGTGCACGCGGCGAACAGGTTCACGCCGAACGGGGGCGTGATCATGCCCAGCGCCAGGTTCACCACCATGATCAGCCCGAAGTGCACCGGGTCGATGCCGAAGTGCTGCGCCACCGGCGCCAGGATCGGCGCCAGCACGATGATGGCGGCGCTGGTCTCGATGAACATGCCGATCACGAACAGCGCCGCGTTCACGCCCAGCAGGAACATGGCCGGGCCGTGCAGCACGTCCTTGAGCCACAGGCCGATGGCGTCGGGCACGCCGGCGCGCGTGATCAGGAACGCGAACAGGCCCGCGTTGGCGATGATGAACATGATCACCGCCGACGAGATCACCGACTTGCGCAGGATGGCGTACAGGTCCTTCACGCCGATCTCGCGGTAGATCACCATGCCCACCACCAGCGCGTAGAACACCGCCACGGCCGACGCCTCGGTGGGCGTGAAGATGCCGCCGTAGATGCCGCCCAGGATGATCACCGGCATCAGCAGCGCCCAGCCGGCCTGCCAGGCGGCGCGGCCGAACGAGAGACGGCCTTCGCCGTCCGCCTTGCCCCAGCCCTTCCACTTGCAGTAGAGCCAGACGAACAGCATCAGCGCGCCGCCGATCAGCAGGCCCGGCCCGAAGCCGGCGATGAACAGTTCGCCGATCGAGACCTCGGCGCTGACGCCGTACAGGATCATCGGGATCGAGGGCGGGATGATCACGCCCAGTTCGGCGCTGGTGGCCTGCAGCGCCGCCGCCCAGGTCGTCGGGTAGCCGTGCTTGATCAGCGCCGGGATCAGGATGGCGCCGATGGCGAAGGTGGTCGCCACCGAGGAGCCCGACACCGCCGCGAAGATCATGCAGGTCAGCACGCAGGTCATCGGCAGCCCGCCCTGCACGCCGCCAACGATGCTCTTGGCGAATTCCACCAGGCGGCGCGAGATGCCGCCGGTTTCCATCAGGTTGCCGGCCAGGATGAAGAACGGGATGGCGGCCAGCGGAAACTTGTTGATCGAGTTGAACATCTCCTTGACGGAGATGAGCATGTGGGCGTTGCTCGCCTGGATGCCCAGCACCGCGGCCAGGCCGATCGAGACGGCGACGGAGACGCTGAGCGCGAAGCACAGCACCATCGTGGAGAGCATCGCCGCCGTCATTGCGCGGTCTCCAGCTCGTGGCGCTGCGGGTCGACCAGGTTGCCGACGATGCCCAGCACGCAGAACAGGGCGCCCACGGGCAGCGCCACGTAGCCCCAGAACATCGAGATCGACTCCAGGCCGGCCATGGCCTGCACCTGGCCGCGCACCGCGTAGTCCCAGCCCCACCAGAGGATGACGGCGATCAGCGACAGCGACGCCAGGCACACCATCCAGTCGAGCGCGCGGCGCATCCCGGGCGGGCTCCAGCGGTAGAGCACGTCCACGCTGACCATCGCGCCCTGGCGGAAGGCCACGGGGATGCCGAGGAACACCATCCAGATCAGCGACAGGCGGATCAGGATCTCGGTCCACTCGGCGGGCTGCTCCAGCACGAAGCGCGTGACGATCTGGAACATGCCCAGCGTGCTGGCGGCCACCAGCATGGCGCAGGCACCGGCCATGGCCAGCCCGCTGGTGAAGCGCTCTATGCGCAGGAAGGTCTCTTTCACGGGGTCCTCATCTCGATGCGAAAGGGCCCGCATGCGCGGGCCCTTGGAAGGCGTGCCCTTGCCGCGCGGCTGGCGCGGCGAGGAACGTCACTTGAAGTTGCGGATCTTGTCGATGTTGGCCTTGCCGAACTGCTTCTCGAACTCGGCGTTCACCGGCGCGAGCGCCTGCACGAACTTGGCCTTGTCCACGTTGTCCACCACGTTCATGCCCTTGGCGCGCAGGTCGGCCACGCCCTTGGCGTCGTCCTCGTCCACGCGGGCGCGGTTGGCCTTGGTGCCTTCCTTGGCGGCGTCCAGGAAGGCCTGCTTGTCGGCGGCCGACAGCTTGTCGAACGCGGCCTTGTTCATCACGAAGATGCAGGGCGAGTAGACGTGGCCGGTCAGCGACAGGTGCTTCTGCACCTGATCGAACTTGGCGGAGATGATCACCGACAGCGGGTTCTCCTGGCCGTCCACCGTGCCCTGCTGCAGGGCGGTGAACACTTCAGGGAACGCCATCGGCGTGGTGACGATGCCGAAGCCCTTGTAGGCGGCGATGTGCACCGGGTTCTCCATGGTGCGCATCTTCAGACCCTTGAGGTCTTCCGGCGCGTTGACGGCGCGCTTGGAGTTCGTCATGTGGCGGAAGCCGTTCTCGGCCCACGCCAGCGCCTTGAAGCCCTTGGACTCGAACTTGGTCAGCAGTTCCTGGCCGACCGGGCCGTCCAACACCGCGCGGGCATGGGCCTTGTCGCGGAACAGGAAGGGCACGTCGAGGATCTTGGTCTCCGGCACGAAGTTGGGCACCGGGCCGGTGGACGAGAAGGCCAGCTCCTGGGTGCCCAGCTGCACCGCCTCGATGGACTCGCGCTCGCCGCCGAGCGAGCCGTTGTAGAAGGTCTGGACCTTGTAGCGGCCGTTGGTGCGCTTCTCGACCTCACGGGCGAAGGTGTCGATCGCCACGCCCTGGTGCGAGTTCTGGGCGGTGGAGATGCTGATCTTCATCGTGGTCTGCGCCAGCGCCGAACCACCCACCATCACCAGCCCCATCGAAAGGGCTGCAAACAATCTGCTTACTTTCACGCGGTCTCCTTCAGCCTAAGCGGTCGAAAGCCGCGAGGATGCCCATCGGCAGCGGCGTGTGCCAGAGGAGTTCTACGTACGCAGGCCGTCAGCTTTTCTACATGTTCGTGTAGTTGGGACCGCCGCCGCCTTCGGGCACCACCCACACGATGTTCTGGGTCGGGTCCTTGATGTCGCAGGTCTTGCAGTGCACGCAGTTCTGCGCGTTGATCTGCAGCCGCTCGCCGCCGCCCGCTTCGTCCTTCACGAACTCGTACACGCCCGCCGGGCAGTAGCGCTGCTCGGGGCCCGCGTACTTGTGCAGGTTGACGTTCACCGGCACCGAGGCGTCCTTGAGCGTCAGGTGCGGCGGCTGGTTCTCCTCGTGGTTGGTGTTGGAGATGAACACCGAGGAGAGGCGGTCGAACGTGAGCTTTCCGTCCGGCTTGGGATAGACGATCGGCTTGCAGTCGGCCGCGGGCTTGAGCGACAGGTGGTCCGGCTTCCTGCGGTGCAGGGTCCAGGGGACGTTGCCGCCCAGCAGGTACTGCTCCACGCCCGTCATCAGCGTGGCCACGGTGCGGCCCTTCTTGAACCACTGCTTGAAGTTGCGCGCCTTGTGCAGCTCGGCGTGCAGCCACGAGCGCTCGAAGGTTTCCGGGTAACGGGTGAGCTCGTCGTGCGAGCGGCCTTCGCCCAGCGCGTCGAACGCGGCCTCGGCGGCCAGCATGCCGGTCTTGATGGCGGCGTGGCTGCCCTTGATGCGCGAGGCGTTCAGGTAGCCCGCGTCGCAGCCCACCAGCGCGCCGCCCGGGAACACCGTCTTCGGCAGCGACAGCAGGCCGCCCACGGTGAGAGCACGCGCGCCGTAGGCCAGGCGCTTGCCGCCTTCGAAATACCAGCGGATGTTCGGATGCGTCTTGAAGCGCTGGAACTCCTCGTACGGCGACAGGTACGGGTTGCCGTAGTCGAGCCCGACCACGAAGCCCACCGCGACCTGGTTGCCTTCCATGTGGTACAGGAACGAGCCCCCGTACGTCATCTCGTCCAGCGGCCAGCCCGCGCTGTGCAGCGCCAGCCCCGGCTGGTGGCGCGCGGGATCGATCTCCCACACTTCCTTGATGCCGATGCTGTAGCTCTGCGGGTCGCGTCCTTCGTCCAGCTTGAAGCGGCTGATCAGCTGGCGGCCCAGGTGGCCGCGCGAGCCTTCGGCGAACACCGTGTACCTGGCGTGCAGCTCCATGCCGAGCTGGAAGTTCTCGGTGGGCTGGCCGTCCTTGCCGATGCCCATGTCCGCGGTGGCCACGCCCTTGACGGAGCCGTCTTCGTTGTAGAGGACCTCGGCCGCCGGGAAGCCCGGGAAGATCTCCACGCCCAGGCCCTCGGCCTGCTGCGCCAGCCAGCGCGTGACGTTGGCGAGGCTGACGATGTAGTTGCCTTCGTTGTGGAAGTTCTTCGGCAGCAGGAAATTGGGCGTGCGCATCGCGCCGCGCTCGGACAGGAAGAGGAAGATGTCCTCGGTGACCGGCACGTTCAGCGGCGCGCCCTTGTCCTTCCAGTCGGGGATCAGCTCGGTGAGCGCCTTCGGGTCCATGATGGCGCCCGACAGGATGTGGGCGCCGGGCTCGGAGCCCTTCTCCAGCACCACCACCGAGACCTCGCGGTCGTGCTCGGCGGCCAGCTGCTTCAGGCGGATGGCGGTGGCCAGGCCCGCGGGGCCGGCGCCGACGATGACGACGTCGTACTCCATCGCTTCGCGCGGTCCGTGCTGTGCCAGGATTTCTTCTCGTGTCATGGTCGGTGCTCGATAATCGTCGGCAGCTTCGTGCGCTGCTCCGACAGGCCCGCGCGCGGCGGAGAAACTGCGATTCTATTGCGCGCCTCTGCCGCAGCGGGGCGCCGCGCACCACCCCATCCATGCGTGCAGGAGACCTTTCGTGAGCTACACCATCGATCTTTCCGGCCGCGTCGCCTTCATCACCGGGGCCTCCAGCGGGCTGGGCGCGCAGTTCGCGCGCACGCTGGCGCGCGCCGGGGCGGCCGTGGTGCTGGCCGCCCGGCGCATAGAGAAGCTCAAGGACCTGCGCGCCCAGATCGAGGGGGAGGGCGGCGACGCCCACGTGCTCTCGCTGGACGTCACCGACCTGGCCAGCATCAAGGCCGCGGTCGCGCACGCCGAGACCGAGGTGGGCTCCATCGACATCCTGGTCAACAACTCGGGCGTCAGCACCACCCAGCGCATCCAGGACGTGGGCGAGGAGGAGTACGACTTCATCTTCGACACCAACGTCAAGGGCGCCTTCTTCGTCGCGCAGGAAGTGGGCAAGCGCATGCTGGCGCGGGCCAAGGGCGCGGCGCCGGGCACCTTCACCGGCGGACGCATCATCAACATCGCGTCGATGGCGGGCCTGCGCGTGCTGCCGCAGATCGGCGTCTACGCCATGAGCAAGGCCGCGGTGGTGCAGATGACCAAGGCGCTGGCGCTGGAGTGGGGCCGCTTCGAGATCAACGTCAACGCCATCTGCCCCGGCTACATCGACACCGAGATCAACCACCACCACTGGGACACCGAGCAGGGCCAGAAGCTGGTCAACATGCTGCCGCGCAAGCGGCTGGGCAGCCCGGAGGACCTGGACGCGCTGATCGTGCTGCTGGCCAGCAGCCAGAGCCACTTC
>JAEWBU010000208.1 GCA_023390985.1 Pseudomonadota bacterium
TCGCCGCCCTGCAGACCGTGCAGCGGCTGCTCGACCCTGACGAGCCGCGCGCCCGCACGGTGCAGCTTCGCGACCCGCGCCCGGGCGACCTCGGCTGGGTGGTGATGCAGCACGGCGAGGTCTATTCGCGCGAGTACGGCTACACGAGCGAGTTCGAGGCGCTGGTGGCGGAGGTCGCGGCGGGTTTCCTGCGCAAGTTCGATCCCGGGTGGGAGAAGGGCTGGATCGCGGAACTGGATGGCGAACGCGTCGGCTCGGTGTTCGTGGTGCGCAAGTCGCCCACCGTGGCGCAGCTGCGGCTGCTGATCCTGTCGCCGCATGCGCGCGGGCTCGGGCTGGGCGGGCGGCTGGTGGACGAATGCATCGCGTTCGCTCGGTCCAAGGGCTATCGCAGGATGGTGCTGTGGACCAACGGGCAGCTCGATGCGGCGCGCGCGATCTACGCGGCCCGGGGCTTCGAGCTGGTCGAGAGCGAGGCGCTGGAGGCCTACGGCCAGAAGCTGGTCGGCGAGACCTGGTCGCTCGACCTGCGCCAAGCCGCATGAACCTCGCGCTGTGGGCCGCGGCCGCCACCGGCGTGCAGGTGGGCGCGGCCATCGTGGCCTCGCGCTTCGCGGTGGCGGAGGTGCCGCCGCTCACGCTGGCCATGCTGCGCTACGCGCTCGGCTTCCTCTGCCTGCTGCCGTTCGCCTGGCGCACGCTGGCGGCGCGACCCGCAGACGCACCACGGCCGCCTGCCCGCGATCTCATCGCCATGGCGGCGCTGGGCATCGGCCAGTTCGGCGTGCTGATCGCGTTGCTGAATTTCGGGCTGCGGCTCGTGCCGGCCGCGCAGGCCGCGCTGATCTTCAGCCTGTTCCCGCTGCTCACGCTGGCCCTGGCGACCGCGCTCGGGCGCGAGCAGCCGACCGCGCGCCTGGCCGGCGGTGTGCTGTTGTCCATCGCCGGCGTGGCCTGCACGCTGGTGCCCAAGCTGGAGGCGCGGCAGGCCATCGGCTGGTGGGGCGAGCTGGCCGTTCTGGGCGCGGCGGCGACGGGTGCGCTGTGCAGCGTGCTGTACCGCCCGTACCTGCAACGGTATCCGGTGGTGCCGGTATCGGCCTTCGCGATGCTGGCTTCGGTGCTCGTCCTCGCGCTGCTCGCGCTGCCGGAGGCCTGGCCGGTGCGCGTGGGCGGCTTCGGCGCAAGCGCCTGGGGTGCGATCGCCTTCATCGGCGTGTCCAGCGGGGTCGGCTATTTCTGGTGGCTGTACGCGCTCAAGCACCTGCCGCCCACGCGCGTGACGGTGTTCCTCGCGCTCAATCCGGTGACGGCGGCGGTGCTGGGATGGACCTTGCTGGACGAGCGGCCGCAGGCCTGGACCTGGTTGGCGCTGGGGCTGATCGCGGCGGGGCTCTGGCTGGCCACACGCGCCAACGATAATCCGCGCCCATGATGTCCCCGCCCGCGTCGCCGGCCGACTCCACGCGCCGCCCGCGTCCCGAATCCCTCACCGACCTCTTCGTTTCCTTCACCCTGCTCGCCCTCCAGGGGTTCGGCGGCGTGCTGGCCGTGGTGCAGCGCGAGCTGGTCGAAAAGAAGCGCTGGATGACGCGCGAGGAGTTCGTCGAGGAATGGGCGGTCGCGCAGATCATGCCGGGACCCAACGTGGTCAACCTGGCGCTGATGATCGGCAGCCGCTACTTCGGCCTGCGGGGGGCGGTGGTCGCGCTGGCCGGCATGCTGGCCGCGCCGCTGGCGGTGGTGCTGCTGCTCGCGCTGCTGCACGCCCGCTTCGCCGGCTACACGCAGCTGGCCGGCGCGCTGCGCGGCATGGGCGCGGTGGCGGCCGGGCTGGTCACCGCCACCGGCCTGAAGCTGATGCCGGCACTGCGCAGGCACCCGCTGGGCGTGCCCGCTTGCGTCGTGCTCGGAGTCTCGGCTTTCATCGGCATCGCGCTGCTTCGCTGGCCGCTGGCCTGGGTGCTGCTGGGTCTGGGCGGCCTCTCGTGCTGGCTGACGTACCGCAAGCTGGGAGCGCCGCAATGAACATCGCCATGGGCGGCGCCGACTGGCTGTCCCTGTTCTCGCATTTCGCGATGCTCTCGCTGCTGTCGGTGGGCGGCGCCATCACCACCGCGCCCGACATGCACCGCTACCTGGTGCAGGAGCACGGCTGGCTGTCGGACCCGCAGTTCAGCGCCTCGGTCGCCATCGCCCAGGCCGCGCCGGGCCCCAATGTGCTGTTCGTGGCCCTGATGGGCTGGAACGTGGGGCTGAACGCCGGCGGCTTCGCGCTGGCGGCGCTGGGCGTGGTGGTTTCCATGGTCGGCATCCTGCTGCCCAGCACCACCCTCACCTACCTGGCCTCGCAATGGGGCCACCGCAACCGCGAGCTGCGCGGCGTCCGCGCGTTCAAGCAGGGCATGGCGCCGATCGTGGTGGCGCTGCTGGTGTCCACCGGCTGGGTGCTGGCTACGGGCGCGGAGCCGCAATGGAAGGACGCGCCGCTGTGGGCCGTGACGCTGGGTGCGGCGCTGATCGTCTGGCAGACGAAGATCCACCTGCTGTGGCTGCTGGGCGCCGGAGCGCTGCTGGGCTGGTTCGGGTGGGTCTGAAGGCATCGTCATCCCCGCGGAGGCGGGGATCCAGTGCTTTCAGGAGCCCGAAGGCGGACGCTCTGGATTCCCGCCTCCGCGGGAATGACGATCAAGCGAACAGCAATTCCGGCAGCAATCCCGCCGCCGTGCCGCGCAGCACCACGTCGGCCGCGTCGTCCAGGTCGCTGGCTTCGGGATTGATGACGACGACGCGCCCTCGCGTGCTCCGAGCCAGGCCCGCCGCCGGATAGACCACGCCGCTGGTGCCCACCACCAGCATCAGGTCGCAGTCCTGCGCCGCCTCTTCCGCCGCCTCGAGCACGTCCACCGGCAGCATCTCGCCGAACCAGACCACCGCCGGCCGGCGCAGGTTGCCGCAGATGCCGCAGCTCGGTGGGCGACCGTCGACCGGCGGCTGCGCATCGCAGCACGGCCGCGGCGCATCCAGCCACTTGTCCCCGGCGATGTTCCCGTGCAGCGCCAGCACGCCCGGGCTGCCGGCGCGCTGGTGCAGTCCGTCCACGTTCTGCGTGATGAGCGTGAGCCGCCCCGGATGGCGCTTCGCGAACGCCGCCAGCGCCACGTGCCCCGCATTCGGCGACACGCCGTTCATGCGCTCGCGCCGCATCGCGTACCAGTCCCACACATGCCGTGGGTTCGCGCGGAACGCCTCCTCGGTGGCGAGTTCCTCGGGCCGGAACTTCGCCCACAGGCCGGTCTGGGTGTCGCGAAAGGTCGGGACGCCGGACTCGGCGCTCATGCCGGCGCCGGTGAGCACGGCGATGTGGCGCGCGGCGGCGACCCATTCGCGCACGCGCCCGGCGCTCATGACCGCTGCCGCAGCGCCTCGTACAGGCAGATGCCGCTGGCCACGGAGACGTTCAGGCTCTCGACCGCGCCGCGCATCGGGATGGAGACCAGCTCGTCGCAGGTCTTGCGCGTGAGCTGGCGCATGCCCGGCCCTTCGGCGCCGAGCACCAGCGCCACCGGCACCTTGAGGTCGGCCTGGAACACCGTGCGCGGGGCGTCGTCGCTGGTGCCTATGCACCAGATGTTGCGGTCCTTCAGCTCGCCCAGCGTGCGAGCGAGGTTGGTGACCATGAAGTACGGCACCGTCTCGGCGGCGCCGCTCGCCACCTTGGCGACGGTGGCGTTCAGGCCCACGGCGTGGTCCTTGGGCGCGATGACCGCGTGCGCGCCGGCGCCGTCGGCCACGCGAAGGCAGGCGCCGAGGTTGTGCGGATCGGTGACGCCATCCAGCACCAGCAGCAGCGGCGGGCCCTCGACCTGGTCGAGCAGGTCGTCGAGCGACTTGGCGGCGGGCAGCGCCTCGACCCGCGCCGCCACGCCCTGGTGGCCGTGGCTGCCGGCGAGCTTGGCGATGCGCAGGGTGTCGGCCTCGATCAGCCGCACGCCGGCCTCGCGCGCGCGATCGAGGAACTGGCGCATGCGCGCATCGCGCCGGGCGGCCTCGTAATAAACCTCGATCACGGACTGCGGCGCGGTCTTCAACCGCACGCCGACCGCATGGAAACCGAACAGGACTTTCGCTGAAGACATCGGCCCGATTATCGAAGGGCCGGCTCAGGCGGCGACGCGGCCCGCTTCGATCGTGATGCGCCGCTCGCAGCGCTGGGCGATGGCTCGGTCGTGCGTGACCAGCACGAGCGTGGTGCCCAGCTCGCGGTTGAGCTCGAACATCAGGTCCATCACCCTCTCGCCGGTGGCGAAGTCCAGGCTGCCGGTGGGCTCGTCGGCCAGCAGGACCGCCGGCTCGACCACGAAGGCGCGCGCCAGCGCCACGCGCTGCTGCTCGCCGCCGGAGAGCACCTTGGGGTAGTGGCCCAGGCGCTCGGCCAGGCCCACGCGCTCGAGCATCGCGGCGGCCGCCTTGCGGGCGTCGCGGCGGCCCGCCAGCTCCAGCGGCAGCATCACGTTCTCCAGCGCCGTCAGGTTGCCCATCAGCTGGAAGCTCTGGAACACGAAACCGACCTTGCGGGCGCGCAGCGCCGCGCGATCGTCCTCGTCCAGGGCGAACAGGTCCTCGCCCGCCAGCTTCACGGTGCCGCGGCTGGGCG